>CABQMF010000003.1 GCA_902465265.1 uncultured Collinsella sp. | reverse complement strand
CTAGTCGTTGGGGACGTTCTTGTTTGACTAGTCGTTTAAGAACGTCCCCAACGACCAAGTTAGGCGATGTGGAGGGGGTTGGCGGCGTCGACGGCGTCGGGAGCGTCGGAAGGACCGTCGGGAGCAGCGTCTGCCGGGTCCTCGTCGGGGGTCTCGATCTGCTTGATCATGACCTCCTGGCCCTGTAGCAGATATGTTTCGCCGCTGCCGCAATGGGGGCAGGTCTTGCCGTGCTCAACCGTCGCATAGTCGCGGCCGCACGCCTCGCAATGCGTCACGGCCTCGACGGGCTCCACGATAAGCTCCGCACCCTCGGTGATGGACTTTTTATCTGCCGCCCAGCGCCAAGCGTCGAGCAGCAAGTCGGGAACGACGCCCGAGACTTCGCCCAGCAGCAACGTCACGCTCGAAACGCGACGCACGCCATTGGCGCGCGCCACATTCTCAACATCGCGGATAATGTGGTAAACGATTCCGAGCTCGTGCACTTTTAATTCCTTCCGCCGTTCTAACGAACGGCGGTCGGCTTGACGCTGCGCGAGTCCCAGACGGGCGATCTGCCTTTCAATCGTCGGGCATGGGCAAAAGCCCTATGCCCTCCTCTTTCAAGGCACCTCGCCACGCCTGGGACTCGCTCGCTGTCCAACCGCTCTCTGCGCCGTTCACTTACTTGTTAGGTCTCTTACTTCTTCCCGAATTTAATCTTGATGGCGCGCTTCAAAGCATACTTGCCCAGACTTGGGAGCTTTTGCTCGTATTTGACCATCGTGGAGCACTCGGGGCGGTCGCGATCCAGATGGATGGCGTCAAACGCGCACTTGGTGGTGCACAGGCCGCAGCCGATGCACTTGTTGGGGTCGACGATCGAGGCGCCGCAGCCCAGGCAGCGGGCGGTCTCGGCGCGCACCTGCTCCTCGGTAAAGGTCTCAACATACTCGCTAAACGGCGCAGCCTTCTCGCGTTCGCGGTCCACATGCGCAACCTCGCGGCTCGCGTTGTCGTAGCTCTCGAGCACAACGTCGTCGCGGTCGAGCGCGGTGTAGCGGCGCTGGTTGCGGCCGATGGTGAGCGTGGAGCCCGGCTGCACAAAGCGATGGATGGACACCGCGGCCTCGTGGCCGGCGGCGATGGCGTCGATGGCAAAGCTCGGACCGGTATAGACGTCACCACCCACAAAGATGTCGGGTTCGGCGGTCTGGTAAGTCTGGGGATCGGCAAGGGCGCCCTGGCCGCGGCCGAGCTCCACCTTGGAGCCAGCCAGCAGGTCGCCCCACACAATGGACTGGCCAATCGACATGACGACACGGTCGGCATCGACACGGCGCAGATCGTTCTCGTCGTACTCGGGCGCAAAACGGCCCTCGTCGTCAAAGACACGCGTGCAGCGCTTGAAGGTGATACCGCACACACGACCGGCCTCGTCCAGGTGAATCTCCTTGGGGCCCCAGCCGCAGCTGATGTGAGCACCGTCCTCAACGGCCTCGCGACGCTCCTCCTCGCTGGCGGGCATCTGGGCCTCGCTCTCCAGGCAGAACATCTCAACGTGCTCGGAACCCAGACGGCAGGCGTTGCGCGCGACATCGATAGCCACGTTGCCGCCGCCCACCACAATGGTGCGGCCGGGCAGCGCGTCGATCTTGCCGCTGTTAACCTCGCGAAGGAAGTCGACGGCCACGGTCACGTCCTCGGCATCCTCGCCCGGAATGCCGGCAAGGCGGCCGCCCTGGCAGCCAATGGCAACGTAGAAGGCCTTAAAGCCCTGCGCGCGCAGCTCGTCGAGCGTCACGTCGCGACCGACTTCCACGCCATAGCGGAACTCGGCACCCATCAGGCGAATGACCTCGACCTCGGCCTCAATGACGTCCTTCTGCAGCTTAAAGCTGGGAATGCCGTAGGTGAGCATGCCGCCCGGGCGCTCGTTCTTCTCGAACACGACGGGCTTGTAGCCCTTCTCGGCCAGATAGAAGGCGCAGGACAGACCGGCCGGACCGGCGCCGATGATGGCGATCTTCTGGTCGAAGCCGCCGGCACGCGTCGGGGTCACCACAGGTGGGACATAGCGAGTCGCGGCATCCAGATCGCGCTGGGCGATGAACTTCTTGACCTCGTCGATAGCCACGGCGGCGTCCACACGGCCGCGGGTGCAGGCATCCTCGCAGCGGCGGTTGCACACGCGGCCGCAGATAGCGGGCAGCGGGTTCTCGCGCTTGATGAGCGCCAGAGCCTCGTCATAGCGACCCTGAGCCGCGAGCTTCAAATAGCCCTGAACGGCAACGTGCGCGGGGCAGGCCGTCTTGCAGGGAGCGGTGCCGGACTCATGCGTCTCGATACGGTTGTCGTTGCGGTAGTTGGGCGACCACTTGGTGTGATCCCATTTGGTGGCGTCGGGCAGCTCCTGGCGCGGATACTCGGGCACCTGTCCGCCGGCCTTTTTGCTGCAGAGCTTCTGGCCGAGCTTGGCGGCGCCGGCCGGGCACACCTCAACGCAGCGACCGCAGGCAACGCACTTGTCCTTCTCGACCTTGGCGACATAGGCCGAGCGCGACAGGTTGGGCGTGTTGAACAGCTGAGAGGTGCGCAGGGCGTAGCACACGTTGACGTTGCAGTTGCAGATAGCGAAGATCTTGTTCTCGCCGTCGATATTGGTGATCTGGTGCACAAAGCCGTTGTCCTCGGCCTGGCGCAGGATGTCGTAAACCTCGTCGCGGGTCACGTAATGGCCACGATCGGTCTCAACCACGTAGTCGGCCATATCGCCCACGGCGATGCACCAATCTGCCGGGTCGTCGGCGCAGCCCTCACCCATCACGCGACGGCTCGCGCGGCAGCTGCAGGTGCTGGCGGCATATTTGCCATCGTATTTGTCGAGCCAATGCTCGATATGCTCGATCGGCACCGACGTGCTCGCGGCATCGATAGCCTTCTCGACCGGAATGACGTGCATGCCGATGCCGGCACCACCGGGCGGCACCATCGGCGTGGCCTTGGACAGCGGTCCCTTGGACGCCTGCTCAAAGAACTTGGCATAGACCGGGTGCTCCTCGAGCTGGCTCACGCGCATGTTGAGGAACTCGGCGGAACCCGGCACCAGCATGGGCAGCACCCACTGCTTGGCGCGCTCGGGGTTTTCCCAGTTGTACTCGAGCAGACCCGTGTAGCTCATGTCGTCGAGCATCTTCTCGATATCGGCTTCGGGCATGCCGGTGAGCTTGACCATCTCGGGCAGCGTATAGGGACGGCGCATCTTCATCTTGCAGAGTACTTCGGCCTGCTCGTCGGTTGCGGCCTCGGCAAACGACCAGTACTCGTAGCCCAGCAGCTCATCGCGATGCAGCAGACGGTTGGTGCAGTGCTCGCACAGCTTGACGATGGCCTCGCGCGGATGCTCCGGCAGCGGCGGCACGAACTCCGAACCGATGTCGGGCTCGGTGTAACTAATCCCCGGTCCGTTGAGAATCATGGTTGTCCCTTCTCTTGCCGCAGCCCGACGAGGCCGCAGCGCCCCTCTTTTTTTGCAGGCTGGGCATGCCCCCATGCCGTTCACCCGCCATTGTTGACATTGTGTCAAAAATAGTATTGACGAACCGTCAACAATATTCAAGACTGTTAGGCGAACGGTCAGACAAAAGAGGATGAAAGGCGGCAAAACATGGGCAACAACGCAGCAGATACCTCTGTGGTCGATGCCGTCCCCGCATCCGATAGCGCGGCAAAGCGCCTGACGGGCGACGAACGCCGTCGCGAGATCCTCGATGCCGTACGCACCGTAAGCTCCGAGCTGGGCGTGTCCCACCTATCGGTATCGGCCGTGACCAAGCGAGCCGGCTGCACGCGTTCATTGTTCTACCACTACTTCGCCGACATGGACGCCGCCGTCACCGCCGTCATGGACGAGGCAATCGACGGTTTTATCTCCGAGCTCGAGCAGTGGAATGCCAACCGCACCGTCGGCGATATCGAGGGCGCGCTCGACACCGTCGCCCCGCTCTTTAAGCGCCTGGTCGCCAGCGGCCACGAGCTGCCGAGCACGCTCACCTCGAGCAGCGGCGCGCTCTACGGCGGCTTTTTGCACAACGTGGTCCAGCGTGTGGCGCAGTATATCTGCGACACCACCGTGGTGGATTTTGTCGCCCACCACGAGCTGCGCATCGACCATGTCTACGAGACGTTCTACACCCTCATCATGGGGTTGTTGATGTATATCCGCACGCACCCCGATGTGCCCGACGAGACGGTCAAGGAAATCATCGCCTCGACGCTCCACATCGAGGGCTATACCGCCAAGTATCCGGAGCGCAAGCCCCAGAACTGACGACATTTGGCCAAACTGCCCGCGATCAGAAGAGGGGCCGCGGGCGTGTGAAAGGAGAGCAGCATGCTGTTCGATGTTTGGGGTAGCGATACCCTTATCCACTGGGCCGGCTGGGCCATGGTCTTTATTGGCCTGATCGTGCTCAACGAGGTCGGCCGCCGCACCAAGCTGGGCGCGGCAATCATCTTTGGCGTGGCTCCGCTGGCCATGACCATCTACTGCGTCGCCATCGCCGTCGGTGTTTCGCAGGGTGCCGAGTGGGCGCTCACCAACCCCACCCATGTGTACCAGAACAGCTGGTTCCACTACGCCAAGGTATACGCGGCGCTGGCCGGTTGCTGGGGCTTCATTGCCATTAAGTACCAGTGGGGCAAGATCGGCAAGGCGCATTGGTTCCGCGCATGGCCGTTTGTGATCGTCGCCATCAACATCATGATCGCCGTCGTGTCCGACTTTGAGAGCGCCTATCACTTCTTTGTCCTGGGCGAGTCCACCTGGGTCACCTCCGAAGGTGCCACGCAGCTGGCCGGCTGGAACAACGTGTTCAACGGCATCGCCGGTATCATCAACATCTTCTGCATGACCGGTTGGTGGAGCGTCTACGCCTCCGAGGATCAGACCGACATGCTGTGGCCCGATATGACCTGGGTCTACATTATCGCCTACGATATCTGGAACTTCTGCTACACCTACAACTGCCTGCCCACCCACTCCTGGTTCTGCGGCTTTGCGCTGCTGCTGGCGCCCACCGTCGCCGCCTTTATCTGGAACAAGGGCGGCTGGATCCAGAACCGCGCCTTTACGCTGGCTATTTGGTGCATGTTTGCCCAGGTGTTCCCGTACTTCCAGGAGGAGTCCATCTTTGTGACCCACTCCACGCTCGACCCCGGCGCCGCTACCGCGGTCTCAATCGCCGCACTGGTCGCCAACGTCGCCGCGATCATCTACATCGCCTACCGCGCCAAGAAGCTCGGCCGCAATCCCTACAAGCAGGATGTCTTTGAGGGCACCAGCGATTGGGAGAAGGCCACCGCTCGCCGCGCCAAGGTTGATTACGCTCACGCCGAGTAACGCGTTTATTCCGTCCACATTTGGATGTAGGCAAACTTAGCCGACGCCGCAATCGCGCGTCATGCGCAGCCCCGGAAAGCGATTCGCCCGCTTTCCGGGGCTTTTTGTTGTTGCGCGAATTCACGCACATATGCAAAACCTCTCTCACAGATAAAATCAGATTTCCAACCGCCCGACAGCTCTATGTGACCCCAATTTTGGGTACATTGTTGTCCCGATATTGAGCTTGGGGGATATATGAAAGATGAGACGATGGGCCAAGAGGACGCGGCCCAGGATGCAGAAGCGTGTGCCGAGGCCCTGGAGAGCCTAGACCAGATCGCGCTGGCCGAGATTGCGTTTGACGATTCGAGCGTTGATGTGCAGGATGAGCCGGAAATCGAGGCGCAGCCCGATGATCGGGATGCAAAAGCCGATGGCGCCGCGCCCACCGAAGACGAGGCGGAGCGCGAGGAGTCCGAATGCGAGGCCGACGACCAGCCCGAATCCGACACGAGCGAGGAAACCATCTTGCTCGACAGCTTACCGGCCGAAGATTCGCTGACCCGCAAGCTTCCCGGCCTGGGCTCCGCGCCTGCCGTGGACGAGACCATCGCCATGGGCGATATTCCCCTGCCGTCCGTTCCCTCGGCACATGAGGCCGAGGCCCGTCACCGCAAGATGTCGCCCAAGCGACGCAACCTGATGGTCGCCGGCGTTGTGGCCGTCGCGCTCGTCGCCGGCGGCGCAGGCTATGCTGCCTGGAACGGATATCAGCAAGAGCAGGCTACCGCTGTCGCCGCCAGTGCGCACACGATGATGTCGGTGCAAATTGGCGTGCATGCCGCGGGCCTCGACTGCTCAACTGGCTCCAAGATTCCCGTGCAGGTGAGTGGCCAGGACTCCGACGGCTCTTCTGTGAGCGAAACGCTCTACGTTGACGAGCACGGTCGCGGCATCAAGCTGCTGCCCGGCGATTACACGTTCTCCATCGCCGCCTCCCCCATCGCGGCGGACGGCACCATCTACACCGTCCCGACCACCAAGGCCCAAGTTACGGTCAAGAGCGATGGGCAGGATCTGAGTTCCCAGGCCACCTTTAAGCTCAAGGTGCCTTCGGCCGACACGGTGACTGACGACCAGATCGATGCCGCCGCCAAGTATGCCGAGGAAGGCGGGGTGAATTCCGCCGCGGTCGCAAAGGTACTCCAGCAGGCGGCAACCGCGCGACGCGACGCCGCAACCAACGCCGTGAGCTCCCGCAAGGCGCAGGCGGCCCGCGACGCCGATGCTCGACATAAGGCAACGGACCTGTATCAGCTCGATATTCCGGTTGAGTGGTACGGCAAAGTCGCGACTTGGCAAAACGGCAGCACGCTGTGCATCTATCTTGCCGGCGACACGAACACGCCGCTTGTGACGCTTGTCACGGTGCGCGACGGCGAGAGCTTTACGCCCGATGAGGGCGACGCGGTTTTGGGTGCGGCAAACCTCGGCAACGGCTACACCGTCTACGCCAGCGGCCCCGTTTATCCGTATGTGGTGCCCCAGACCATCAACGGACGCACGCAAGACCCCGTGTCGACCTACCCCATGGACACTGCAGTTGAGCTTGTCGAGCTAACGACCGGCAACCGCTATACCTATAGCCAGATCAAGAACGTGCTGGTCGGCAAAGACGGCAACGCAGACTCCGCGACCAAACTCGAGACCGACTACCTCGCCCAGATTCTGATGCCGAGCATCAAGGCCCAGGACTAGCCGGGCGCATCACGGTGCTCCCCAACCGTAATGAAGGGGCCAGGAGGTCCTGGCCCCACAGATCCGTAGATGATTAGGCAAGGAGCCACTTCCATGCGGGCACAACGTGTACCGCACCGTGCTCGCATGGAATATCGGCCTGCTCATCCATGGTAACGATTGCCGACTCGCCAAGATCGAACTGGGCCATCGAGGCATCAAGCGCGGCAATTTCGCGCTCGCGCGTTTTCTCACTTGCCATATCCACACTCACCTGAATCAGGCTATAAGCCCGCATGAGAAGTGCGTCCCCAGCCACAAAGTCCACCTCATGGCTTTTGCTCTTCTCTTTGATCAGCAGGCGGCAGACCGAGCCGGTCCTCACCGCGGGAGTCCTTCTTCTTAGCGCATTGAACACTGCGGTCTCGAGCCTCTGGCCCTGGTCCAATGCTGATGCGGGAGAGAATGCTCCAAACATCGCAGGGTCGACAGCGTAGACCTTAGACGCAGACCGCATGTTATTTGCCAATGAACGCGTGAACTCCGGCACAGAAAATAACAGGTAGGCATCCTCATAATACTCAAGTAAATCGCTGAGCGAATTACGACTGACGGGTATCTGTCTGCTCTTGAACTCGTTGTACACTTTGTTCACTGACAGCTCTCGTCCCGAAGATGCCATACACCGCGTCAAGAACAGCGATGCCAGGCGAGGGTTCTTGACGTCGTAACGCTCAATGACGTCCATAGCGACCGTTCGCGAAGCATATTCCTGTAGCAGCTGAATCGCGTCTGCGGGCGTCTGCTCAAGCGTCGCGATGAATCCCCCTCGTTCAAGATATCCGATCAGATGATGTCGAAGCAGCGCTGCATCGCTTGGGGAAAAGGTCGCATCTGGCTCAAAAACGCTCCCCGTCTTATATCGAACGTATTCCGAAAAACTCAACGGAAAAAGCTCCCGTATAAGAGAACGACCCCTGAACTCGCTCTTAAGCTCTGAGGACAGCATCTTAGAAGAAGATCCCGTCACATAGACGGTCGCTTTCTCCGTATCGACTACACGCCGCAGAAACGCACCCCATTCGGGAATTTCCTGGATCTCGTCAAAGAAAATGTAAGCGCCCTCGGTTCGAGCAGCAGGATACAGCGCATAGAACGTGTCGAGCACGTCCGCCAGCAGCGATGACTCATACGGGCGCAAGCGCTCGTCCTCAAAATTAAAGTAAAGCATCCGGTCAAGCTCGACGCCCCGGCCCTGAAGCCGCTGCATCTCCTGATACAGGCGATACGTCTTTCCACAACGGCGGGCCCCCACAACCACATTTACGATGTTGTCGCGCTTTGGCTCCTGTGGGTTTCCCAGATCAAGGTCTCGCTCAAAGACCTGCGGAACCCCCTGCTGTTCAAAGTCCTTTATTTTCTGGGCAATCAAGTCGTTGAATGCCATGATTCTCCAATCTTGCTCTCTAGCTAATCAAGATTGTGTATATCTTGATTAACACTTAAGCAAGTTTTATCACCGTTATTGCTCCGAAGGATATCGAGTGGCTAAGAGGACAACCGAGCTCGAATGCGACTCCCCGAGCAGTCAATTTGGGACGGGGCTTTTTTGACTACCCTCCCCCTGCAGAAAAATCCCTAACGCAGTTGCGGTGAAATAGGGACTGTTTTTGCTGGTCAAACCGCAAAACAGTCCCTATTTCACCGCAACTTATTGGTGGCCTTTTGGGTGGCACTCAGCGCCACGGGTCGGCTTCGAACATCGGCTCGCGCTCGGGGCGGCGATCGCTGTAGGGATCGTAGCCGTCGTCGTCCTCGTTCTCGGCACGGATGTAGGGGTCGCACGGCTTGGGTGCCGGCTTAGGCGCAGGCTTGGGTGCGGCGGGTGCGGCATCGGTCGCCGGCGCGCTTGTCTTGATCTCGTCTTTCATCTGCATATCTCCTTGCATCGCATCCGTTCAACAACATCGATTGTCGCACGAAAAAGAGCGGCGGACCCAATTGGATCCGCCGCCCTTGGCGTTTAGAAACGGCTGGCAGATTTTAAGGCATGTCCCAAAAATCTACTCGGCATCGGGGACCTCGTAGGTGGCCGCCGGCGTGTTATCGCACACGACGGTAAAGCCGCCGTCCTTATCGACATCGACCGTCACCTGATCGCCCTCGCGCACCGTGCCGTCGATGATGGCGGCGGCGATGGCGTCCACGACCTCGCGCTGGACCAGACGCTTGAGCGGACGGGCGCCAAAGACCGGGTCCAGGCCGCCCACGGCGAGCATCTGCTTGGCCGCCGGGGTGATGGCAAGCGTCATGCGCTCCTTGGCCAGACGCGCGCGGACGTCGGCGAGCTGGATGTCGACGATCTTCTCGATCTGCGCCATGCCGAGCGGATGGAACACCACGATATCGTCGATACGGTTGAGGAACTCAGGACGGAAGGTCTGAGCCATGGCCGCGTCAACCTGATGTCGCATCTCCTCCTCGTCCTTGCCCGAAAGCTCGGCGATAGCCTTGGAGCCCACGTTGGACGTCATGATGATAATCGTGTTCTTGAAGGACACCTGGCGACCCTGGCCATCGGTCAGACGACCGTCGTCGAGCACCTGCAGCAGCACGTTAAAGACATCCGGATGAGCCTTCTCCATTTCGTCGAGCAAGATCACGGAGTACGGACGACGACGCACGGCCTCGGTGAGCTGGCCGCCCTCGTCGTAACCCACGTATCCCGGGGGCGCACCGATCAGACGCTGGACGCTGAACTTCTCCATGTACTCGGACATGTCGATACGCACGAGCGCGCGCTCGTCGTCGAACAGGCACTCGGCAAGCGCCTTGGCGAGCTCGGTCTTGCCCACGCCGGTGGGGCCCAGGAAGAAGAAGCTGCCGATGGGCTTGTCCGGATCGGAGAGGCCCGCACGGCTGCGGCGCACAGCTGCGGCGACGGCGGAGACGGCCTCGTCCTGACCGATGACGCGCTTATGCAGCTCACCCTCCAAGCCCTTCAACTTGTCGAGCTCGCCTTGCATCATCTTGGACACGGGCACGCCGGTCCAGGCGCTCACGACCTCGGCGATCTCATCGGAGGTCACCTGTTCGTTGAGGCCCTCGCCGTCTTGCTGCTTTTGTGCCTCGAGCGCAGCCTCGGAATCCTGAATCTGCTGCTGCAGACCCGGGATCACGGAATAGCGCAGCTCGGACGCGCGGCCCAGATCGCCGTTGCGCGTCGCGCGCTCCTCTTCGCTCCTGGCCTCGTCGAGCTGTCCCTTGAGCTCTTGCACGTGGTCGATGGCGTTCTTCTGGTTGAGCCAGCCGGCCTTTTGCACGTTGAGTTTTTCCTGGACCTCGGCGATTTCCTGGCGCAGGGCCTCCAGACGCTCCTTGGAGGCGTCGTCGGTCTCCTTCATGAGCGCCTGCTCCTCGATCTGCAGCTGGGTGAGCTGACGCGTGGTGGCGTCGATCTCGACCGGCATGCTGTCGAGCTCCATGCGCAGACGGCTTGCGGCCTCGTCGACCAGGTCGATGGCCTTGTCGGGCAGGAAACGGTCGGCGATATAGCGATCGGAGAGGTCGGCGGCGGCCACGAGCGCGCCATCGGTGATGTGCACGCCGTGGAAGATCTCGTACTTCTCCTTGAGGCCACGCAAGATCGAAATAGTGTCCTCAACGGCGGGCTCGCTCACCATCACGGTCTGGAAACGACGTGCGAGCGCCGCGTCCTTCTCGATGTACTTGCGGTATTCGTCGAGCGTGGTCGCGCCGATCGCATGCAGGTCGCCACGGGCGAGCGCCGGCTTGAGGATGTTACCGGCGTCCATGGAGCCCTCAGTGGCACCCGCGCCCACGATGGTGTGGAGCTCATCGATGAACAGGATGACCTTGCCCTCAGATTTTTGCACTTCCTTGAGCACGGCCTTCAAGCGGTCCTCGAACTCGCCGCGGTACTTAGCGCCGGCGACCAGCGCGCTCATGTCGAGCTCGATAAGGTCGCGGTCGCGCAGGGTACTCGGCACGTCGCCGGCCACGATACGCTGGGCGATGCCCTCGACGATGGCCGTCTTGCCGACACCCGGCTCGCCGATGAGCACGGGGTTGTTCTTGGTGCGGCGGGACAGGACCTGAATGGTGCGACGGATCTCGTCGGTACGGCCAATGACCGGGTCGAGCTTGCCGGCGCGGGCAAGGTCGCAGATATTGCGGCCGTACTGTTCCAGCGCCTCAAACTGGGTCTTGTCCTCGGCGGACGTCACGCGGTCATCGCCGCGCAGCTCCTCGTAGACCTGCTCGATGCGCTCCTTGGTGACGCCGGCGTCGCGCAGCACGCGGCCCGCCTCGCCCTTGTCCTCGGCAAGCGCCATCAGCAGATGCTCGGTCACCACAAAGCTGTCGCCCATCTTGGTGGCCTTCTTCTCGGCCTTCTCGATGACGCGAACGAGCTCGTTGGACAGGCCCATCTGCTGGCCCTCGCCCGAAACCTTGGGCGCGCGGTCGATGGCATCCTGTGTGGAGCGTGCGAGCTGAGCTGGGTCGGCACCGATGCGCTCGATAATCACGGAGATATTGCGCTCGCCGGCACCGAGCAGGGCAGACAGCAGGTGAATCGGCTCCACCGCGCCGGCCTGCGCATCGGCAGCCGTGCTCATGGCGGTCTGCAGCGCCTCGCGCGACGTCATAGCTAGCTTATCGATTCTCATGGAATCACCTCTCTTGGGGCGGCCGCCCTACGGGGCGGCTTCACGTTGTTCGAGAAGTATTGTTGCCAGCTTTGTGCGATCTTATACACAAATCTAAGTCTCTATATATAAGATTTTCTGAGTGATTGATGGATAGGGGGCAGGCGCGCTCACCAGCTGCGGCCTCGTCCCCTTACTATCTCAATCTGTAACATCTAGCGACTGTTTATGGCTCCAGATGTTACAAATCAAGATGAAATGACCAGCGGCGCCCGTTTGTCTCAATCTGTAACATCTACTCGGCAAATTAGGGTCTAACTGTTACAGATCGAGACAAACCGAGAAGCACCGCAAAGGGGACAGGCACCTTTGTGGTGGTCCAGAGAAGAATCAGCCCCGATTAAAAGAGGCGACATCAAGCCCAGTCTACGTTTGGCGATCCCAAGATCCAACGAGAACACAGCGACAAAATCGAGAGCCACCGATAGCCCGTTCGCGCAGATATAGATGGAGATTCAAGACAAGGGTGCCGGCTTAAACGGCTTGGTTATCGTACGCCACAATACTCCCGTCATCGTCCCTGTCGTTTTTATAGTGCTTATAG
Organism: uncultured Collinsella sp.; assembly: GCA_902465265.1. Lineage (GTDB taxonomy): Bacteria > Actinomycetota > Coriobacteriia > Coriobacteriales > Coriobacteriaceae > Collinsella. The sequence goes on along the minus strand of CABQMF010000003.1, from coordinate 80,019 downwards.
TGAAAATAGCGGGTTTAGTGAGAATAGAATTGCGCAAAACTCGTGAACTCAATTTTGACCCCTCGCCCAGAATGAGGGGAGGCAAATATTCCTATTAGAGATCAAATCGAAGCCCAATAGGGCCTTTTAGCCCTCTCATTCCGGGCGGTCGCTTTCTTTTGAATATTGTGGTAAGCTTGTATCATTTATCTTAATGATTGCATATTGCATGAGAGGTGCCCCACCGTGAAACGCTCCACCTATATCGGCCTGCTCGTCTTAGCGTTTGCAATTACCGCAGTCGGCATGGGCATTATCTATCTCGCATTTCTCCCTGCCTCGGCAACGCAGGCGGCGGTTGAAACCGTAAGCTACCCCATCGAAATCCTCACCGATATCGTCAAACCCGATTCAATCACCGTCGATTTCGACGGTACGCCCGCAGCGCTTGGGGTCAGTAACTATCCCCGAATCGAACTTGGAGCCACGCGCTATACCCAAGATGAGCAGCTTATCGGCAAGGCAACCAGTTTACTCAAAGGCAAGACGTTTAAGCGATGGTACGGCGCCGCAATATATCGAGCCAAGAAAGGCCAAATGAATGGCGGGTATTATTCGACCCTTGAACTCGATGCGGTAAACGGGAGCAGACTGTGCAACGTTTCATACGACCCCGGCTACGTGGACAACGAAGGGCCGGGAGTCTATATCTCGGATGGCAACGTGATCTACGTCATGGAAGGCGACCAGACGGCAGTCGTCGATTTTATGGATCGGTGTACCGAGGATGCCTACGAACAAACTTGCGAGCCCGATCCACAGACAGCGCGCGACAGTGGCTCAGCACGCACTTGGCTATTTGACGATGAAATAACCTGGGCCCCATCGAAATAAGGACCCGCCAGGCAGGCACCTTTGTGGTGGTTTCGGTTCCGATGTTCCACTGTCTCGATCTGTAACATCTAGCGGCCCTTTTCAATCCTAGATGTTACAGATCGAGATGAAATGATCGGCGGCGATTGTTTGTCTCAATCTGTAACAGCCGCTCGTCAAATAGGGGCCCAGATGTTACAGGTCGAGACAAACGGAACCACCGCAAAGGCGCCTACCCCTTCATGGTGGTTTTCGACAAAAAAGCCGCCCCATTAAGAGAGGCGGCATCAAGCAAGTCTATTTTATTAGCGTCCCTCAAGACCCAACGAGAACGCAGGAATGTAGCCCGGGGCTTACCCTTTCCCGAACGCGACCCTCGCGAAGCGCGTGAGCGGGCGGGAAAGGGTAAGCCCCGGGCGGACAATTAAGTGCGTTACTCAGCAGCGGCCTTGAACTTGTTGTAGTTGATCAGGCAGCCGGCCTTGACGATGGCGCGCTCCTCGGCCGTCATATCGGCAATGTAGAGCTCAATCTGCTCGACGACACCGTCGACACGCACCACGTAGGCAGCGATGTCCTTCAGGTCGCCGTCGAGCGCGGCTCGGATACCCGGCACAAAGACGTAGTCGCCCACCTCAAAGTTGGGCTCGGCCTCCATCTGGAAGGGCACCATGCCCCAGTTCATCACGTTGGAGCGATAGCGCTTGGTGGCGTACTCGTGGACGATGTTGGCCAGACCGCCGATCACGCGCTGGCAGCTCGCGGCCTGCTCGCGGGCAGAACCGTCGCCCGGCTTCTTGGCGTAGAGCATGGAGCCGTACTCGGTCGCCTTGGCATCTGCCGCGACACCCGCGCCGGCCAGTGCCTCAAACACACCGGCAAGCTCGGCATCGAGCGCCGCCAGGTCGCCCGCGGCCTCGCCGGCAACGCGACGCTTCTCCACGGCATCGACCTCCTTGGAACGACCCACGTAGGCAGGGTCGCGGCGGCTCAGCGTAAACTCGGCCAGACCCAGCGGGTTGGAACGGAAGGAGCTCGTCTCGCCCGAAGGAATGAGCTCGTCGGTCGTGGTGACCGGGTCCATGATCTTGGAGCACACCTTGAGCAGGATATCGTCGCCGAGGGGCTCCATCGCGGGCCACGGCTTGATGTTGGGGCCTTCGACCAGCTCGTCGGCAGGCTCCGCCTTGCCAAAGCCCCAGTACACGCGCTTTTTGTACGGTGCGTCGTCAAAGGTGTACTCGCAGGCCTCGTCCCAAGTCTCCTCGGGCAGGTCGGTCGCCGGCGTCAGGACGCCGCCGTTGGCAGCCGTCGCCGCAATGGAGCGGGCATCCATCAGGGCCACGGCGCTCAGCTGGCCATTACCCGGCTTGGAACCCTCGCGGTTGGGGAAATTGCGCGTGGTGTGGCGGATGGACAGGCCGTTGTTGGCAGGCGTGTCGCCGGCGCCAAAGCACGGGCCGCAGAACGCCGTGCGCACGATCGCGCCGGCCTCCATAAGGTCGTAGATGTAGCCACGGCGTGTAAGCTCGAGCGCCACGGGCTGGCTTGTGGGATAGACCGACAGCGAGAACTCGCCGCAGCCGGTGTTGGCGCCCTTGAGCACGCGAGCAGCCTGGACTACGGAGTCGTAGTTGCCGCCCGAGCAGCCGGCGATAACGCCCTGCTGCACGTGCAGCTTGCCGTCGACGATCTTGTCGAGCAGGCTAAAGTGCGTCTTGCCCTCGCCGATCTTGGCAGCCTCGAGCTCGACCTCATGCAGAATGTCCTCGAGGTTCTCGTTGAGCTCGTCGATCTCAAAGCCGTTGGAAGGATGGAACGGCAGCGCGATCATGGGCTTGATGCTCGACAGGTCGACCTCGACGCAGCCGTCGTAGTAGGCGACATCGGCGGGCTTGAGCTCGCGGTAGTCGTCGCCGCGGCCGTGCATGGTCAGAAACGCGTGCGTGTCCTCGTCGGTGGCCCAGATGCTCGACAGGCAAGTGGTCTCGGTGGTCATGACGTCGACGCCGTTGCGGTAGTCGGTCGTCATGCTCGCGATGCCGGGGCCCACGAACTCCATGACCTTGTTCTTGACGTAGCCCTTGGCAAAGACGGCGCGGATGATGGCGAGTGCTACATCGTGCGGGCCGACGCCGGGGCGCGGGGCGCCCGTGAGGTAGATGGCAACGACGCCGGGATAGGCGACATCGTAGGTGTCGCGCAGCAGCTGCTTTGCCAGCTCGCCACCGCCCTCGCCCACGGCCATGGTGCCCAGGGCGCCATAGCGGGTGTGCGAGTCGGAGCCCAGGATCATCTTGCCGCAGCCGGCGAAGTTCTCACGCATAAAGGAGTGGATGACGGCGATGTGCGGCGGGACGAAAATGCCGCCGTATTTTTTGGCCGCGGAAAGGCCAAAGACATGGTCGTCCTCGTTGATGGTGCCGCCCACGGCGCACAGCGAGTTGTGGCAGTTGGTGAGCACGTAAGGCAGCGGGAACTGCTCCATGCCCGAGGCGCGCGCCGTCTGGATGATGCCGACAAAGGTGATGTCGTGGCTCGCCATGGCATCGAAGCGAATCTTGAGCGCCTCGGGATCTCCGGACGTATTGTGTGCCTGGAGGATCGAATACGCGATGGTGCCACGCTTGGCGTCCTCGGGCGTCTGCGTAATACCACGCTCGGCAGCCTCGGCTGCAGGCACAACCTCGCTGCCGCCGCGCAGGTAGATGCCGTCCTCGTACAGCTTGACCATACTGTCTCCCACTCTGCCCAAAAATTTGAGCGCATAGCATACATTCGTTCAATATCGTGCCATAGAACGGTTGCAAGTGGGTTACGAATCTACACGTTCACTTTATCTCGGTAAAGTAAAGGATGAACCCGGCGAGGGCCGGCAGATTTAGTGCAAGAGTGTCCCTTTCGACTAGTCATTTAAGAACGTCCCCAATGACTACGACTATCCATAACAACGCCGATGTTTTGGCGCGGACAGCGAAAGCCCGCCAGAGCGAGCAAGGCAACGCCGAAGGTAGAGGACGGACAGCGAGCGACGTCCAGGGCGAACAAGTTGGCATGAAAAAGGCAAGGCATAGACCTTCTGGTCATGCCTTGCCTTTTGAATGACAAATTGTCGCTCTGGGCGGCGCGCAGCGTCGACCGGTCCGCCGTTCGTTAGAACGGCGGAACCTACAGATCCCCGCCGGCGCCCAGCAGCTTGCGCATGACTTGCTCGGGGTTGACCGAGCCATCGCGCGGGGCCAAGGCGGTAATCTTCTTCTGCATCTTGTACTCGTGCAGCTCGTCCTCGAGCTGGCGAACGCGGGCACGGAGTTTTTCGTTCTCGCGCTCGCGCTCCTCGGCACGCTCCTTCATATCGAGGATGCGCACCACGCCGGCAAGGTTGATGCCCTCGTCGGTCAGCTGGTTGATGAGCTCCAGGCGCTCGATATCGGCACGCGAATACAGGCGCGTGTTACCGCCCGAGCGCTGAGGATTCACCAGGCCCTTTGACTCGTAGACGCGCAGAGTCTGCGGGTGCATGCCGGTCAGCTCGGCCGCCACGCTGATCATGTACAGCGGTTTGTTCCTATTGTCCTCGGCCATGCTACCTGACCCCTTCCCGTCTCGTTATCGTCCATCATAAGCCCGCGGGCGCGGGCGTGCGCCACGACCGCCCTAGTACGTCGCCTTGTAACGGTTGACCTTCTCGCGGTAGTCGCGCGTGTCGGCCTCGCGCAGCTTGGTCATGGCATCGCGCTCGTCGTCGGACAGGTTCGTGGGGACCTGCACCTTGATCTCGACGAGGAGTGCGCCCGTGCGGCCACGGTGCTTAACGTCGGGCGCCCCCATTTCCTTAAAGCGGAACTTCTTGCCCGTCTGGGTGCCCGCCGGCACCTTCAGACGAACCGTCGCCCCGCCGGGCGTGGGCACGTCCACCGTGCAGCCGAGCGCCGCCTCGTAGACCGAGACCGGTACCTCCATGGTCACGTCGGCACCCTTACGCTTAAACAGCGGATGCTCCTCCACGTGCGTGGTCACGACCAGGTCGCCGCGCTCGCCGCCGGCAACGCCATACTCGCCGCGACGCTTGTAGCGCAGTTTGCCGCCGTCGACCGCACCCGCGGGCACCGAGACCGTAATGGTCTGCTGCTCGCCCGTCGAGGGAATGCGATAGGTAACCTTGTGCGTCACGCCGCGGAACGCGTCCTCGGCCGAAACATCGACGGTCAGCGAAAGGTCGCCGCCCTTGCGAGCACGGCTGCGGCCCGCGCCGGCATTACCCGCAGCCCCGGCAAAGCCCGAGCCCCAATCGCTGCCCCAGGCGCCGTTGCCGCTAAAGATGCTGTCGAAGATATCGCCCCAGCCGCTGGCGCCCGCGCCGGCACCGTAGCCGCCGCCATACGCGCCGCCCGCGCCCGGCATGCCGCCAAACATGAGCATCTGGTCGTACTCTTTGCGCTTCTTCTCGTCCGAAAGCGTTTCGTAGGCCTCGCTGATCTCCTTGAACTTGGCCTCGTCGCCGCCGGCATCGGGGTGATATTTTTGCGCGAGCTTGCGAAACGCGCTCTTGATCTCTTTGTCGGAGGCGCTCTTGGATACGCCCAGGATGTCATAGAAGGTTTTGCCTGCAGCCATCGTAGCTCCTCTCCTGTTACGTCCGCCGTCCATGCAGACGACGGCCCATGCTTTCATATGGCACTAGGCCAGAAAGGGCCCCGGGTGTTGCCCCGGGGCCCTTCTCAATTACTCCTCGGTGCTCTCGGCCGTATCGGCCGTAGCATCCTCGGGCGCCGCTTCGGGCTCCGGTGCGGGGCGCTTCTCGCCACCGTAGGTCACCGTCACCATCGCGGAACGCAGGATGCGATCCGCCATGCGGTAGCCCTTCTGGTACACATCGTTGACGGTCTCGTCGTACTGCGATGCGTCCTCGACGCGACCCACAGCCTGGTGCTCGAGCGGATCGAACGCCTCGCCCTTGGGGTCGATGGGCTCAACGCCCTCGTGCGCAAACACATCGAGCAGCTTGGCATGTACCGCGTCAACGCCATCGACGAACTGCTTAAAGTCGTCGGAAAGCTCTTGGCTGCGGGCATGGTCGATCGCGCGCTCGATATCGTCAATCACCGGCAACAGCGCGGTGACAAGTTTCTCGGTCGCACGCTCGCGCTCGGCAATGCGCTCGTTGGCGGTGCGACGACGGAAGTTCTCCCAGTCGGCCTGCAGACGAGCGGTGCGCTCGGTAGCGTCCTTTGCCTTGTCCTCGGCGGCCTTCTGAGCCTCTGCCGCAGCATCGAGCTCGTTGCGCACGTCGGCAAGCTCTTTCTGGGCCTGCTCGAACTTGAGCTTAAAGTCGTTGTCGGCGGCTTCCTCACCGGCGCGGATAGCGGCTTCCACCATCTCGTCCTCGGTCATCGTCGCCTCCTTGTTGGAATCCTCTACCTGGTTCTCGGTAGCCTCGGCGGCCGGGGCCTCATTGACCTCGGTATCGTCGACGGCCTCTACGGGAATCTTCACGTCCTTCTCCTCAGAGTCAACGGGGGCGGCGCCAGCGGCGGCCGCCTCCGTGCGAGCTTTACGGGCGGACATGATTACTTGTCCTCGTCATCCACAACCTCGTAGTCGGCGTCGACGACGTCATCGTCGGCAGACTGGGCACCGGCGGCACCGTCGGTCTGCTGCTGAGCGTCGGCGTAGACAACCTGGGCCAGCTCGTAGGCCACGGACTGCAGGGACTCGCCGGCGGCCTTGATGGCCTCGACGTCAGAGCCCTCGAGTGCCTTCTTGGCGTCGGCGATGGCGGCCTCGGCCTTGGACTTCACGTCGGCGGAAACCTTGTCGCCCAGCTCGTTGAGGGTCTGCTCGGTGGAGTAGCACAGGCTGTCGGTCTGGTTGCGGACCTCGACCTCTTCCTTCTGCTTCTTGTCCTCCTCGGCATGAGCCTCGGCGTCCTTGACCATACGATCGACTTCGTCGTCGGACAGAGCGGTGGAGCCGGAGATAGTGATCTGCTGCTCCTTGCCGGTGCCCTTGTCCTTAGCGGAGACCTTGACGATGCCGTTGGCGTCGATGTCGAAGGTGACCTCGATCTGCGGCACGCCGCGGCGGGCAGCCGGAATACCGGTCAGCTGGAACTTACCGAGCGACTTGTTGTCGCGGGCAAGCTCGCGCTCGCCCTGGAGCACGTTGATCTCGACGCTGGTCTGGTTGTCGGCAGCGGTGGAGTAGACCTCGGTCTTCGAGGTCGGGATCGTGGTGTTGCGGTCGATCATCTTGGTCATGATGCCGCCCATGGTCTCGACGCCCAGCGACAGCGGGGTAACGTCGAGCAGCAGGATGCCCTCGACGTCGCCGGTGAGCACGCCGCCCTGGACGGCAGCGCCGTCGGCAACGACCTCGTCGGGGTTCACGGACATGTTGGGCTGCTTGCCGGTCATGGTCTTAACGAGCTCCTGGACGGCGGGCATACGGGTGGAGCCGCCGACGAGGATGACCTCGGTCAGATCGGAGAGCTTAAGCTTGGCGTCGCGCAGGGCGTTGGTGACAGGCTGCTTGCAGCGCTCGAGCAGGTCGCGGGTGATCTTCTCGAACTCGGCGCGGGTCAGCGTGTAGTTGAGGTGCAGCGGGCCGGACTGGTTCATGGTGATGAACGGCAGGTTGATGGTGGTCTGCTGGGCGGCGGAGAGCTCCTTCTTGGCGTTCTCGGCGGCCTCCTTCAGACGCTGCAGGGCCATGGGGTCCTGACGCAGGTCGACACCGTTTTCCTGCTGGAACTTATCGGCCATCCAGTCGATGACGCGCTGATCCCAATCGTCGCCGCCCAGGTGATTGTCGCCCGAGGTGGACAGAACCTCAAACACGCCGTCGGCGAGGTCGAGGATGGAGACGTCGAAGGTGCCGCCGCCCAGGTCGAAGACCAGGATGCGCTGGTCGGTGCCCTGCTTGTCCAGGCCATAGGCCAGAGCAGCAGCGGTCGGCTCGTTGACGATACGCTTGACGTTGAGGCCGGCGATCTTACCGGCATCCTTGGTAGCCTGACGCTGCGCATCGTTGAAGTAGGCCGGGACGGTGATGACGGCGTCGGTGACGGTCTCGCCCAGATACTTCTCGGCGTCGGCCTTCATCTTGGCGAGCGTCATGGCGCTCACCTGCTCGGCGGTGTAGTCCTTGCCCTCGATGTCGACGACGGCACGGCCACCCTGGCCCTCCTTGACCTCGTACGGCACAGTCTTGATCTCGGAGGTGCACTCGGAGTACTTGCGGCCCATGAAGCGCTTGATGGAGAACACGGTGTTCTTGGGGTTGGTGACAGCCTGGTTCTTAGCGGCCTTACCCACGACGCGGTCGCCGTCGGCACGGAAGCCCACGACGGACGGGGTAGTGCGGTCGCCCTCGGCGTTCACGATAATGGTCGGAGAACCGCCCTCGAGGACGGCCATAGCGGAGTTAGTAGTACCAAGGTCGATACCAAGAATCTTACTCATCAGAAATTCCCTCTCTCTTTTGCGTTCGCGCCGCCTCGACGGTCTGTCACACGGCGCTTCGGCTTGTCTTTCAGGATGTAGTGTATCCCCTTATGGGCCGGAATATACAAAATCTAAGTCAATTCATATAAGATTTCTTATTGCTGAGAGTTTAGGTTCTCAAATGTGCAGGTAGATGCGCTGATTGAGTTCTCGGTAAATCTATCGAGATCTATGTAGAGATGGCTGAGGTTTTGGTCCGGGGGTGCCTGGGGCTGCCTTTCGGAAAGCTCATCCCGGTTTGAGCGCGGATTCCGGGTCGCAGCTTCCGTCTGAAGGCTCAACCGGAAACCATATCCCGTTTTGAGAGCTGATACCGGGTCGCAGTTTCCGCTAGCGGGCCCAACCGGAAACTGCGACCCGTTTTTCGGCCAAATAACGGGATGCCCTTTCCGCAAGCGCGCTCAATAGCTCAATATTTCAAGTCACCTTTAGCTAACATTTGCGCAGCTCAACGGCCCCACCTGCGCGTTTTTTAGTAAACCTTGGCATACTCGGCGAACGGTATGAAGATGCCGGCCAGAGGGTATTGCAAACGGTCGCTCCCGTGGTATGTTTTTGCCCGAATCAAACCGGCGCGCATCGCCTGTAGCGTCGGTCAACAGAGAGGAAACTACCATGGCTCATCCCGTAATTGATGCCGACGAGTGCATCGCTTGTGGCGTTTGCGTCGACTCCTGCCCCGCTGGCGTTCTGGAGCTCCAGGACGTCGCTACCGTCGCTGACGAGGACTCCTGCGTCGCCTGTGGCGCTTGCCAGGACGCTTGCCCCGCTGGCGCGATCACCGAGATCGTCGAGGAGTAACAACTCCCCCACCTGCACACTCAAAAGTACACCGTGCACAAAAAAGGAGGCCTCCGCATCGCCGCGGAGGCCTCCTTTTTGCATTCGCTACTAGGACAAATCATCCTCGTAGGGCATTAAATCGGCAAGGTAGCCTTTCTCCTTGAGCATGGCCTCGATCTCGTCGAGAGTCTGCTCGTCCTCCGCCGCGATGCGATGGAAGTGATAGCCGCTTGTCACCGTTAGTAGTGGAAAGCTCTTGCCGCTCTCGATATCGTGCAGGTAGCGCCCAACATCGCGACGATTGCGGATGTCCAGGTCGGCCGTGATCTTACCGTACACGCGGTGATTGACGATCACGTTGAGCACGGCGCCGCCGGCGTCGACGATACTCGTGAGCTCATCGCCTGCCTGCTCCACGCTATGGCGAACCTTGACCAAGCGCGTGGGCACGGCGGGGCTGCTGGGGGCCTCCTGCAGCACATAACCACGGTTGGTTGCCACGACATCGTGCCCATCGGCGCGTAACAGGGCAATATCCTGCACCACGACCTGACGGCTCACGCCCACCTCGCGGGCAAGTGCGCTGCCCGAAACGGGCTCCCTGGCTTCCTCGAGCACGCCCATGATGGCACGACGGCGCTCGCGGGCGTTCATTATTTACCGTCCAGCAGACGCAGATGCTTAAGCGAGAGGTCGAGAATCGGCGCAGAGTGCGTCAACGCCCCCGAGCTGATAAAGTCAACGCCCAGATCGGCCAGGGCGCGGATATTGTTGGCGTCCACGTTGCCCGAGCACTCGGTCTTGGCGCGACCGGCGATAAGCTCAATCGCGGCAGCCATGTCATCGTGGGTCATGTTGTCGAGCATGATGATGTCGGCACCGGCCTCCACGGCCTCGCGCACCATGCTCAGGTTCTCGCACTCGATCTCGACCGTCGTAGTAAACGATGCGTGGGCGCGTGCCATCTCGATCGCACGCGTCACACCACCGGCGGCGTCGATATGGTTGTCCTTGAGCATGACAGCCGTCGACAGGTTGTAGCGATGGTTGCTGCCGCCACCGATCTCGACCGCGGCCTTCTCGAAGACGCGCATACCCGGCGTGGTCTTGCGCGTGTCGACAAGCACGGTCTTGGTGCCCTCGAGCGCCGCTGCCATGTTGTGTGTGTAGGTGGCGATACCGCTCATACGCTGTAGATAGTTGAGCGCCACGCGCTCGCCCGAAAGCAGCACGCGAGCGTCGCCGCGCACCTGGCCCACGTGGTCGCCGGCGTGCACCTCGTCACCGTCGACGACATCAAACAGCACCGAGCTCTGCGAATCCAGCAGCTCAAAGGTGCGAGCGAACACATCCAGGCCCGCGATGATGCCGTCGGCCTTGGCGATGAGCTCCACCGTGGCGGGACGCGCCGTGGGGCACACGCTCGCCGTGCTCACGTCCTCAAACGTAATGTCCTCGCGCAGAGCCTGCAGAATCAGATCGTCGACGACGAGTTTCATAGTAATGGGATTCATGGCCTACTCCTCCACGGCCTGCGTGCCGGCGGCACGGGCCAAATCATCGATTGCCAGGGTATCGGCGCTCAGGGCGCGATGACGGCCATCGAGCGCGGGCTCGCCGGCCTCCTCCACGGCAAGCGACTCGCCGGTGCGCATACGCCAGGCAGCGCGGCGACCCCAGACCAGTGCTTCGAGCAGGCTGTTTGATGCAAGGCGGTTCTTGCCGTGAACGCCGTTGCAAGCCGTCTCGCCCGCGGCGTAGAGCTCAGGCATCGAAGTGCGGCCGTCCTTATCGACCCATACGCCGCCCATAAAGTAGTGCTGCGTGGGCGTAACGGGGATGGGCTCGTCCAAGATGTCGCGGCCGTCCTCAAGGCAGCGCGCGCGAATGTTGGCAAAGTGCCCGGTCACCACATCGCGCTCGACAGGGGCAAAGCTCAGCCACTCGTGCTCGGTGCCGTCCTGCTTCATCTGCTCGCGAATAGCGGCGGCGACCACGTCGCGCGGCTGCAGCTCGTCGGTAAAGCGCTCGCCGGCGGCGTTGAGCAGAATCGCGCCCTCGCCGCGGCAGCTCTCGCTGATCAGGAAGGTGCGGCCCGGCTGCGGCGAGAACAGTCCCGTGGGGTGAATCTGCACGTAGTCCAGATGCTCCATCGTAATGCCGTGCTCCTGCGCGATGTAGCAGGCGTCGCCGGTGAGCTGCGGGAAGTTGGTGGAGTGATCGTACACGCCGCCGATACCGCCCGTTGCCCACAGCGTATGGCGGGCATGAATCTCAAACGGTTCACCGGCATGCACACCCTCGACGGCATGTGCCAGCTCGTCGGCGGGGCGGACCGAATCGCCCTCGTCCACGGCAACAGCGACGACACCAGCGCACACCGTGGCCCCATCGCGTTCGGCCGTCAGGATATCGGTCATGGCCACGTGCTCAAGAATCTGCACGTTGTCCAGCTTGCGGGCGGCCTGGAGCAGCTTGGTCGTGATCTCCTTGCCCGTAATGTCAGCATGGAAGGCGATGCGCGGGCGGCTGTGCGCGCCCTCGCGAGTAAAGTCGAGGCTGCCGTCGGCCTTGCGCTCAAAGTCCACGCCCATCGCCAGCAGGTCGTTGATGACCGAGCGGCTCGAGCGAATCATGATGTCTACGCTCTCGCGGCGGTTCTCGTAGTGACCGGCGTGCATGGTGTCCTCAAAGAAGGCATCATAGTCAGAGCCTTCGGGCAGCACGCAGATGCCGCCCTGTGCGAGCATCGAATCGCACTCGTCGACCGCGCCCTTGGAGAGCATGATCACGCGCGCGCTCGTCGGCAGATTGAGGGCAGCGTATAGGCCCGCCACGCCGCAGCCGGCAATGACGACGTCGCACTCCATATCGGGGTATTGCTTGGTTTCCACAGGAATCCTCTCCCTTGTGATGTGACTGGGGAACCGCCCCTCATGTCACATTGTTCTAGCGCGCCGCGTACTCGAGCATGCGGTCGAGCGTGAGCTTGGCCTGGTCGGCGGCCTCGTCCGACACGCCGATCTTCACCTCGCCCTCGCCCGTCTCTAGGCAGCGTGCGAGCTTTTCGAGCGTGATGAGATCCATGTTGACGCAGGTGGGCTGCACCGCGGGGAAGTAGAACTTTTTACCGGTGCCCTGGCAGCGGCGCTCGAGCTCGTAGAGCACGCCGCGGACCGTCACGATGATGAACTCGCTGGCGTCCGACTCCTCGGCATACTTGATGATGCCGGCGGTGGAGCCGATGTAGTCGGCCTCGGCCAGCACGTCGGCTTTGCATTCGGGGTGCGCCAGCACGAGCGCGTCGGGATGCGCTTCCTGCGCGTCGACGATCTGCTCGACGGTGATGATGTGGTGGCGCGGGCAGTAGCCCTTGTTAAGTAGGACGTGCTTTTGCGGCACCTGCTCGGCTACGAAGCGACCGAGGTTTTGGTCGGGAATGAACAGGACGTGCTGCTGCGGCAGCTCGGACACGATCTTGACGGCGTTGGAGCTGGTGACGCACACATCACTCCAGCTCTTGATCTCGACCGTCGAGTTGACGTAGCAGACGACAGCCAGGTCGTCGCCGTACTCGGCACGCGCCGCATCGACCGTCTCGCGCTTGACCATGTGAGCCATGGGGCAATCCGCGCCCGGCTCGGGCAGCAGCACGGTCTTGGTGGGGTTGAGCAACTTGGCGCTCTCGCCCATAAACTCCACGCCACACAGCACGATGGTCTGCTGCGGCAGGCTCTTGGCAAGCTTTGCCAGGTAGAAGCTGTCGCCGACGTAATCGGCCACAGCCTGGACCTCGGGTGCCACGTAATAGTGTGCCAGAATCACCGCGTCGCGTTGGGTTTTAAGTTGCTGAATGGCCTCGACGAGCTCTGCGGGCACCAATGCCGCGCGCTCCGTTGCCGTCGTTGCCGATGCCAGGCCGGCCGCAATGTCGCGTGCAAGCTCCGATGCATCCATGTTCGCGCTCTGTGCCATCAAGGCCCCTCTCTTTTGGCGAATCTTGGGGCTTTAGTATGACACCTAGGTTTACAGCTGACAAGACAGCTGTAAACCTAGGTGTAAAGTTGAAATAAAGATTCAATCATGCGGCGGGTCCATTTTCGAACTAGCAAGCTGAGAATAGTTGAAAATGGACCCGCCCCATGATTCGAGCAGCCGTTTTGTCCTGGACCAAGGGGCAGTGGTCAAAAAAGGCCAAATATGAGTACTGTCACCAACTTAGTAGCAGCGATTTTCCAGTCCAGAGCAGCAAAATCGCCTTGTTTGGAGCCCGATCGCGACTCTGAAGGACGAAAATCGATGCACTTTTGGCCGCTGGCACCGATTTTTGAGGCCATTTGGCTGCCACCAAACTGGTAACAGTACTCATATTTGACCTTTTTTGACCACCGGGTTTCCGGCAGGCCCCAAAAGCGGGCCCGAATCGCTCGATCCGGACCCGCTGGGGACTGGCGCGCGACTACGCGCGGCGCTTCATGGCCCAAGCCAGCAGCAGAACCGCCATGCCGGCAGCGAGCACAGCACCAGCCATGACGTACGTGCTGTCGCCGGACTCAGGCAACGTCTCCTTGCTAGCCTTCTTCTTGGACTTAGAAGTCGTAGTCGTGGTGGTCGTAGTCGTGGCCTGGCTCGAACCGGGCGTCGGCGTGGGGTTGGCAGCCTCGGCAACGGTAAAGTTCGTCTCGGCCGTGCCCGTGGTCGAAACCACGCTCAACTTATGCTCGCCCACGCCGAGCGTCTTTAGGAAGCTCGTCTTGAGCGTCACGATCGTAGAGCCCTCGGTGAGCACGTAGTTCTCGGCGGTGACCTCCTTGTCGTCGACCAGCACCTTCTGGAAGAACTCAATCGGCGCGCTCGAGCGGAAGCTCAGGTCCTTGGCGGCGTCGACCACCATCGTCTGGCCCTTGCCGTCGATGATCTCGGGCGTCAGAATCGCGATCTCCTCGGACTTGCCCTTCTCACCGCAGACCTTGCATTCCTGGTGCTTCTCGCCCTTGGCCTCGACCGTCGCCGGCTTGTCAACGACCCACTCAAAGGTGTGCTCAGCCTTGTCGAGGACCTCACCGCAGCGGCAGACATGCCAGTGGTTCTTGGCGTCGTGTGCCCAGCCGGAGCCGTCGGGCTCGTGCTTGAGGATACCCTCGACCGTCACATTCACGTCGCCCTCGACATCCTTGAGCTCATAGGTGCCCTTGGCGGAAAGCTTAACGGACGTGCCGTTGACCTTGACGGCGTAGTCCTTGCCCGCAAAGTACGCGCTGTCGATGCTCATGGTGAGCGTTGCAGTCCCGTGCCAATCGAGCTCGGTTGCCGTCGAGCTGAGCGCGTAGCCCACCTGATTGCTCGGCAGCGTCACGACCAGCTTGGGGCCGGCCGCCACGGTAACCTCGGTGGCGGAAGAGGCGTCGTAGTTAGTCTTGGCCTGGTAGCGCACCTCATACGTACCGGCGGCAAGACCCGTAAGCTCGGCCGTGCCCTCGTCCACCGCCTGATACTCGTCAGCACCCTTGGCACGCCACTCCATCGTCGCGTCGACGCCCGTGATCTTGCCGTCATGCTTGCCGCTCACGGTCTCGGCCGCAGCCTGGACCACCGGCGCGCCCTGCGCGGCGTTCTTGATAGAGAAGTCGCACGTCAGGCCCTCAGTCGGAAGCGCGTAGTTGCCAGCGGCCTTGCCCGTCAGTGCGGTGAGGTTCGCCTGGTACGAATCGCCGGCCTCGACCTGAGAGCCCTCGACGGTCGCGCCAAGGTCATCGTCGTCGATAACGTTGCCGAGCGTCGCCTCGGGGCAGTGCTCCTTGCCATCATAGGTGAACTCAGTAGTTCCCCACTTCACAGTGAGCACGCGCTGGTTGATGGTGAACACGCCGTCAACAAACGTGATGTTGTAGTTGGGGTTCGCGCCCTCGGGCTGCGTCAGTTTCAGAGCATAGCCGCCGTCGCGCACGTTGTCGTCATCTTCGCGCTCGATCTCGATGCCATCAAGGCTCTCGCCCTCGACAAGCTCGCCGGATGTGATCGCCCACGTAAACACGGGGTCGGCCTCGCCGTACGTCTTGGAAGCGTCCTGGGCGGTGACCGTAATCGCACACGGCTTGACCTCGAGAGTCACCTTACCCCCGGCCTTCACGCCGTCGATCGTTACCTCATAAGACACAGTCAGCGTGCCGACGTCCTTAATCTTGGGAGCCTCGGGGGACCAGTTCTTGCCGTCGGTGCTGTACTGGGCCGTTGCGCCCTCGGGCAGGCTCGTCGCGTCGACCGTGTGATACGCACCGTCGTACTCATCGGAGTAGCCAACGATGGCGGCAGCCGGAATCTCGACCTCGGCCAGCTTGTGACCGCAAACTTTGCACTTCTGTTGCTTGGATCCCTTCTCGGTTGCCGTGGGAGCCTTGACGACGACCCACTCAAAGTCGTGCTTGGCCTCGTCGATCTTGTCACCACAGGCGCACTTATGCCAATGTGTGCTGTCGCCGGAGAGCCACTCATCGTTCACGGCCTCGTGCTTGCGCACGCCCTCGACGGTGACGACGAGGTCGCTCTCGGCGTTCTGAACGGTGAACTCGCCACGCGCGTCGGGCGTCACAACGGCATTGTTGACCTTGACGGCGTAAGAGTCGTTGTCGGTAAAGTAGCCGCTCTCGATACTGACCGTGAGGGTGGTTGATCCGTGCCAGTCAAGCTCGTCCGGGCTCGCCGTGATCGTATAGCCGACCTGCTTGGCAGGCAGCGTCACGACGAGCTTGCCGCCGACATTAACGGTAACCTCGGTGGCGGAGGAGGCATCATGGTCGCTATCGGCGCGGTAGCGCACCTCGTACGTGCCGACAGCGCAACCCGCAATCTCAGTCACGCCTTCGGGCACGCCCCGATACTCGCCAGAGTCCTTGGCGCGCCACTCCATCATAGCGTCGACGCCCGTGATCTTACCGTCGGACTTGCCACTCACAGTCTCGGCCGTGGCCTGGACCTTCGGCGCGCCCTGGGGCGCCTTCTTGATGGAGAACTCGCACGTCAGGCCTTCGGCGGGAAGCTTGTAGTTACCCGCGTCGTCGCCCGTCAGCTCGGTGATTTTCGCCGTGTAGGTGCCAGCCTTGACTTTGGCGCCGTCAACACACGCGGAGAGATCGTCATCGCCGACAATGTTGTGGAGCTTCACTTGGGGACAGTGCTCCTCGCCGTCGTAGGTGAACTCAATAGTGGTGTCCCACGTTACGGTGAGCTCGCGTTTGCTGATTGTAAAGGTGCCATCCTTGAACGTGATCTTGTAGTTGGAGTTGGCGCCCTCAGGCTGCGTCAGGCGCAGAGCATAACCTCCGTCGCGTACACTGTCGTCATCATCGCGCTCAATCTCAATACCCTGAAGGCTCTCGCCCTCGACGAGCTCGCCAGAAGTGACGTCATACGTAAACTTGGGATCGTCCTCACCATAGGTCTTGGAGGCGTCCTGCGCCGCGACCGTTATCGCACGCGGTTTGACCTCAAGCGTCACCTTGCCGTCGACCGCCGCGCCGTCGATCGTGACGCGATAGTCGACCGTCACACTGCCGGCATCCTTGATGCTGGGCGCAACGCTCGTCCAGCCGCCGTCAGCAGCCTTGTATTCAACGACGGAACCTTCGGGCAGCGCCGAGGCGTCGACAGAGTGGTCCTTGCCGTCATATTTGCCCGAATAGCCCTTAACAGCCAGGGCCGGAATCTCTACCGCACCCGACTCATGGCCGCACACGGAGCACGTTCCATGTTTGGAGCCGGTCTCGGTAACCGTCGGCTGCTTGTCGATCGTCCATTTATACACATGCTCGGCGTACATCTTAATTGTGATGGTCTCTTTATTGCCGGCAGTGTCCGTAGCCACGATTACATGCTCAGTACCGGCATCGCCTTCAGCGGCCTTAACCGTGTACTTTCCGTCCTTGCCAGCCTTGAGCTCCTTGCCGTTATCGGTAACCGTCACCGTCTCGTCGCGGTCATCGAACACGTCAAACGAAACGCTCTCGCAGTAGGCCTTATCTACCCAGAGGTCATAAATGGTGGGGGCGTAAGTATCCACGTAGGTATAACGTTCTTCATCCCACCTGCCGTTGCAAACCCTGCAGACCTTTTGACGAACACCATCGGCCTCAGGCGTGGCGGGCGTAACGATCTCATATTTCCACCTGCAGGGCTGGCGCTCCTGAGTCTTCTTACAATACTTGCAGACCTTAACGTGGCTACCTTCGCCATTCGGCTTCCAAGCTGCATTGTCAGCAACGGCATGAGGACCCTGCTCGATCTTGACCTCGGCATCGGGCGACGCATTGTGGTTGTTATCCTCGGCATAGCGAACGTAGTACGTTCCCGACTTCGCAAGACCGGTCAGTTTATCGTCAGACGTTATCTTCTGGTAGTCTTTGCTGAATTCGTGGCGGTATTCCATTTTCTTGGTCACGCCCGAGATGGAGCCGTCCTTGCTGCTGCACGTGGTCCAATTATTGCCCACGAGCCCAGCCGGCGCTTCCTGGTCTGCCTTGGAAATCTTCACGGTCGCTTGGCCCGTAACGGTCAGGTAGTCGGAAGCCGTCACACGGTAACGGGTCGTGTACTCGGCCGCATTGCGATAGGTCGGCTTTTTCGTCGTCCAATCGCCACCCTCTTCGCAGTACTCGATCTTCATATCCGCCGGCTGGGGGTCATTCTTGACGTTGACCGTAATGCCGTGCTCTTTGCCGTCATAGGCGCCCTCAAAGCCAGTGACCTCAAGGTCAAAGCGCGAAACATCAACGATCTCCCACTTGAGCGTCAGAACACTTGTGGTGCCGCCATCGGTCGTGAAGTTGCCCTTACCGATGACAATGCACTCGTATTGCCCTGGCTCGGTCTGCTTCAGTCCGGATTCACTTCGAGCGCTGAGCTCGTAATCCTTGCCCTCAACGAGATCGACCCACTCACCGGCACCGTTTTTGAACTTTGCACTTTCGACGACAGGCTGATGCTCCTTGCCGTCATAGGCATACTTGCCCGCGCCCTTGCCGCCGTCTTTAAGGGTGAACTGGTAGGATTGACCCCTAACCAGGCGACGCGGCGAAATCTCAAAGGCCTTCTTGCCCTCGAGCGTCTGACCAGAGGCAGTCTTAAAGCTCGTGACGACATAGTAGTAGCCAGCGTCCGCCGGAGCATCCTTGAGCTTGGTGCCGTTTTTATATGCCTCGGCGTCCGCCTGGGACTTGCACTGATACCACGTGAATTCATCGCTGGCCGTTACGCCCATCTGCTCTAGATTCCACGCGCCGTCCTTATTCAAAGCAATCTTGACCGGGCAACCGTCATAGACAAGTTCGGTGCTCTGAGAGCTCGTTGCCTTGGACATGGAAAGCTTATACGTGGCCCTCAGGTACTTTTTGGGCTCGCCGTCCTCGCCCATACCATATTCGCACTCGCTGTTGCGGAACGGACCCACGCACGACGCCTTAACGCCCATGCCGTCAGCTTCGACCTTCCACTTGTGCTGGTGGATGGTCTCGCGGAAGGTGAGGTCGCCGTTAAGGTTCACGACCTCGTACTTGTCGGAGTTGTCGTCGTTCTCGGACGAGCCGTCTGGCACAACGCCTTCGATCTTGTTGGATTCGCAGGTGCCAAGGACACGCGACTTTACGCCATTACTGTCCGCAGTCTCCTCAATCGAGATCCAAACATTGTCTCCAAAGCCTCCGCGTACGGAGAAGTCAGACGCGATATTCAGCGCCGGGACGTTGGCATCGACACTCTTTTTCTTCGGGACATACAGGCTCTTGGCGGTTCCCGTAGCCTTATCAGCTTCAGTGTACTTGTCGCCATAATTAGTATCGTCGGCGTGGCTGTTCTTCCAGTAGCTCGCGATTTCCGGCGATCCGTTAAGGGTAAGGGTTCCGGCGGCGTATACCACGCACGTATTGCCGCGCGCGCCATAGCGAGAAATTTCGCCGCCGTTTATGTTGCAGCGAGCGCTTCGTGCAACATTAAGGGCATCGACTGTCAAAGTGTTGTCGGCCGAGCTCGAACGCGTGCTGTGGAAGTTGCTCATCTTGCAGTCGTTGAGGTTGACCGTAGCGTTGGTGACGCCCATCACGCCTGCGACAGCATAGGTATTAAGGACAGAAGAATTAGCAAAATAACGAGCCGCTTCGACTGAGCTGTAACTATTGTTCGTCTGCCTGACGCCCACGTTCTCCCCATTGCTGCCAGTGAAGCTGCAATTGTTGAACGTCGCCGTCAACTTTGCGACAGCGCTTCCGTCTTTGGGCATCTTGAAGCTGCTGTTGCCATCGACGGAAACAGCACCATTGAAGTCTCCAGACGTATCGTAGAACACACAGTCGGTAAAAGTCGCCGCGAAGGAGTTGGTATTGCCGCCAGTCGTATCCCTGCCCTCACGGAAGAGATGTACAGGAACGGCATACTCTTGGGCGTTGCCCGCCACTGCGCCCGATTTGCCAACATAGCCTTGGATCTTCATTTTTTCGAACTTGGCGGTTAACTTGCCCTCGGTGCTACCCAGGGAAATCGCAGGTACCTTTTGCTCGTACTTGCTGCCATACGAGAGAATGAAATTCTGCGAGCCGTCGCCAACCCCCAGGCCAACCGAGATGTCGCCCGATGCCTTTTTGTAGCCACCGCTGTAATAGCGGTCGGTCAAAAAGCCGCTTACGGACTCAAATTGCTTTTGGTTTCTATGGAAGCTGACGCACGGATTGTTGACACCGATGAACTCGATATTGCTACCCTGTTTGATGTTGAACAGCCATCGAGTTTGCTCAACCCGCCAGTTAGTCTTATCGTTCACGTAGACCGTACCATCGATGTAGATCCTCACAGGATTAATCCGAGACGCATCCGGCGCGTCGATGGTGTAACCCGAAGATGGCGTGACCTCACCCTCAGCCGTCTTAAGTACGTAACTGCCCGGCTCGGTGATTTGGACGGGTTCGTTGTTGGCCTGCTTAAGCGACAGCACCTCCGCCCTCACCCCGTCGGGCATAACCTGCGTCTCGGCGTTTGCCACGGCCGGCGTCGCCACGAGCGCGCATGCCACGGTTGCGATACCCAGCAGACGCATCAACGCAGCGCGCATCCCCATCTTCTTCTTCCTCATCGTTCAGCTCCCTTACCCCTATGCTTTCGCGATGCTCGCTATCGCTTGACGCTGGCGGCCGGCATGGTCCCTCGCCAGTCGCCAGCTCAAATTGACATATATATCCACCTGGTATTGTGCAACCGCATGTTTTGACACCCTGCTGCTCGGCGCGAGTTGCGTACCGTGAGGCGCAAATGGAACGCACCCCCGCGGGTGGCGCGTGCGCGATGTGGCAAAATCGAGGTACTAAGGGGGCCCAATATGCTCAAAATCATCGCCTGCGACGACGACGTCGCCTTTCTAGATAACCTGCACCGCATGATCAACCGCTGGTCGGCCGAAACGGGCACGGCGGTCGATGTTGCACTCGTTACGCGCGGCGAGGACCTGCTGGCACGCCATGCCGCATCGCGCGCCGACATTATCATGCTCGACATGATCATGCCGCTCGTCAACGGCATGGACACCGCCCGCGAGCTGCGCCAATCCGATACCGCCGTGCGCTTGGTATTTCTGACCTCATCGCCCGAGTTCGCGCTTGAGTCCTACGAGGTCCGTGCCTTCGACTACCTGCTCAAACCCGTGGCCTACGAGCGCGTGGCGCAACTGCTCGACGAGCTGTCGAGCCTGCGTCCGGCAGCGACCGACGAGCTCGTCATCAAAACGTCCTTTGGCTACCATGCCCTGCGCCTATCCGATATCGAATATGCCGAGGCTCGCAACAAGCACGTGGTCTTCCACCTGCGCGATGGCCGCGATATCGAGGCGCTCGAGCCGTTCCGTAGCATCGAGGACCGGCTGGTCCAAAACGCGACCTTCTTTAAGTGCCACCGCAGCTACCAGGTCAATCTGCGCAACATCGACCACTTTAACCGCACGGAAATCGTCATGCGCTCGGGCGCGTGCATACCGCTCGCGCGCAGCTGCAAGCAGGGATTCCAAGACGCCTACTTTGCGGTGCGGTTCGAGGGCGGGAGACGCTGATGCTTTCCTCGGCAGAACTGGTACTTTGGGCAATCCACCATGCGACGACGTTGCTCTTTGGCGTCTTTGCCTCGGCGGCGCTGTGCGGTGTCGAGATCAGCCGCCGCCATTCGCTCGAACTGGTGGGGGTCGGCGCCGTAACTGGCACCGCTTTTGCGATTGCCAACCTCGTCGGTGGTGAGCTGTTTGCCCGACAGGTCTATCCGCTCGTCGTGCATCTGCCGCTTGTCGTCTACCTGTGCGTACGCTATCGCCTGAGTCCGTTGCTCGCCATCCTGGGCGTTACCAGTGCCTACCTGAGCTGCCAGTTTAGCAACTGGATGGGCATCGCCGCATTCGCCGCCACCGATTCGCAGGTCGCGTACTACGTGGCGCGCATCATCACCACGCTCGGCGTCTTTGCCGTCTTGTTGCATTGGGCAAGCGACATTGGCCCCCGCCTGGCGATCAAAAGCCCCACCGAGCTGGAGATTCTGCTCATCCTGCCACTCGTCTACTACATCTTCGACTACGCCACCAACGTCTATACCACGCTCTTCCACTCGGGCTCGGTGGTAACCGTTGAGTTTTTGGCGTTCGCCCTCTGCGCCTTCTACCTTATGTTTCTTGCCGTCTACCTTCGCGAATACGAGGCAAAGGAAATCGCCGAGCGCGAGCGCTGGATGCTCGCGACCCGCGACAGCGCGGCCATC
Source organism: uncultured Collinsella sp. (assembly GCA_902465265.1). Taxonomy (GTDB): domain Bacteria; phylum Actinomycetota; class Coriobacteriia; order Coriobacteriales; family Coriobacteriaceae; genus Collinsella. The sequence continues at coordinate 58,108 of CABQMF010000003.1, read as the reverse complement.
AAAGAGCTCGAAGCCTGGCGCCAGTCCGGACGCGAGCTCTCGGTTCTCCGTCACGACATGCGCCACTACCTGCGCGGTCTAGCGGCCCTGATCGAAGAGGGTCACACCGATGAGGCGCTCGAGCGCATCGACGCGCTCTGCGAGACCAACGACCGCACCGCCGTGCGCCGCTACTGCGCCAACGAAACGGTCAACATTGCGCTCTCGTCGCTTTCCGCGGACATCAACGCGCACGGCATCACCGCCGACCTGCGCGCCGCCGTACCCGAAACCGTCCACGTGGGCGATGTCGATCTGTTCAGTGTGGTATCGAACGCCCTGGACAATGCCATCGCCGCAGCGAGCGCCGCCCCCGAAGGCAAGCGGTTTGTCGACCTGGACCTTCGCTACGAAGACGGTCAGCTTCTATTGCTGGTTTCCAACACGTTTGGCCGTGCGCCGCACATGGTCGACGGCATGCCCGTGGCTCAGCACACTGGGCACGGCTTTGGCACCAAGAGCATTAAGCTTGCCGTCGAGCGTATGAACGGCAACTGCCAGTTCCGCATTAACGGCGACCGGTTTGAGCTGCGCGCCGTGATGTAGGGGCTGCCGCCAGCCTCGCTACAGCGGTGCAGCCGCCGGGGTCAGCTGCTTAATGTAGGCCCACATGCGCTGCTTGGCGGCCTTGTCGGTCAACGCCGCCTCAAAACCGTCGAGCGCCAGCACGCGGCGCCCCTGCACATGGGCGACCAGGCCGGGCTTGAGCATGGCGGTGTCAAAGTCATCAATTGCCACAAGCATATCGGCATAGGTCTCGCGCATGACATCGGCCGCGCTGTTGTCCAGCAGCAGCACCGCCTCGGGGTCCAAGGCCTCGAGCGCCTCGCGGAACAGCTCGCACGGCAGGCCCTCGCCTGTCGCAACCGCTCCGTCGCCCGCGCCGGCGACGCTCGCTAACACGCAAAAATCCTCTGGAGCGTAGCCAATGGCGCCGAGCGCCTTGCGCAGCGCGGCACCGTCCGGACCGGCAGCCAGCTCGCCGCCCGCACGCTCGGCATCGTCTAAATCACCTTTTACCAGCACAATCGGCGAGCACGCGTTGCCCGCGATACGCACGCCGCGACCCGCGAGCGATGCGAGCTCCTGCTCGGTCGCCTGGGCGATGGCTTCTTTTTTCTGGCTTTGTGACGTGGGCATGCGCTCTCCAATCGTTTGCGTGCCCACCATTATATAAAAGAGCCGCCCGCGAGTGGTTGCATTGCGGGCCGTTGGGTATAAGCACGGTCGTACTGAGTTTTACGCGGCCGAGCCGCGTCGCACTATGGAGGTCACCATGGCTGACATTAAGCAGATTACCCCCGAGAACTTCGATTCCGTCGTTAACGGCAGCCTTCCCGTGCTGGTTGATTTTTGGGCACCGTGGTGCGGTCCCTGTCGTTCGCTCTCGCCCATCGTTGACGAAGTGGCCGACGAGCTGGCCGGCAAACTTGCCGTTGCCAAATGCAACGTCGACGACAATCAGGACCTGGCCATGAAGTTTGGCGTTATGAGCATCCCCACGCTGGTTGTATTTAAGAACGGCGAGGAAATTGACCGCTCCGTTGGCGCGCTGCCCAAGGCCAGGCTGCAGGCGCTGCTTGAGAAGCACCTGTAATACGCCGGTCATGTGCTGCCGTCCATGAGCGGTTTTGCGCCGCTCACCGGAGAGCCGGGCGCTGCGCCCGCAACCACGGATAGTATGGTAGTCACAAACAGCCCCCAGTGAACGGGTGCGGGTCAGACAGACTCGCACCCGTTTTCTTATGCGGCGATGCGCAAAGCGGGCGTAGTAGAATTTGAACCACTGATTAGACCCGTACAAAAGGAGATTTCCCATGCATGACGTCGGAATGAACATGAGCCAGCTTGCCATGAGCGTCAAGCAGGTCGACGACACGATCGAGCTCGCCCACGAGTGGAGCCATCAGCTGCTGCATGCGACCGAGAACTTTGATATGGAGCGCATTGGTGCCAAACTCGAGGCCGCCATGGCGGCGCTCCACGAGGCGCACGACGCACTCGAGGGCTACGAGGAGGCCATCGAGGCCGACCATAACTCCGTTGGCTCCGTAAAGCTGGTGTAGCGTGACCGAGCACGAGCACACCTGCGATCACGGACACGAGCATTCGCACGGGCCGACTGGCGACGCGGACTGCCGTTGCAGTGGCTCCGCCTCCGAGCTGGTCCGCTTTTCGGTCACCGCGCCCGACGACCTGCTGCGCCGCTTTGACGAGCAGATCGCGCGCCGCGGTGACGTGGCCAACCGTTCCGAGGCCGTACGCGATCTGATTCGCGCCTCGATCGCCAAGGAGCAGATGCGCACGCCCAACGAGCAGGTCATCGGTTCGCTCACTATGATCTATGACCACCATACCGGCGATCTGACGCGCCGTCTGGACGAGGTGCAGCACGACTACACCGACGAGATTGTCTCGACCATGCACGTGCATCTGGACCACCACAACTGCCTGGAGATTCTGGCGCTCAAGGGTCGCGGCAAACGCGTCTACGAGCTGGCGGACCGGTTGCTGGGACTGCGCGGCGTTAAGCACGGCGAGCTCACCTGCGCCGCCACCAAGCAAAGCCTGGGGCTCTAACAGCACACACTTCAATGAAGGAGGGTCGCATGCGGCATGTGCATATTCATGTGACGGGCATTGTGCAGGGCGTTGGCATGCGGCCATTTGTGTATCGCGAGGCTATGGCGCATGGCATTTGCGGCTGGGTGCTTAACGCGGGCGATGGCGTGCACATCGAGGCGCATGCTTCGGTCGAGGCACTCGACGGCTTTGTCGCCGTGCTGTCGGAGCACGCGCCTGCCGCGGCCCGCGTTGAGCATGTCGCTGTCGCAGACCTGGAGCCCGACGCTTGGGATGCCGACGATGAGCAGGGCTTTCGCATTGTGGCGTCGCAGGATCAAACTGCCCACACGACGCTCGTCTCGCCCGATATCGCCACGTGCGACGACTGCCTGCGCGAGCTGTTCGACTCCGCCGACCGACGCTTTCATTATCCCTTTATCAACTGCACCAATTGCGGACCGCGCTTTACCATCATTCGCTCGTTGCCCTATGACCGAGCGGCCACCTCGATGGATTGCTTTCCCATGTGCCCCACCTGCGCCGCAGAGTATGCCGACCCGCTCGATCGGCGGTTTCACGCGCAGCCCGATGCCTGCTTTGATTGCGGACCGCATATTACGTGGCGCGAGGCCAATCGCGGTGTTGCGCCAGCGGGCGTTGACGCAACACCAGCCGTCGGCTCCACGCGCGAGGCCAGCGATGCCATCATCGAACGCTGCGTCGAGCTGCTGGCAGGCGGCGGCATCGTCGCCATCAAGGGTCTGGGCGGATTCCACCTTGCCTGCGATGCCAGCAACGAACAAGCGGTGCGCGAGTTGCGCCGTCGCAAGCGTCGCAGCAATAAGCCGCTTGCCGTTATGGTGCGCGGCCTTGCCGACGCCGAGCGCCTGTGTCATATCGATGGCGTTGAGCGCGACCTGCTGGCCGGCAGCGTTCGTCCCATTGTGCTGTTGCGCCGACGTGCTGTTGGCGAGGGAGATTCCCCCGACGCCCTCGTGCTCGCGCCATCCGTCGCGCACGATTTACCCGAGCTCGGCGTCATGCTCCCCTATACACCGCTTCAACATCTGCTGCTTGCAGCCGCCGCGTCGCATGACATGCACGCGCTGGTCATGACCAGCGGAAACCTGAGCGAGGAACCAATCGAGACCGACGACGACCTTGCTTGGGAACACCTCGTTGCCGCCGGCATCGCCGACGCGCTGCTCGGCAACGACCGCGCGATCCTCTCGCGCTACGATGATTCCGTGGTACGTCTGGTCGGTGGGGTCGCTATGCCCGTGCGCCGCGCTCGCGGATATGCGCCTCGGCCGTTGCCGCTGCCGGCGCTCGACGGTACTGTACCCTGCGTGCTCGCCTGCGGGCCGCAGCAAAAAGCCACGATCGCGCTCACGCGCGAGGACGCCGACGGCCATGTAGCCTGTTTTGTGTCGCAGCATATCGGCGATGTTGAAAACGGCGAGACCTTCGATGCCTGGAACGCCGCGCGCATACGCTTGGAAGGCCTTTTTGACTTGACGCCCACCGCGCTGGCCTTCGACTTGCATCCCAGCTATCTATCGAGTCAGTGGGCACGCGAACAGACGCGAAAATGCAATCTGCCGCTCGTCGAGGTGCAGCACCATCATGCGCATATCGCGAGCGTAATGGCCGAGGCTATCACCGCGGGCCAGCTTACAACCGACACGCGCATCCTTGGCATCGCCTTTGACGGCACGGGGGCGGGCACCGACGGAACCATTTGGGGCGGCGAGTTCCTTGTCGCCGGCCTTGCCGATTTTGAACGCGCCGCGCACCTGCGCACCTGGGCGCTGCCAGGCGGTGCCGCATCCGTGCGCGATGCCCGTCGCAATGCCTTTGCCCTGCTGAGCGAGCTCGGCCTGCTCGAGCACCCGGGTGCCGCGGGGCTATTGAGCACCCTCGACGAGCAGACGCGCAACATCACGACTACGATGATCGAGCGGAACATCAACAGCCCACGCACGAGCAGTATGGGGCGTCTCTTTGACGCCGCCGCTGCAGTTTTGGGAATCTGCGGCAAGGCAACCTACGAAGGCGAGCCCGCCATCGAACTCGAAGCCGCCGCCTGGCGCGCGCTCGGCGGTAAGACCGTTCGTCTCGACGACAATCATGCAGGCGTATTCACGTCTGCCGACGACTCCCCCATCTTGGACCCCCAACCGCTCATCGAAGCTCTTCTGAATGGAATCGAGGCAGGCGCGCCGGCCGACAGGCTCGCCCTCGGATTTCACATCGCCATTACGCACGCTACGACCCACGTCGCCTGCGAGATCTGTGAGCGCGAAGGCCTCGATACCGTCGCGCTCTCGGGCGGTGTGTTCATGAACCGGCTTTTGCTTCAGCTCCTTACCCACGAACTCAAAGACGCCGGTCTTGCCGTCTTGGTCCCCCACGCTGTGCCCGTCAACGACGGCTGCATCGCCTACGGTCAGGCCACCATCGCTCGCGCTTGCCTCGCGCAGACGGCGTCGGGATAGGCTGTTTTGCCAGCCTGCGCGCCGCCGTCTCACAGGTGTAACGCGTTTGCTCGCGACTCCCGCGAGCGCTACCATCAAACGATGGATTATTCAGTGCCTATCCAGCGCAAAACGTATAAAAGGGGAACATTATGTGCCTTGCCGTTCCCGGTAAAGTGGTCAAACGCGACGGCGACCTTAAGGCGATCGTCGACATGATGGGCATCGAGCGCCCCGTTTCGCTGCGCCTCGTGCCGACGGCACAGGTAGGCGACTATATTCTCGTGCACGCCGGCTTTGGCATTCAGATTGTCGACGAGCAGGAAGCCCAAGAGACACTCGAGCTCGTCAATACCATGGCCGAGCTGGCCGAAGAGGACCAGCTCGCCACCAACCCGGCCGAGGCATACTAGTGGCGGCGGCGCAGCCGGTTCGCTCCGGTATCGACTTTTCGGCATTTCGCGACCCCAAACTGGCTCGCGAACTCATCGATCGTATTCATGAGCTTGTCGGCAACCGCAGCATCAACCTTATGGAAGTCTGCGGTACACATACCGTGAGCATTGGCCGCTATGGCTTTCGCTCCATTATGCCGACGGGACTCAAACTGCTAAGCGGCCCGGGATGCCCCGTTTGCGTTACCGCCAACCGCGACATCGATCACGCAATCGCGCTTTCCAACATGGACGGCGCCATTATCACCACCTTTGGCGACATGATGCGCGTGCCCGGATCGTCCACCTCGCTTGCCGCGCAAAAGGCGGCGGGGCACGACATCCGCATCGTCTACTCTCCGCTCGACGCACTCGACATTGCCGAGCAAAATCCCGAACGCCCGGTCATCTTTATGGGCGTCGGCTTTGAGACCACAACGCCCACCATTGCCGCCGCTATCCTGGAGGCCGACGCGCGCGGGCTCCAGAACTTCTCGGTCTACTGTGCTCACAAGACCACGCCGCCGGCTCTGCGTGCGATCTCCAACGACCCCGAGACGACCATCGACGGCTTTATCCTGCCTGGTCACGTCGCTACCATCACAGGCCTGGCACCCTTTAGCTTTTTGGTCGACGAGTTCAATACCCCGGGCGTGGTCACGGGATTTGAGCCGGTCGATATCCTGCAGGGCATCTGCATGCTGGTCCAGATGGTTGTCGAGAACAGGCCGGCGATCGACAACGCCTACCGCCGTGGCGTCAATGCAGACGGCAATCCCGTGGCGCGCCAGCTGGTCGAGCAGGTGTTTGAGCCATGCGACACCACGTGGCGCGGGCTGGGATCGATTGCCAACTCGGGTCTTTCCATCCGCCCTGAGTTCTCATGCTTTGATGCGCGCGCCCGCTTCGATGTGCCCGTTGAGGCGACGGTCGAGCCGCGCGGGTGCCGCTGCGGCGACGTGCTGCGCGGTGCCATCACGCCGAGCGACTGCCCGTTGTTTGGCCGCACCTGTACGCCCGAACACCCCGTCGGTCCCTGCATGGTGAGCTCCGAAGGCAGCTGCGCGGCGTACTTTAGATACCACGGCTAGCCCGGACGCACCCGCACGCTGGCACCACCCACGATTGGAGTTTTCGATATGTCCCGTACCGCCACCGATAGCACTGTCCTGCTGGGCCACGGCTCCGGCGGCCAGATGATGAAGCGCATTATCGATGAGGTCTTTCTAGATGCCTTTGGGTCGCCCGAGCTGCTTGCGGGCAACGATGCCGGTGTCGCCGCGCTGCCCGCAAGCGGGCGAATCGCCATGTCGACTGACAGCTTTGTGGTAACGCCGCAGTTCTTCCCCGGCGGCAATATCGGCCGCCTCGCCGTATGCGGAACCGTCAACGACGTCGCGACCTCGGGCGCTAACGTGCGCTACCTCTCATGCGGTTTTATCCTCGAAGAGGGCTATCCCATGGACAAGCTGCGCCAGATTGTGCAGACCATGGCCGAAACGGCACATGAGGCAGGCGTGAAGATTATCACCGGCGACACCAAGGTGGTCGAGCGTGGCGGTGCCGACGGCGTCTACATCAATACCGCCGGCGTGGGCGAAGTGCCCGCGGGCGTAGTGCTCAGCGGTGCAAACTGTCGGCCCGGCGACGCCATCTTGGTCTCGGGCACGCTCGGCGACCACGGCATCGCCATCATGAGCCAGCGCGAGGGCTTGGCGTTTTCGAGCAACATTGAAAGCGACGCTGTGCCGCTCAATCATCTGATTGCCGACGTGCTCGCCGCCGCCCCCGACACCCGCTGCTTCCGCGACCCCACGCGCGGCGGCCTGGCATCCACGCTCAACGAGTTTGCCCAGGCCAGCAGCGTTGCCATGGAGATCGACGAGGATGCCGTGCCCGTGCGCCCCGACGTGCAGGCGGCATGTGAGATGCTCGGCTACGACGTTCTACAGGTGGCAAACGAGGGCAAGATGGTCGCCGTGGTGCCGGCTGAGCAGGCCGATGCCGCGCTGGCGGCCATGCGCGCCGCCCGCTACGGCGAGAACGCCGCCCTCATCGGTCGCGTGCTGCCGCTTGCCGAGGGCGCTCGACCCGCCGTGCGCGTACGCACCGGCTGGGGCTCAACCCGCATCCTCGACATGCTCGTGGGAGAGCAGCTGCCCAGGATTTGCTAGCGGCTGCTCTGCAAGCTGCCCAGCATCCGGCCACAATCGGCCCGCCCATTTTCACTGGGACGTTGGCCCACTCAAACTGCGGGGAGATGGAAGGGCCCTCCTGCCGAGCTGATCGGCAGGAGGGCCCTTCGCTTTGCAAAACCATACTCCTTGCAGTATTTACCTGTCAGGCAGACGCTCGCTACGCCGCGCGACGCTTGGCGTAGAAAAACCAGCCGCCGACGGCCGCGATACCGACGATGCCCACGGCAACACCGGCGATGGCAAAGCCGTTCGAGCCCGCGTCCGCAGCCTTGTTGGCGGCGCCGGCGCTCAACGCGGCGGTCTTGCCGGACGTGCCCGACTTTTTGCCGCTCTTGTCTGTCTTGCCGGCGACGGAAGACTCCGTCGAATCCTTCTTGCCGGATTCGGCCTCGGCCTTGGAATCGCCAGCTGCCTTGGCGCCCTCGCTCGAGGAAGCACCGGCCATCTTGGCGGCCACAGGAGCCATTACGCCCGCAAAACCGGCGGTCCCGTTGCCGGCACCGCCGTCCGACCCGGCACCCGGCGTCAGGACGCCCGGCGCCACCGTGGGCTTCTGCGGGTCCTTGCTGCTCGAGCCCTTGCCCGCCGTCACGGCCGTCTTCCAGGCAATCGTCTCTCCCGAGGAGACACGATACGTCGTGAGCGCGCGGAGCGCCTGCTCGGTCGCCATGGCGTTGGCCGCGCCGCCCTTGCCGTGCGCATAGCCGTTGCCGCCGTCCACGCGGTACAGGTCCAGCGCGCAGACCACGTTGGTCACGGCATTTGCAAACCCGTTAACGGGGTTGGCCGGGTCACGGTCGAGCGAAAGCAGCGCGAGGATCACCTGGGCATTGGCCTCGGCAGAACCGAAATCACAGGTGCCCGCGCTCATCTTGCCCTTGAGGTAGGAGAGGCCGTTCTCGATGGCAGCATCGACCTTGGTGTCGCCCTCATAGGGCGCCACGGCCTGGATCGCCATGGCCGTCAGGTCCACGTCGCCCAGACGCGTACCCTCCACGGCGTCGTCGCTGCCGAGAAGCTCGCAGACGGCGTCCGCGAGGCTCGCGCGCGTCCAGGCAGAACCGGCGGGTGCATCCGAGCCGCTCGCATTAAGCGCCATCAGCGCAAAGATCTTCTCGTTGGCGCGCGTCATATCGGTGCGGCTGCAGATGAGCTCGACCAGGTTGACGCCGTCATAGTCGGTGATGTCCTCGCCGATGGCGGAGAGGGCCAGCGCCACACGCTCGGTCTCAGTCAGAGCGCAGGTCGCACTCCCCCACTCGGCCTTGTGCTTGGCCAGCGAGGCGCGGTAGTTGTCGAGCAGCTTGGAATCGATCTTGCGGCCCGCCTTGGCAAAGTCGTAGATCTCCCACTCGTCGCCGTACTGGAAGGCGTCGGAGCTGCGGCGCACGTCGATGAACGCAGCGGCAGCATCGACGCCCGCCGAGGCGGACTCACTCGTGGCGGGGCTCGCGGCCACGCCGGCCACGGTGATGGTAAGCGTCACGGGCTCGGCACCGGCGGTCGCGTCCACCGGCGTACCCGTCGCGACCACCGTGCCGGCCGAAAGCGCCGTCACCGTGTAGTCGCTCGAGGCCACGTACAGGCCGTCGTCGGGAGCGCCGTCGACGTGCTTCCAGGCGCCCTTCTCGTTGCGGTCGATGCCCACGATACCCGAGGCGTCCTTGCCGTCGAGCGTCTTGAACGTCCAGATGAGGCCGGGCTCGGTCACGCTCCAGTCGTCCGCGTCGTTCTTACCGGTAAAGGTCAGGTCGAGCTTTTGCGCCGAACCGGCCTTGAGGTAGAGGCTGTCCGTGCCGGCCGTCACGCTCGCAAGCGGATTTTGGTAAGCATAAGTCACGTCGCACGACGCGCTGATGACCTTGCCATCGGCGTCCGTGTCGGGCAGCGTCGCAGTAAACGTGGTGGTGCCAGCCTTGTACGCCGTGTAGCCGATCTCGCCCGCGGTGGTGTAGGCCGCCACGGCAGGATCGCTGCTCGTCACGGTAAAGTTGTCGCGGTTGGTGGCGTTGTCGGGCGCCACCACCGGGCGTGCGTGATCGGTCAAAAACGCGCCGCGCTCGGAGAGTGGGTTGCGGCCCTGCAGGTAGACGGTGGCGCCGTCCTCGTTATAGCCCATCGAGATGGACGTGGCGGCCACGGCTTCTGACGTCAGCGTCACGCTCTTGGAGCCAGCGCCCGCAGATGCGACATCGCGCGGGGTAACGGTGATCGTGGCACTGCCGGCATGCTTGAAGTAAAAGCAGGCCGAGTAGTCGTTGCTGTAGATGGTCGTAGGATCGCTCGAGGCAAAGTGGAAGCGGCTGAACGAAACGGGCACGTACTCGTCCTTATCGGCGTCGACGTAATGCACGCGCACCTCGAGGTTGCGCACCTCGGAGCCCTGGACGGTAGCCGCACCATCGGTCACGTCGCTCACGGTGCCGTCGGAGGCACGATACCACAGCTCAAAGTCATCGAACTGTTTGGCCTTGGCCTTGATCTTGATGGTGGCCACGGTCTGCTCGGAACCATTGGCCTTATGCTCGGTGGCGGTCACCGTGCCGGTGGCGTTGTCGTAGATGTAGAGCTCGCCCGTGGACTCGTTGATACCGATGTTTCCGCGGTTGGCATCGTCGGTGCCCCAGGTGACGGTGCTCGTGGCCGGCACGCCCTTAAGCGCAAAGACGCCAAGTTTGCGGTAGGCGTTCACAGCGTCGGGCGAAACCTCGAGCATATGGTCGGCAACCGCCTGGCTGGTGCCGTCGTTGGCCGTGAAGCTCACGGTGTAGGTGTCATCGGGCGTGGTATCCTCGGGCGCCTGGTAGCTGTTGCCCGAGCCAAAGACCGGCGTGCCATTTTTATCGATACCCCAGCTGCTGCCGTTGGCGCCGCAGTTAGCGTTGATGAGGTCGGCGAAGGCATCGGTGGCCATGTCGGCGGGGTCGACGGCATAGGAGTTGACGAGCGCCGAGGCGGGAGCGTCCATCTTGTTGGTGAGGAATGCGCCCCAGTAGGTGTTGACGAGCTGGCCCGCGCTATAGGTCGCGAACAGCGCGCCCGCCGTGCCCTCGGAGGTCGACACGCAGTTGGACACGATGCCGCCGTCGAGCGTACGCGCAAAGCCCGCGACGCCCTTGCCGGTCACACTCGTGGAGCAGTTGAGCACGGCACCCTGAACCTTGTTGCCCAGGGGGCCGAACGCCTTGCCGTCCGTCGCCTGCTTGAGTTCACCGGAAAACGAGATGTTCTGCACCACGCCCGTGGAGGCAACGCCGTCCATGAGCGACTTCACGCCGCCGCCGTTGGCGAAGGTGATGGTGTGGCCCTGTCCATCAAGCGTGCCCGCGAGCATGCCCGTGGGGGCAAAGAACCAGCTGTCATCGATGGTGACGTCGTTGTCGAGAACGTAGTAGGCGTCGGCGTCGGCGGGTTTGAACCTGTTTTTGAGGTCGCTCTGCGAGCTCAGGTGCACTACGTTCTGCGGCTGAGCCACGGGCTCGGTGGGCTTGGGCTTCTCGAGCGCGGCAATGGCATCGGTGAGCGTCTTGGTTGCGGCGTTGACCTCGGCCTGCTTGGCGTCATCGTTGGCGTAGACGTCTTGAGCGCTCACAAGGGCCTCAGCGAGCTTCGACCAGCTCTCGGCCGTGTAGTCGTTCTCGATCTTGGCGTTGGCATCGTCAATCGCAGCCTTGAGGGCATCCTTGTTCACGACGACCGCAGCGCCGCCCGAGATCAGCACAGGCAAACCGCCCTGCGCAGACCAGGTAAAGCCGGTGGCAGGGGCATCGGTGTTGAGCTTATCGACCGAGGCCTGGGTCTTGAGGTCGTCGACAGAGATTTTGCTGCCAAAGGAAGAATCGACCCTGTAGCCGCACGCCTGATCGCCCGCAGTGAACAGATTGTTGGTCACGGTGCCAGACTGATACCAGGCAACGAGGCCGTAACCGCCAAAGGGCATGCCGCTGAGGCTGCCGGCGTAATACGAGTTGAGCACCGAACCGCCATCAAGCTTGCCTACAAGACCGGCAGCGTCAGCGCAAGTCCAATTGTCGTCAGAGGGGCTTGCCGTCGACCAGCACATTTGCACGGTACCCGAGCATGTGGTGGCGATAGGACCGTCGGTGCCAGAAATCGTCATCGAACCCGTCACGCCCAGATTCTGTACCGTACCAGCCACGCTCTTCGCCAGCGCCTTGCCGTTGAGCACGATGCTGTGGCCCTGGCCATCGAGCGTACCGGCCACGGTCTCGATCTGTTGGCCAGCCTCAAGGCTGATATTCGCCGCGAGCTTCACGACAGCCCCGGCCTCGATGGTGGTGGGCAGCTCATCGGCAAAAGAGACCATCACGGTCTCGCCGGCCTTGGCGGCGCGCGCGCCGCGTGCCTGCTGAGCATCGGCATCCTCGTCGTCGATGTCCGCCGCGGCAGCAAGGCTCTCATCGGCAGACGGAGCGGCCTCGGAGCTCGCCTCGTCCGCCGATGCCTCGGCGCCTTCAGCACCCGTCTGCTCGTCCGCAGTGAAACTCGACTCGTCGGCATTCTCGGCAGTATCCGCCTGCTGCGAGGCCTGGGCCTGCGCCTGCACAGCGATCTCTGCCACGCCCTCGGCAAATGCCGACGTACCCGGCATCGACCAGACGAGCAGCGCCGAGAAAGCAGCGGCTCCCAGGCGCTTGAGCATAATGTTGTTTCGCGTCACCCGTTCTCCTTCTTTCGCGAACCTGCAATAGAGCCATGGCGAAGAAGGCGGGACAGGCGATACCCCGGCAGCACAAAGGAGCACGTCAGCCACCCTATCGGCAGCAAAACGCACGCTCAGCAGCACCCCTTGTAGACCGGAATCCAGCGGCAAACAGAGAGGCCCTCGGTTTCGAGAAGAGCGCGGGCAGGCAATCTGACTCGCGGGCGCGCCCGCATACAGTAACCGCCTTGCTCGGGATTCTCACCCGATTCCCCTTTATGCGCTCGCGCGCACCCGTGCTCCGGCTTCTATTTTTAATCGGAGGAAGTGTACGTTACCGCAGGTAAATCGGTCAATGCGCTACATAAAAACCGCCATACCCGAGCCATATGGCTCCCGGATGACCACCTATAGGCAACCCATATCGCCACTAGGCCGCTAACGAACCAAGCCCGCCCGCAAGATTGAGCGGGCCGAATGTCCCCCGTGGGGCTGAGGGGGCCAAATGTACCTGTTAGAAGCCATTTAAGCGTTTTAACAGGGACTTTTGGCCCCCTCAGTCCCACGGGGGCTTTTTGGCCCGCTCATTTTGCTTTAACTCAAGCAAACGGTCCCGCACGATTGCTCGTACGGGACCGTTTTTAGTTAGGGCTGTCGTCTATGACCCGCTCCGGTTAATTCGCACGCTTGCGGATAAGCACGGCCCCCATAACGGCCAGAACTCCAGCCACCGTCAGAAGCGCCACGGTCACCACAGACGAATCACCGGTCTTGGCAAGCCCTCCCTTGGTCGCCTTCTTGGCGGTATCGGTCTTGACGTCCGTCTTCACATCTGTCTTCTGACCGGGCTTCTGCCCAGGCTCCTCCTGCGCAGCCTGCGTCACGGTCACCGTCGCTTCATCGGACGTGGAAACCAGCCCGGCAGCACTCGTCACCTCAACGCGATACACCTTTGAACCGACCTCGGTCGTCGCGGCGACGTACTCAGCCGCCGTCGCCCCGTCGATGGCAGAGAAGTTACCGTCCTCGCCCTTGACGAACCACTGGTAGGTAAGCTGGGCATCCGAGCCATCCACGCTGTCATCAACCGTCGCGGCAACGCTCAGCTTGGCCTCAGCGCCCTGAGCACACGTTACCGACTGCGGGTGAGCCGTGATGCTGGGAGCAACAAAAGCGGACGCGTACATAATCGGGGTCCGGGAGGTTCCATTCTCGGCGTCATAGTCGCTCGGCATAAACGCACTCGAGGTATCTCCCGCATTCACATAGGCGCGCATCTCATCGAGAAGCTTGGCCGCCTTGTTGTAGACCTGTTCGCTCACTGCGGCAAACGCCTTGTTGGCAAGGTCCGTGCGCTGATCGGCAGGGGTCGCCTGCATCAACCCGTCAACAACGTCCTGCTGGGCGATAACCTGCTTCTGAAGGACATCGAGGTAGGCGCGCACGTTCTCACCCATCGAGGCACGGTTGTTGTAGGCGAGCGTGTTGATGTCCATGAAGACGTAGTCGAGGTTCTTGCCGTCCTTTTCGACCAAAGCCTGCTCAACGTCGTCCTTGCGTCCTGTATAAGTGCCGTCCACCGTGTTCCACGCCGGGAAGTAGTCAGCCGGAACTTCCGTCAACAGCGCAGAGTAGCCGGGCAGGTACACGCTGAACTCGCAACGCGAAAGCGCTTCCCACTGAATCGTGGCGATATCACTGGAAAGGCCGGACCGAATCTGGAAGATATTGCCCTCGGTCGTCCTGTTGTTGCCGATGGCATACAGGGCACTGTTGAGATTGGCGTTGAGGCTGTCGTCCTGCTCACCGCGGGCAGCGAGGGAACGCAACGCCGTGAACGTATCGGATTTGATGCCCGGCGTAAACGTCAGCTGCGGGTCGATGAGCGAGGTGACGCGACCCTGTTCATCAACGGTATAGTCCGTCTGAGGCGCAAGGGCAGCACCGAAGTAAGCACGTCCCTGGGCCAGGCGCGTATTCTGCGACGAACCCGAATTCTCCTTGCCATACGTCTTGAAGATGTTCGGCGTGTCGTCGTCATAGGTTACGAGAACGCCGTTGGACTCGGGCAGCGTCACGACATCGGCCGAGTGCAGGCACTGACTCGCATCGTCAAGATCGACCTTATACTGCAGGCCGCCGATGTTGGGATTAACGGACGCCACGTCGTCGCCCATCTTGACGGCAATCCACTGATGGCCCGAAAGCTGAGCGAAAATCCAGGTCTCGGTATTGTCGGCAATGACGATCTGGTTGCAGTCCTGAGAGCCATACTGATCGATGATGGCGCCGAGCTTCTCCACGCCGTCGCGCGCCGTGGACGAAACGCTCAACAGGTAGTCGGCCAGGTTATACTCGCCGATGCCCGTGTCGACACGAGGGTCGATAGCATCGATTCCGTCGTTGTAATCCGTTGTGAGCGTCGCGGAAACGGAGACGCCGCGCTCGTTGGTGCCGGCCTCGGAATACACGCGGGACGCTGCCTCGTCGTCCTGGGCATCCCACTCATCGGGATTGTCACGAACATAGGTGTAACGATACGAGCGACCCTGATAGGTGTACTCAAAGCCGGTCCCCGGCACAGAATCGTTCTCGAAAGAACGGAAGACAGGGTTGTCGATCGGCTGCTGCACGCCAAAGGTCTTGCAGTAGCGAGGTGAAAAGTCCTCGGCGCGGCCGACATAGGTATCGCCCGTCGTTGTCTGGTTCTTACCGATGTAAACCTGCGTGCAGGCGAGCGCGGGCGCGGGCATGGCAAGCACAAGCGCCGCGACTATGCCCCCCCTAAACGCCTTCTTAGCAAAAGCCGGTAACCTCATACGTTCTCCCCTCCACACGGAGCCCGAACTACCCACCAACAATATGCGTAATGAGAACACTTTAGCTGGGTAAATCGGATTGAATATGCAGTTATCAGCTTATCTTATGTGTTAAGGAAGTATGGACACGGCACTCGTAACAACCCGTGACCGGTCGTTTGCATCTGGCAGGCGGCATTCCCCGCAGGGCTGAACAGGCCGATAAGCCCCGTGCGCAAGATTGAGCGGGCCGAGTGTCCCCCGTGGGGCTGAGGGGGCCAAATGTACCTGTTAGAGGCCATTTAAGCGTTTTAACGGGGACTTTTGGCCCCCTCAGTCCCACGAGGGACATCTGGCCCGCTCATGCCCGACTGGAACGGCACGCGCTATCATGGGTGTCGTTTTGATGAGTCATCTTGATGGGAGCGTACCTATGGCAGCTTTTTCCACCGTGATCTTTGACCTTGACGGCACCATCCTCAACACGCTCGAGGACCTGGCGGCCGCCGGCAACCATACCTGCGAGATGCACGGCTGGCCCACGTTTGCCGTTGACGAATACCGCTACAAGGTGGGAAACGGCATGCTCAAGCTGGTTGAGCGCTTTATGCCTGCCGAGTATGTGGGCGACGGCCGCATGTTTGAGCAGACGCTTGCCGAGTTTAGGGCTTACTACGGCGAGCACAAGGAGGACCACACCGCCCCTTATGCCGGTGCGATCGAGATGCTCGACCGCCTGCGCGCCGCGGGTGTGCAGCTTGCCGTGCTCACCAACAAGGACCACGTCTCGGCGGCTCCGCTTATCGAGAAGTACTTTGGTCCCGACCGCTTTGCGCTGGTCCAGGGCCGTGACGATGCGTTTCCGCCCAAGCCCGAAGCGCCCGTCACGCTGCATGTGATGGAAGCGCTGGGCGCTGACCCGGCAACCACGCTCTATGTGGGCGATTCCAATGTCGACGTCCTGACCGGTCACAATGCCGGCCTCAAGAGCGCGGGCGTCAGCTGGGGCTTCCGCGGCCGCGCAGAGCTGGAGGCCGCCGGCGCCGACTACGTGGTAGACACCCAGGCAGAGCTCGCGGCGCTGGTGCTGGGCGAGTAGCGAGCGGCACTGCTTAACGTAGCTGCGACAATTCTTCCGCGAGGAAAGCGCGTCCCGTTTTGGAGCTCCGAAATGGGATGCGCTTTCCGCTTGAGGCGCGTCGGGAAAACGCCATCCCGTTTTGGAGCAATATTCCGGGTCGCACTTTCCGCAACCCACCCCATCCGGAAACCGCGACCCACTATTCGCCCAAATACCGGCTCGCATTTTCCCGAGCACCCACGATGCAACGCTGAACAAAGGAGACAGGTTCATATGCACCAAGGAGTGTCCCCAACTGCCGGCAGAAAAGGAACGTCCCCAAGTGCCGCCTCAATGACCACCATGGCAACGCCGCAGGTAGAGGACGGACAGCGAGCGGGCACCAGAGCGAACAAATTGGCATGAAAAGAGAACGGCATAGACCTTCTGGTCATGCCGTCCTCTTTGAATGACAAGTTGTCGCTCTGGTGCCCGCGCAGCGTCGAGCAGTTGCGGCGTTTGGTAAAACGCCGCAACTCCCCTAGTTCATCATCGCATTCATCATCTCGTTGGTTGCGGAATCGTCAGCAGACCACTCGCCGTCGTCATTGCAGGTGTACTTGAAGGTGACCGTGGTGTCCTTGGTCTTAGCAGCCTTGGTCACATCGACCATAACCTGACCGGCCATCTTGTACAGCTCGTCATCGGAAGGCATCGAATCGAGCGCGGCGACCTTCTCCTGGTACTGGGTGGCAAAATCCTCAACGATCTGGTTCATGGACTTGCAGGTAATGGTGACCTCGGCAGTCGCGGTGCCCTTGTCCTCGTCGACCGTCACGTCGCCGATCTTGTAGTCAAAGCCCTCGAGATAGCTCTTGGCGTACTCCTTGGGATCGATGCCCAGCTGCTCGAACTCGTCGCCCGAGGCCTCTTCCAGGCCGGCGAGGAAATCGTCGCCACCGTTCTTAACCTCATCAAACTGAGTCGTAAGGTCCTTGGTGATGAGCTCCTCGACCGAAGGGCCTCCGCAGCCGGAAAGCAGGACCACGCACGCAACCAAGACGGCCATGAGGGGCGCAAGCAGCAGCTTCTTTTTCATGTTGTTCCTCCCAATGAGCGGCACCGCGCTTCCCAGACACGGCGCACGTTGTAATAAGGTAAGCCCATACTATCCACTAATGAACACCCTCGGCAGTACGAAGGCGCGGTCGGCTCGTTTTAACATCCGAACGGTCTGTAGACTTGCCCAACGTGCAATGAAACGCGTGCGCCCGGTCTAATAAAAAGGGTGGCCGGACAATCCAACCACCCTAAAACACCCTCTGGATGCTACAGCTTACTTGCGGACGACCTTGACGATGACATCGCCGGCGGCGACGGCGGACTCAGCCTCAACGGCGAGCTCGACATCGGCAAACTCGGCGGTGTTGGACACGGCCACGACGACGCAGTCCTTGTAACCGGCAGCGGCAATCTTGGCGCGGTCGATCTTGAGTATGGGCTGGCCAGCCTTCACGACGTCGTCGGCCTTGACGAAGCCCTCGAAGCCGTCGCCGTTCATGTTGACGGTATCGACGCCAACGTGCACCAGAACCTCGATACCGCTATCGGACTGCAGACCCACGGCGTGACCCATGGTGACGGTCACCTTGCCGTCGCAGGGAGCATAGACCAGGTCATCCTCGGGCCACACGGCGCAGCCCTTACCCAGGACCTCGCCACCAAAGACGGGATCGGGAACGTCAGCCATCTTGATGACCTTGCCCTTGACGGGCGAGCACAGCACGTCGGCGCCGGCAGAAGCAGAGATGGAGGCCGGAGCAGCAGCTGCCGCGGGCTCAGCCTTCTTCTTGAACATGTCAAACAGACCCATACGTTTTCTCCTCTTGATTAAGCGCAACGTTTTGCGCATGCCTAAGGTGATTATAGTGCCAAATGGCCAAAATACTAAGGCGAGGGCTCGAATCGCAAGCCCTTCCCGGTAGTGCTCGTGGGATGAGCATCTCCTTTGCATCGCGGGTCGATAAGCCGAGTATCGCCTGCGCAGGTCATGGAGCGCATGGAGGGGCTCTACCAGAACACGCTGGCCGAGACGCAGGAGCTGCTCGACCCCACGCAGCTCGACCACGCCACCAAACTCATCGCGAACGCCCGACAGGTCGACATCTACACGGGCTCGCACAATCTCTATCCAGCGGGAATGTTCCGCGATCGCCTGCTCTCCGTCGGTAAAAGCGCGACGTGCCACGACAATGTCGAAGCCCAGGTGCGCACGGCGCTCGCCTCGGGCCCCGACCATGTGGCAATCGCCATCTCCTACAGCGGCCTTGCCCCCAACCTCAAGGACATCTTACCGATCCTCAGCAGTCGGCATGTCCCGGTCATCGTTATCGGCACCCCTCATTGCGCACGCATTCACCCTGGCTTTGCCGCCTACCTCACGGTGAGTGACCACGAGAGCATGACGCATCGCATCACGCAGTTCGCGAGCCACATCGCCGTGCAATACGTGCTCGATTCGCTCTACAGCAGTTACTTCGCCAAAGACTACGCCCGCTGCTCCAAGTTCCTAGAGCGCTCATTTCCCTACACCCGCCTGCCCGGACTCAAGTAGCGACGAGCGTGAATTTTTGGACGCTTAACTAACGAGCGTGGATAATCTTCCACTTTGAGGCCGCACACAGGCCAAAACCGGGAGATTATCCACGCTCATTTCTGCCTAGTCATTGGGGACGTTCTTAAACGACCAGTCAAACAAGAACGTCCCCAACGACTACCCCGAGGAGTGTCCCAAACTGCCGGCAGAAAAGGAACGTCCCCAGGTGCCGCATCCGGAGCAAGGCAACGCCGCAGGTAGAGGACGGACAGCGAGCGGGCCGCATTTGAGACAAGGTGACGTGAAACGAAAGGGCGCTGACCTTCTGGTCGCGCCCTTGAAGTTGAACGTCAGATTGTCCAAATGCGGCCCGCGCAGCGTCGGCCGGTTACGGCGTTTGGTAAAACGCCGTAACTACTCCCGAGCTCCGTACTGCTCGTAGTAGGCGTCGATGGCGGCCTTGAGCTCGTCGTCGATGACGACCTTACCGTCAATCTCGTGGTTGTAGAGGGTCTCGACGACCTCGGCCATGGAGACGATGCTCGCGACGGGGAAACCGTACTTGGCCTCGATCTCCTTCTGCGCGGTGGTCACGCCACCCTTGCCGACCTCCATGCGGTTGAGGGACACGATCAGGCCCTTGATCTCGACATCGGCAGCAGCCTTAACCTTGGGATAGGTCTCGTCGATGGACTTACCACTGGTGGTGACGTCCTCGACCATGACCACGCGGTCGCCGTCCTGGGGCTCGTAGCCCAGCAGGTTGCCCTTGTCGGCGCCGTGGTCCTTGGCCTCCTTGCGGTCGCAGCAGTACTTGACCTCCTTGCCGTACAGCTCGTGGTAGGCAATTGCGGTCACGACGGCCAGCGGAATACCCTTGTAGGCCGGTCCAAACAGCACATCAAAGTCGTCGCCAAAGTTATCGTGGATGGCCTGGGCGTAATACTCGCCCAGCTTCTTGAGCTGATAGCCCGTCACGTAAGCGCCGGCATTCATAAAGAACGGGGACTGACGGCCACTCTTGAGCGTAAAGCTGCCGAACTTAAGGACGTCGGACTCGACCATAAACTTGATGAACTCTTGCTTGTAAGCCTCCATGCGGGCTCCTCTCGTAATCGCGTACGTGCCTTCCAGTTTAGCGCAGGCGAAGCGTAGATGCGGGCGCGCTTTGGGGCCACGGCATTCTGTAAAGGCTTTGTCAAAGGGAATGGTTTTCCGAACAATGGGGTTGACATGTCAAACCCCCTCATCAAAAATACGGGCGGATTAAAAAGGGGTACGAGATACCCAAAGCGCGCTGCGCTCAGCCTTTAGGAGGTGTGCCATGGAAGGCAGTCCTAGTCGAAAAACCTGCATGTCGCCCTCGGCACGCCGCGAGGACTCTGCACGCGCATAAACGCCACCGGCAGATCGTCAATCCCTCCCACAAAGGTGCCTGTCCCCTTTGTGGCGGTTCGTGAGCTTGACGTGAGCGACATCTAGGTTTTTTGAAGCAAATACGACACGTACGCTAACTCCCTTCAACAAGGAGGACCCTATGCTGATGCTCAAAACCGCCACGGTTCTCGAAGCCATCTCCAAGCGCCGCCGCACGGCGCGCCCTGCCGCTCACACCGGCCTGTCCAAGAACACCATATTCGCCGCCACCCATAGCGCCGAGGACGCCCTCGTACTGCTCGACGCCACGGCAAACGGCCTCACCGCCGAGCAGGCAACCGAGCGCCTGTACGCCTCCGGCCCCAACACCATCGAGGCACCGACCAAGACGCTCGCCCGCCGCATCGCCGACGCCTTCATCGATCCCTTCGCCGGCATCCTCGCCGCGCTTGCGCTGGTCTCGCTCTACATCGACGTGCTCGCCGTGCCCGAGCCGCAGCGCGACCCCTCCACGGTCATCGTCATCGGCATCATGCTGCTGGTATCGGGCGGCATGAAGTTTATCCAGGAAGCCCGCAGCGGCAATGCGGCAGAGGCCCTCAAGGACCTGGTCTCCAACACTTGCACCGCCCTGCGCGACGGCGAGCGCATCGAGATCCCCTTCGACGAGCTCGTCCCCGGCGATGTGATCCGCCTCTCTGCCGGCGATATGGTTCCGGCAGATGCCCGTATCATCACCGCGCGCGATCTGTTTGTGATCGAGTCCGCGCTCACCGGCGAGAGCGAGGCCGTCGAGAAGACCACCGCCGTCACTATCGTCGAGGGTGCCGACGGCTCCGCACTGCCGCTCTCTGCCTGCAAGAACATCGTCTTTACCGGCACCTCCGTGCAAAACGGCACCGCCATGGCGCTTGTCGTTGGCACCGGCTCGGACACCTACCTGGGCGGCATCGCCAAGATGCTCAACGGGCGTGGCGAGAAGAGCGCGTTTGACCGCGGCGTCTCCAGCGTCTCCATGTTGCTCGTACGCCTCATGCTCGTTATGGCGCCGGCCGTCTTTGCCATCAATGCCGCGACCAAGGGCAACGTCATCGACGCGCTGCTGTTCGCCACGAGCGTGGCCGTGGGCATCACGCCGCAGATGCTTCCCGTCATCGTGACCACGAGTCTGTCGCAGGGCGCCAAGGACCTCGCCCGTCGCCAGGTTATCGTCAAGGAGCTGCCGGCGATTCAAAACCTGGGCGCCATGGACGTCCTGTGCTGCGACAAGACCGGCACCCTCACCGAAGACCGCATCGTACTCGAGCGCTACCTCAACACCGACGGCAACGAGGACGCACGCGTGCTGCGCCATGCGTTTTTGAACAGCTTCTTCCAGACCGGCCTCAAAAATCTTATCGACCTGGCCGTAATCGACCGTGCCGATGTGACACCCTCGACCGTCGCACCCGATTCCATGCTGGGCCAGAGCCTGCGCGACCGCTACACCAAGGTCGACGAGGTTCCCTTCGATTTCTCGCGCCGTCGCCTGAGCGTAGTTGTCTCCGACGCCCAAGGCAAAACCCAGATGGTTACCAAGGGAGCTGCCGAGGAAATGCTCGAGATCTGCTCTTTTGTCGAGGTCAACGGTATCGCCCGGCCGCTCGCCGAAGACAAGCTCGCCCAGATTCGCAAGCAGGTCGCCAATCTTAACGCCGAGGGCCTGCGCGTGATTGCCGTGGCGCAGAAGACCGATCCGCGCTGCGTGGGCGAGTTTGGCATCGCCGACGAGTGCGACATGGTGCTGATGGGCTTTTTGGCCTTCCTCGATCCGCCCAAAGCAAGTGCCGCGGGCGCCGTCGCCACGCTCGAGGCCAAAGGCGTGGCGGTCAAGGTCCTGACCGGCGACAACGACCGCGTCGCCGCCACCGTCTGCGAGCAGATTGGCATCGACGCGAGCAACGTCTTGCTGGGCTCCGAGATCGATGCACTCGACGACACCGAGCTTGCCGAGCGCGCCGAGAAAACCCACCTCTTCGCCAAGCTCTCGCCGCTGCAGAAGGCGCGCCTGGTGCGCGTCATGCGCGAGCTGCTCGGCCACACCGTGGGCTTTATGGACGACGGCATCAACGACGCCGCCGCCATGCGTGCGAGCGATTGCGGTATCTCGGTCGATTCGGCCGTCGATATTGCCAAGGAATCCGCCGATATCATCTTGCTTCAGAAGGACCTGGGCGTGCTCGAGCGCGGCATCATCAAAGGCCGCCGCACTTACGGCAACCTGCTCAAGTACCTCAAGACCACGGTGAGCTCCAACTTTGGCAATGTGCTGTCCGTGACCGTCGCGAGCCTGTTCTTGCCGTTTTTGCCCATGAGCGCCCTGCAACTGGTACTGCTGTCGCTGGTCTACGAGATCGTGTGCATCGCGCTGCCGTGGGACACCGTCGATGACGCCTGGACTGCCCGCCCGCGTGCCTGGGACGCCGCGTCCATCAAGGGCTTTATGCTCGAGCTGGGCCCCGTGAGCTCGCTGTTTGACATCGTGACCTTCGCCACGCTCTACTTTGTGGTGTGCCCCGCCGCCGTAGGCGCGAGCTGGTCCGAGCTTGCCGCAGCGGGCGACGCCGCGGGCATGGCGGCCTTTGCGGCGCTCTTCCAGAGCGGCTGGTTTGTCGAGTCCATGTGGTCGCAGACACTCGTGGTCCACATGCTGCGCTCCCCGCGCCTGCCGAGCCCGCGTGACCACGCCGCGCCCGCGCTGTGCGCTCTCACCGTGCTGGGCCTGGCGCTCGTCACCTGGCTGCCGGCAAGCCCCATCGCCGATGCACTCGGCCTCATGACGCTACCCGCGAGCTTTTTCGCGCTGCTCATCGGCATCGTCACCGCCTACATCGCGCTCACTCAGCTGGCAAAGCGCCGCTACATTGCCCGCCATGGCGAGCTGCTGTAGCACGGTGAGCCGCCGCAGTAGACAGACCAAGGGCAAAACCACCACAAAGGTGCCTGTCCCCTTTGTGGTGGTTAGCTAGTCTTGGGGTGTCCAGGACCAGAAGAAGTTGATGAGGGCTACGCGCGAGGCGGCACCGGTCTTTTTGTTGATCGAAGCGATGTGGCGATAGAGCGTGGAGCGCGAAAGGAAGAGTGCCGCCGCCACGTCCTGCACGCTGTCGTCCGAAACTACCAGTGCCTCCAGAACATCGCGCTCGCGCTTGGTGAGCCCAAAGGCGGCAACGAAGCCATCGAGCCGATCGTCAAACGAAAGCTCCGGCGCCTCCAGGGGCACCGTGTCGGCCTGGCCGGGCTCACAGCTCACGCCAAGATCGTCGGTGGCAAGCGCCAGCCCGCCGTGCGTCGCCTCGCCCTCACCGTCTTGTCCAAACTGTCCTAACAGCGAAATCGCGATGCCGACAAACAGCACGAGCACGACGCTCACTGCCGCCAGCACGTTTTGACTCGAGATAATCGCCACCGCCGGAGCCGTCACGAGTATCGAGCAAACGTTGTTGATAACACGGCCCATGCACGGCCACAGATACGCCCAGCGGGCATACATCGAAATCGCGGCGAACTTCGCGGTGAAGAACACCACGAAAAAGCCCGTGCCAAGGTAAAAGATAATCGTGGCGACAAGCGTGTTGCCACTGTTGCCATCGGTGATAAGCACAAAGAACGAGAGCGTGGACAGCATGGCGGCGCACGTCATGATGATATTCATATACGAACGCCCACGCAGGTCATACAGGACGCCGGCGGCAAGGGAGCTCACAACCAGCAGCAAACGCGGCCAGTCGCCCAGATCGATAGTGCCAGCGGCATGCGAGGTCGTAAGGCCGGCATTGAGGGCCGCGAACACGCCGGTGAGGCAAGCGGTCGCCACCGTCAGACGCACCACGGCACCCTGAAAGGCCGTCTTTGCCTCGGGGTCATCGTGCCACCTGGCGCCACGCTCCGACGCATCGACCGATAGCTCGGTAATCTCGACCTCGAACTCGGACGCAGGCTCATCGCGCAATTTAGCGCGGCGGACACCGTGAAGCAACCCCACCAGCGCAATCGCACAGGCAATGAGAACAGACTGCTGGGGAATGCCCGCAGGCATCGCCATATGGTTGAGCACCTGTACCAAAATGCCCGCAGCATAGGAAACCGCCACGGCGCGCGCTAAACAGGGCGTCTGCGCAAAACGCCGCGCAAGATTGGCATGGGCGGTCGATCCGCAATAGCCCAGTGCACAGCACGCCACCAAACCGCCGGCAATTACCACCTGAACCTGAACCGCCATAATCAACAGCAGCAATGCCGCCACCAGCAAAACGCCTGTGATGTCGCTCGTCGCGTCGATGGCATGGAGACGGCGATAGTACAGAACGGGACGCACAAAAAAGCCAATCGCGCTCGCGCCGATGACAAGGCTCTCAAAAATAACGACCTCGTTTGGAGACACAAACTCGGCCATATGCACATCAAAGAGATACTCGCACGTCAAAAACGTGAAGAAGAACAGCGCCAGGCATATAATCTCCCGAATGCCCCGACGCAAATATGCGGTTGTGTCTCCCATGCCCCTCATGGTTAACCCCCGGCCACTCAATTGTCTGGAATTCTATTTTAATAAAGAACCAATCTCGATATCAAAGTCAGACTCGAAATGCTGCTAATTCGACCCCAGTCATCCACATCACGCCGCGATTTTGAGCCGCATGGCCCAGAAGGGACACGCGCAACGCCACTTCCTTGATGGGCATCCCGATGCGAACGCGCCCGGCGAGCATCAACTGCTCGCCGGGCGCGTTGCCGTCTGCGGATTTTGGGACATGCGGCCCGCTTTTTTGACCCATCTGTCGGTACACTAAAAGTACTATGGGTATCCGCGAGCGACATATCGGCCACGCGGCCGCCCGGACCGCGCCGGTTGCGGATCCCAAGGGCGGCAGGCTCTTCGCCATGCCGCGATTCCTTGTTGGCATAACGCATCGTGTATACCGCCGCCGCGTCTTCGCTATCGCCGGTGTCACCACTGCGCTGTTCCTTATACTTTTGGCAGTCTTGCCGGCGTTGTTCGCCTCAGATTTCAAGCTTTCCAACACCACGCCCGTCTATAGTGAGGTGTCCGAAGAAGTCGTGGATGCGCTCGTCCATTCGAGCTCTCTCCCGCTGCTTGTCGCTGCAATTGCACTTTCGATCTGGGGTGTGTTGGCGTACCCGCGTTGCTTGGACTACGTCTTGCGCCGCCGCCTTGTTGCCATCGCCGCTATTTGCGCCCTGTGGATGATCGAGGTCATCCTCAAATATAAGTCGTTCACGCCGTTTTATGCCACCGTGCTGTGGTACCTGTACTACGTGCCCATGACGCTCATTCCGCTGCTCTACCAGCTCTGCGGCCTGCGCCTTGCGGGTTTGGAACAGCATCGTATGGGGCGTCGGTACCGCACCGTTTTGTGGGTCATGGCTGTCCTGCTTATTGGCTTTGTGCTCACTAACGATGTTCATCAGCAGGTCTTCCACTTCGATCGATCGAGTGGAACCTGGAGCAACGATTACACATACGGTTGGGGCTACGGTGCCGTCTTAGTGTGGACGGCCTTTAACTTCGTGGCCTTTTTTATCCTGGTGGGCCGGTCCTCGTCTTTCCACATCCAACGTTTTTCGGGTACGGCGGCGCTCGTGCTGCTGGGCGGCGCATTCTTTGCCATCTCATATGCGCTGCGCGTGCCCTGGGCATGGAGGCTCAACTTTTCGCTCGTCTATTGCGTCCTGTGCGTGGTAGCGATGGAAATCTGCCTCGATTGCGGTGTCATTCCGTCATATCACGACATCGCCGGTATTTTCGGCACCTTGCCGCTTGACCTCAAAGTTCTAACGCGCGACTTGCAGGAAGTCTATGCCACGCCAGTGTCAAAGCCGATCCCAGAGGGCGTGCGCGAGGAGTTGCGGACCCAGGAGCACGGCCGCGCCCATGCCTTTGCCGTGGCGTCCGATCCCGATGTAATGTATCGCGCCTTTCCGCTGCTGGGCGGATCGGCCCTGCTTGCCCAAGACGTGTCGGAGCTCAACGAGCTTAACCGTGAACTGGCGCATCGTCGCATGGAGCTGCAGCGTCAAAACGAGCTGCTCGCCGCCGACTACGACCTTAAGACGCATTTGGCAGATCAAGAGGCCGAGACCTTGCTGGTCCAAGACGTGGACCAAGCGCTTGCCCGCGCGCTCGAAGGGATGTACGACCTACTGAGCTCGCTGCCGCCGTTGACCGACGAAGCGTCTTCGCACGAGCGTTACCGCATGCTGCAGCGCGCCAAGATGCTCGTCGCCTATTGCAAGCGCAAGGGGTCGCTCGCGTTGGCGCAGCACGGGGAGAGCGGTTTTGATCGCGACCGCATTCAGCTCATTGCCAACGAGCTCGCAAGCGACCTGCGCACCATCGATATCGATTGCGCCTCGATTATCGCCATACGGCGCCCGTTGCACGCCAGTACGGTAAGCGCCCTGTACGACTGCGTGTACGACTTTGCGTTTTTTGCCTACACCACCGACCATCCGGCGCTTATGTATCACTTGGGCGACCATGACCGATGCAGTGTCGAGCTGCGTGCCACGCTTTTTTCCAACGATGATGAAGATCTTTCGCAGACGCCCGCTGCGCAAGAGCTCGAAAGCGCTCTGCAAGGGCGCAACGTGGCATACCGCTTTGAGGGCGAGCCCGGCCAGCTGCGCATGATCGTCTTGATGCCGCGGGCAGGTGAGTGACGATGCAGATTTCGCTCATTCTTCCCCAGATTGTCGCGCTCGACGTGGCCTTTGCCCTGGCGGCGTGCTTGCAGACCATTCACGTTCCGCTTATCGCGTCGCGTCGCTCGTCCTATAACCGTAAGGTGATTTGCGCCTACGAGGCGAGCCTTGTGCTTCACCTGATGATTTCGGCGCTCATCTTATTCGCGTCGTCTGGCTCGTATCTGGTGGCGCCGCTTGACGTTTGCGCCAGGGCAATGGGCGGAGCGTTGTGGCTCAATGCCGCGATCTTTGCCTATGGCGTGGTGCTTATGGTGCACTATCGTCGCCCCGTCATGCTGGTCGAGCTGCTGCTTGTTGTCGCCGTTACACCGCCGGTGGTTTTTGCCATGGGCTCGGCGTGGACCGTTGTCCTTATCGCAGAGGGAGCGTTCTTCCTGTTCCGTTCCATCGCGGCGCTCTTGATGGACGTCCGTAACCGCCAGGAGGATATCACCACGTTCTCGACGATCGAGACCATCAACGTGATTCCCGTGGGCATTCTGTATCTAGACCCGAGGGGCCGTCCGCTGCTCATGAACCGCTGCATGCGTAAAAACCTGGTGGAACTTCATATGCCAACCGATCTGCGCGACATGAGCAGCACATGGAACGACCTGCGCAAACTTAGCATGCAAATGCCCGAAAGCAGCAGGAACCGTATGCGGATTAATCTGGACCGCTTTGGTGAGGCGCGTGCGGTGGTCGAAGTCTCTCCCGCCGAGATTCGCCTATTTGTGTGCGATCGTGTTATGGTTTCGGGCCGTTCGTTCGAGCGCATTATCGGTCTTGATGTGACAGAGTACGCGCATGCTCATGACCGCTTGGCGCAAGCCAACCACCTGCTTGAGCTTGCGGGCCAAGAGCTCCAAGCCCAGGTCGAAGAAGTTAAAAAGGTCGCCAACAATGCTGCCTACCTGCGTATGCGCGCCCGCGTGCACGACGTGATCGGTCAGCGCCTGTCCATCCTCCATCGCTATTTGGAGGAGGGGCGTCTGGACGATGAGTCGCTCGAGCAGATTGACCCGTTGCTGCGCTCAATCGCCGCTGATTTGCGCAGTGGCGGTGCCAGCGAGCCTGCAGAGCAGCTGGGTGATATCGTCCATGCTTTTGGCCTGGTGAGTGTGCAGATCGATGTTGAGGGTGCGCTGCCTGAGGACGCGCGTGTCGCGGCGGCCTTTTTGCAGATTATCCGCGAGGCCTCGACCAACGCCACCAAGCACGCGCAGGCCCACCAGGTCCATGTGCACCTGTGGCAGGAGGAGTCGAACGGATGCGACATCGCGCGCATGACCATCTCTAATGACGGCGCGCCGGCCCCCGTATCGTATCGCGAGGGAACGGGTATCCCAGGTATGAGGCATGTCGCGCAAGATCTGGGTGGCAGCCTAGAGGTCCACGCCGCCCCACCCTTTACGCTTACGGTATCCATTCCGCTTACGCCCAACGCTGCTGTTCGGAGGAGAAGCTCATGATTCGCGTCCTTATAGTCGAAGACCAGGCCATTCTGCGCGAGAGCCTGGCGCGCTCCGTTGGCGATCAGCCCGATATGACCGTTGTTTCCGCCATCGCCGATGCCTCCGAGGCCTTGGGTGTCGCGCTCAAGGAGCGTCCGGACATGATACTGATGGACGTATGCACCGAGCATGATTCCAACGGCATCGTGGCGGCGGCGCGCATCAAGGAGCAGCTGCCCGAGTGTCGCATCATTATCATGACCGGCATGCCCGAGATCACCTTTGTCGATCAGGCCCGCGAGGCGGGCGTCGATAGCTTTGTGTACAAGAACGTCGGTATCGACGAGCTGTTCGCCGTGATGCGCTCCACGCTGGCGGGCTATTGCACGTTTCCCAAGCCGCCTGAGAGCATTTTTTCGGGCACGGCAGCTCTCGACGATGTCGAGCTGTCGATTTTGCGCCTTGCCTGCGAGGGCAAAAGCCGTCGCGAGATTGCGGCCGAGCTGTTTATGAGCGAGGGCACCATCAAGCGTCGCATCTCGGAGATCCTGAGCAAGACCGGCTACGACAACATCATGCGCCTGGCCGTGCATGCGGTGACCGAGGGCAGCATCGTCCCCAATATGGAGCGCTAAAGCTCGTCGCGCATCGGCATATAAACGACGGGGCCGCAGGATCAACTCCTGCGGCCCCGTCTGGTGTGCGCGGATGTGTCCGCCAATCCGCGGCTGATGTTACGTGCCGTTACGCGATGGTTGCGCTGTAGGAGGCGACGTCCTCGTAGGAATCGGTCAGATAGGCGTCGATGCCGATGGTCGTGTTGACCAGGTCGTCAAGGCTGTCAAGCTCGCCGTTCGAGAACGTGAATTCCTCGGTGGCGTTGGTGCCGGGCATCAGGTGAGCCGAGAACCAGGGGTCTTTCATGGTGCCGTTGACATTGGTCTTGCCGGAGGGAGCGTAGAAGGTCAGGTCCTTGTCGCTCTTGTTGGTGATGTTAACGACAAAGCCGATGTCGCCCCAGTCGTCCTTGAACTTCTCGGTGATGGTGATGGTGCACAGATCGTCATCGGCGACGGTGACGGCGGGGGAGATTTCGACGCTCTGGACATCGTCGTCTTCGACGGCCTCATCGATCTCCTCTTCCTTCTCGGCCGCCTCGCGATCCTTCTTCACCGTACCGGACAGATCCTTGTCGGACTTCGTAAAGATAAGCTTGTCGCCATCCACCTCGAGGACGAGCTTGTCGTCCTTGAGCTTCAGGTCGTGCGACTCATCTTCGGCGGTAATCGTTACGGTGGTGGCGTCCTTGGCCTCCCATTTCAGGTCGGCGACCTCAAGGAACATGTCGAGGACGCCCGTGCCGTCTTCGTCGAGGATCAGGATACAGTTGAGGCCCCACTCCTTGAGCATATCCATGTACTCATCGGTGAGCTCTTCGCCGTCCAAGGTTCCACCCGAGTACTGCCAGCTGCCGACGAAGTTGGCCTTGGGGTCCTTGCCGCCGCCGCTGCAGCCCGTCAGGGCAAAGGCGAGCGCCAGGACGCATGTCAGGAATGCGAGTACGGACTTTTTGAACGTTGTCTTCATGGTGTCCTCCTTTATCGAACGAAACCCATAGAAGCAAATGCGGGGGTGGCGGAACCCCCGCCAATTACCAGATAAAGGGGCTAGGGTCTGGGTGTTCCGCAGTTGCTGCAGAACTTGCCGCCGTTTTCGCTACCGCAGTTGGGGCAGAACCACTTGGCCGGTGCCGGGGCGGGTGCGGGGCTGCCGCACTCGGGGCAGAACTTGCCGGTGTTGGTGGCGCCGCAGCTGCAGGTCCATGCGCCGGCCGCAGGTGCGGCAGCGGGTGCCGGTGCGGGGGCGGGAGCCGGAGCCGGCTGCGGGGCAGCCTGCTGCTGTGCCTGGCCGGCGGCGAACAGCTGGCTGGCGTTCATGCCGCCCATGCCGCCCGCCATGCCCATGCCCATGAAGCCTGCCATCGCGCCGTTGGGGTTGGCGGCTGCTGCGCGCATCGCATCGCTCTGGGCGCTGGCGATGTTGGCGGCTGCCATGGTGGGATCGCGCATGACCGCGGCCTTCTGCAGGTCCTTGATCATTTGCTCGTCCTCTTGCGAGGCGGCGATGGAGTTGACGCCAAAGCTCACGATCTCGACGCCGCGCAGGTCGCGCCAGTCGGCCGAGAGGACCTCGTTGAGTGCGCGGGCGAGCTCGGTGGTGTGGCCGGGGATGGCGCTGTAGCGGATGCCCATCTCCGAGATCTTGGCAAAGGCGGGCTGCAGAGCGGTGAGCAGCTCGGACTTAAGCTGGCTGTCGATCTTATCGCGCGTGTAGCTATCGGTCACGTTGCCGCACACGTTGGTGTAGAACAGCAGCGGGTTGGTGATGCGGTACGAATACTCGCCGTTGCAGCGAACGGAGATGTCGACATCCAGGCCAATGTTGTTATCGACCACGCGGAAGGGCACAGGCGAGGCGGTGCCGTACTTGTTGCCGATGATCTCCTTGGTGTTGATAAAGTAGACGCGCTGGTCTTTGCCCGCGTCGCCGCCAAAGGTAAAGCGGCTGCCGATATTGGCGAACGTCTCCTTGATGGAGTCGCCCAGGTTGCCGCTAAAGACGCTCGGCTCGCTGCCGGTGTCAAAGACAAACTCGCCAGGCTCCAGCGCAACCTCGATGATCTTGCCGTTTTGCACCACGAGCATGCCCTGGCCGTCGTTGACGGCGATGACCGAGCCGTTGGAGATGACGTTGTCCTCGCCGCGCGTGTTGGAGCTGCGGCCGCCGGTGCGC
Organism: uncultured Collinsella sp.; assembly: GCA_902465265.1. GTDB lineage: Bacteria > Actinomycetota > Coriobacteriia > Coriobacteriales > Coriobacteriaceae > Collinsella. The sequence goes on along the minus strand of CABQMF010000003.1, from coordinate 26,907 downwards.
TTGCTGCCCTTGCAGGCCAAGACGTCAGCGGGCATCGATTCGCAATAGATAAATTCCTTCCACTGGTCGGCCATGACGCCGCCGGCAGCACCCAATCCAGCTTTCAAGAGTCCCATGGTGATCTTCCTTTCTCGTCAAAGGCCGGGTGGTATTGGTCAGAATGGCTAATCGTCCTTGTTGTCCTTCATGACGACCGAGGTCTCGGTGTGGCTGAAGGTGTCGTGCTTCTCGGTCAGGTCGAGGTCTCCGCAGTAGTAATCGGCGTGGGTGGCCTCGTTGGCTGTCTTGAGCTGGCCCACCAGCAGCACGTCTGCGATGACCACGATGATCAGCGGCGCGACGATGTTGATGAGGATGCCCTCGACATCAAAGGTGAGGTAATCCGGATCGAAGGCATTCCCACCCATAAAGAGAATCTGGGAGAGGACAAACCCAATCACAAAGAGCAGCACCGAGGCAATGGCGAGCTTGGGCTTGGAGCAGGGGAGCTCGCCGACCATGCGACCGGTCTGGCCGTTCATGGCAAACAGGTAGCTCTTGCCGTTCCACGAGGTGGAGAGCATCCACACGGGAAACAGGGCGTAGTCGCTGTCTTCCCAGGTGTAGTCGAGCTGCTTGCTTTCGACTGTGGCGTCGTCATACTCGTCGACGACGGTCTCGCGCAGGGCCGAGATCGTACTCTCCTCCATGCGGCGCTCGGCGCGCGCCTTGCAGGTTTCGCAATCCTCGTCGTAGCGGTTGGCGATGTAGCCGGGCATATACGCGACTGAGAACGGGCGCAGCGCGTCGTAGTCAAACGGCTCGATGGCGTCCATATGGCCGTCGGGCATCTTGGACGATCCGTCGACGGGCACGCGCTCAAACGAGATATTGCCTTTACGGTAGGCGTCGTAGTGGTCGGTGGTCGTGACGGTGCGATCGGATTCCTCAGTCACGGTCTCGTTGGTCGCATCAAAGCACACTTCGCCGTCAACGCGGGCGCCGTAGAGCCAAAACGGCACGTAGACGCCTTGGACTTCGTCGATATGGTTGCCGGTGACAAAGCTCTTGGGCAGCAGGATCTTGCCCTTGTAGTGCTCCTTGAGTGCGGCCGTGACATCGTCGCGCCCGAGCTTAAACGGAATCACCAGGTCGGGCGAGAAGTCGCCCGAGAGCTGGCCGGGTGCCACGGCAGAGTTGCCGCAGTACGGACAGGTGGTAACGGCGACGGTGCCGTCCGAGACCAGCTCGGCACCGCACGACGAGCAGACGTAGCCGGCGTTTTGAGCCAGCTCCTGCACGGCATCGTCGACAGCAGGCTTGGGGGCCGCGGCTGCGGCATCGGCTTTGGCATCTGCCTTGTCCTGGCGCTCGCGATAGAGGGCCTCGACTTCTTCGACTTCAAAACGCGAATCGCAGTAGTCGCAGACGAGCTTTTGCTCGGCACTGGCAAAGTGAAGGGGGCCGCCACATGCGGGGCACTGATAGTTGACACTCTCGAAGGCCATGATCGGTCCTTTCCGTGCCGGAGACTATGCGCCGATGGCGCCGCCGCAGTATTCGCAGCGCCCGCTGGCATCGGGAATGGTGGTTGCACCGCAGAAGGGGCAGGTGACCGCGGTCTTGGGGGCCTTGGCGGCCACGACACTGTCGCGCGTTTCCTGACGCAGCTGCACCAGCGCGTCGCGGACCTCGGTTGCCTGGCGCTTGGCCTCGCGGTATTCGATGGAGCCGCGCTGATCGATGGTGGAGTCGTTCACGCGCAGGTTGATCTCGGTAAAGTACGGCGTGTTGACGTGGATGGTCAGGTTAAAGTCGTAATCCAAGTCGTAGCGCGGCGGGTTATAGCTCTCGCGCCCGCCGTCCTTGGTCTCGCGATAGATCTCGGTGCGATGCTCGTCGATATCCATATCGCAGCCGAGTACCTGTGAGAACTCGATGATGTCGGGATTGGCGTCGCGCCAGCGGCTCTGCGAAGTGATGATCAGCAGGCCCGCGTCCTCATCGAGCATAATATTGGTGCGCCCGGCCGAGAGCGTGCGCGTGGGGTTGAACGAGGCCAGGCGCTCGGCGTTGGCCTCGCGGTAGGCGAGTTGCTCGCGGATATCGTCCGCGGTGCTGGAGCGATAGCCGTGAAAGTAGGGGGAGAGCTTGCCGGCGCACTCTTTGCACAGGTAGCCTTCGTTGATCTTGGTCTTTCCCAAAAGTCCCAGCTCGGTACCGCAAATCGCGCACTCTTTCTTCTCGAACATCTTGTCAAAGAAGCCCATGGCTGCCTCCCATCAACAGGTAGCGTGTGTCACTTTTGATGATGGGGGAGTGCGCGATCTTTCACGATACCCAGACGGCTCAAGGAGTCTCCACAACTGGGACACATGGCCCATTTTTGACTAGTCGTTGGGGACGTTCTTATAGTCGTTGGGGACGTTCTTAAACGACTAGTCAACAAAGCGCCCGGCGAGCATGAGCTGCTCGCCGGGCATCTTGGTTAGGAGAATATCGTGGCTGGATTTGCGAAAAGCCGCGGTCAGGACTACCCCCTAAGGGCCTGAGGCGCTCAAGATTGGGAGCGACAAGCCCGACGAAGCGTACTTAGGTACGCAAGGAGGGTTGGAGCCCCAAGGTTGAGTGCCTCAGTGCCCTTAGGCCAAATCTTCGCCGTTGGTGGCGATAACCTTCTTGTACCAGTCAAAGCTCTTCTTTTTGGAACGCTTGAGGGTGCCGTTACCCGCATCGTCGCGGTCGACGTAAATAAAGCCGTAACGCTTGGACATCTCGCCCGTGCCGGCAGACACCAGGTCGATCGGGCCCCAGGTGGTGTAGCCCAGCAGGTCAACGCCGTCCTCGGTCACCGCGTCACGCATGGTCTGGATGTGCTGGCGCAGGAAGTCGATACGGTAGTCGTCGTTGATGGAGCCGTCCTCCTCGACAACATCCTTGGCGCCCAGACCGTTCTCGACTACAAACAGCGGCTTCTGATAGCGGTCGTACAGGTCGTTGAGCGTAATGCGGAAGCCCAGCGGATCGATGGCCCAGCCCCACTGGCTCTCCTGCAGGTAGGGGTTCTTGGCGCCGGCGAAGGCGTTGCCCTGGGTGCGCTCGACATCGGGGTTGTCGGCACCGGCAGAGCAGCGGGTGCTGTAGTAGCTAAAGCTGATGAAGTCGACGGTGTTGGCAGCCAGGATCTCGCGGTCCTCGTCGGTCATGCCAACGTCGATACCCAGGCGCTCGAGCTTCTTGACGGCATAGGCCGGGTAGTAGCCGCGGCTCTGGACGTCAACGAAGAAGTAGTTGTCCTGGTTGTCGAGCTGCGCCTGACGCACATCGCCCGGACGGCAGCTGTAGGGGTAGTAGCTACCTGCGGCAAGCATACAGCCGATCTTGATCTCGGGATCGATCTCGTGAGCAATCTTGGTTGCCCAAGCGCTGGCAACGAGCTCGTTGTGGGCGGCCAGGTACTCGACGGCCTCCTTGTTCTCGCCTTCTTCAAAGACCAGACCGGCACCCATAAACGGCAGGTGCAGAATCATATTAATCTCGTTGAAGGTAAGCCAGTACTTCACCAGGCCCTTGTAGCGGGTGAAGATCGTGGTCGCGAGGTTCTTGTAGAAGTCGATGAGCTTGCGGTTGCGCCAGCCCCCGTACTCCTTGATGAGGTGAATCGGGCAGTCGAAGTGCGTGATGGTCACGAGCGGCTCGATGCCGTGCTTTTGGCACTCGCGGAATACATCCTCGTAGAAGGCCAGACCAGCCTCGTTGGGCTCGGTCTCGTCGCCGTTGGGGAAGATGCGGGTCCACGCCAGACTCATACGGAAGGTCTTAAAGCCCATCTCGGCAAAGAGAGCGATGTCCTCTTTGTAGTGGTGATAGAAATCGATGCCGGTCTGCGCGGGATAGTAATAGCCGTCCTCGAAGTCGAGCATTTTACGCTGGCCGGAGACCACCGCATAGCGCTCGGGGCCATGCGGAGCCACGTCCACGTTGGCAAGGCCGCGGCCATCCACGTCGTAGGCACCCTCGCACTGGTTGGCAGCCGTCGCGCCGCCCCACAGGAAGTCATTACGGAAAGCCATGCATCAATCCTTTCGCACGCTGTTGTCATAGGCTTAGTATCCCTACAAACAACGCGTCGCTCAACGGCAATGACGCAGGCCGACACTTCTTTTCGCGCGCGGGTGCCCGGCAGCCGACCCGTCTGACACTTTTTGATACCCGCCCCCAACCACCACAAAGGGGACAGGCACCTTTGTGGTGGTTGGGGGCGGCTTGTCTCGATCTGTAACAGGTAGGCAGCCAAAACCGGGCTTGGTGTTACAGATCGAGATTTTCGGTCAGCTTCTACAGTTTGTCTAAATCTGTAACAGGTAGAGACGATTTAGCCCGCTAGATGTTACAGATTGAGACAGAAGATGCTAGTCGCAGGCGATGTCGAGGTTCTTTCCGATGAGGCCTACGTAGCCGCCCTCGGCAGCCTTGGGGCTGTCAGCATGGCAGAGAACCCACTTGTCGGCCTTCCAGTAGCAGTAGCTGTCACCGGCGGCAGGCATGTCGGCTGCAGCCTCGGGGCGCGGACCATTGGTGCCAGCGGGCAGCGCCACCATCACCTGGAAGCCACCGTCGTCGACCATGCAGGGCGTGTAGTGGAGCGTGGTGTTGAAAACCTCAACAAGCGTGCCGGCCGGCACGCGGAACGCCTTGACGCACGCGGTGTCGAGCTTGCCGTCCTCGATCTCCCAGCGATGCGCCACAAGCAGGATAAAGTCGCGGGCGCCCAGGTTGAACTCGCTCGCGCGGTGGTACTCCAGGCAGTTGAGACGCGTGTTGTGGCCGTTGCACCAGCCCAGCTGGAAGGGACGACCGCCAAACATGAGAAAGCCCAATTTATCGGCATCCTTGACGCCCTCGAGCTCCGGCGCGCTCGCCACGTATTTGCTGCCCTCGGGGATGGGCGTGGCAGAGAGCGCCTCGAGCACGGGGGACGTGAGCTCGGACGGAACGTTATCCCAAACGTTGCCATAGGACTTGAACTCGGGATCAGAGACAGAGTAGATATGCATGTTCGCTCCTGTTCGTTTGTGTGCAGTATGAACATTCTAGAACAATCTTGTTCTGTTTTGAGCACTCGGTATAAAAAAGCGCTCCGAAACGGGTGGGAGCGCTTCTAGTACAAACGCTATTCCTACGAGGGGCCTTTACGCCTGCTGATAGTGCAGGTGCTTCTCGTCGATATCGGCCAGGTCGCGGTCGAGGTAACGGCGCGCGAGCCAGTTAGCCATGGGAAGGTTCTGGTCCAGGTAGTTGCCGCACTCCGCGGGAGCGGCACCGGGGACATCGCCCTCAAAGTCGGCGACGAACTCGAACAGCTCACGCACGAGTGGCAGGATCTCCTCGCTCGTCACCTCGCCAAATACGACGAGGTAAAAGCCCGTGCGGCAGCCCATGGGGCCAAAGTAGACAATGCGGCTCGACCACTCGGCATGATTGCGAAGGAACGTCGCGCCCAGGTGCTCAATGGTGTGACACTCGGCGGTGTTCATGACCGGCTCCTTGTTGGGCGTGGTCAGACGCAGGTCAAAGGTGGTGACGGCGGCGCCGGTCGCCGGATCGCGGTCGATGCGGCTCACATACACGCCGGGCTCAAGTAGCAGATGGTCAACGGAAAAACTCGCGATGCGCTCCATGGCAGATCCTCTCGATAGTCAAATTGGGACGGGGCTCTTTTAGCTGGTTCGAATGGTCGCACCAATCATACCAGTCAAAAAAGCCCCGTCCCAAAAAGACAACTTAGCCAAGGACATGAGCCATGCGCGTCTTGAACTCGGACAGGAAGCGCGGGGCATCCACGGTCAGTGCCACAAGCGCGCTCTTGTCCGGATCGAATAGGCGGCGCTCATCGCAGATGGTGCGGCCGCGATACTCGCCGAGCAGGTCGACGCGCAGGTTACAGCCGAGCGCGCCCACGAGCGTGGGGTCGATCGCCACGGCAACGGCCAGAGGATCGTGCAGTGCACAGCCACCCAGGTAAGGTGCGTTCATCTCGTACGAGCCAATGTAGTGCTCGACCATGCTCGCGAACGCGCAACCGGCCATGGTGCCCGAGCCCGTCCAGCCGGCAATGTCGCGGCGCGTGAGCACCACGCGATGCGTCACGTCCAGACCCACCATGGTGAGCTTGCGGCCCGAGCGCAGCACAGCATCGGCCGCCTCGGGATCGCTTGCCATGTTGGCCTCGGCGCCCGCGCTCACGTTTCCGGGCACGGTAAGCGCACCGCCCATCACGACCACGCGGCCGATAGACATCATCGCCGCCGCATCGCGCTCCAAGGCAAGTGCCAGGTTGGAGAGCGGACCGGTCGCCACGTAGATCAAATCGGGACCATAGGTGCGCGCGGCATCAATCAGATAATCGACCGCCGCGTTACCGTCGGCCGACGTCGCCCCCACCGGCTCGTACGGCGACGCGGGCACGCTCGCCCCGCCAATGCCGTTCTTGCCGTGGATGAGCGTGGTGGACGCCGGCGGTGTATAGGGCTCAGTCGCCTTAATGGGACGATCGGCGCCCAGGTACACCGGAACCTCGGGGCGACCCAGCAGATCGAGCACCGCCAGGCAGTTGTGCGCCGATTGCTCGACGCGCACGTTGCCAAAGCACGTGGTGATGCCCACGAGCTCCACCTCGGGGCTCGCGATGGCATAGGCCAGCGCCATCGCATCGTCCACACCCATATCCAGATCAAGGATCAGCTTCTTGATTGCCATTGTTCTACTCCGCTTCTCCGTCTTGTACTAAATCGTCTAAATCAAACACGCGCTCAACTTCGGCGCGCGTGGGAATCGACTGTTGCGCGCCCAAGCGCGACACCGTCACCGCCGAGGCGCGTGCACCCGCCGCCATGCACTCAAAGAGCGGCAAGCCCTCCAGACGAGCCGCGGCAAGCGCACCGATAAACGTATCGCCGGCGGCCGTGGTATCGACTACCGTGCTTGAAAGCGCCGGCATGCGCAGCAGCTCGCCGTCATCGCCGAGCGTAACCGACCCGGCGCCGCCCAACGTGATGACCGCGGCGCCGGCGCCCTTAGCAAGCAGGGCGTTGAGCGCGGTAGCGCAGCTCTCATCATCCGCGGGCAAGATGCCCGTCAGCACCTGGCACTCAGTCTCGTTGGGGCAGACCAAGTCGACCGCAGGCCAGGCCTCCGCAGGCAACTCGCAAGCAGGCGCTGGATTAAAGACCGTATAGAACCCCAGCTCGTGAGCGCATACAAGCGCCTCGGCCGTCGCCACAAGGTCACATTCGCCTTGGGCGATAAAGACGCTTCCGACAGCCGGGGCAATATCGCTGGCGTCTCCGTCGAGCCCATCGGCCACCAGACGCCCCAGCGCGCAGGCCACATCCTCACCCGTAAGCGCGTGGTTGGCGCCCGGTGACAGCACGATGCGGTTGTCGCCCTCGCAGCGAATGATGGTCGCCGTTCCCGTCTCCACGTCATCGCGAAGCGCCACGAACTCAACGTCCACGCCGGCATCCTGAAGCCCCGCCACGAGCGCATCGCCAAACGCATCGCGCCCGACCGCGCCAATCATGCACGTGCGCGCACCCATGCGCGCGGCGGCGACGGCCTGGTTAGCGCCCTTGCCACCGGCGTTGGTGATAAAACCGCTGCCGCCGACGGTCTCGCCCGCGCGCGGCATGCGCTCGCACGCCACCGAAAGGTCCATGTTCATGCTGCCGAACACCGCAACGATGCCGTTGTCTGCCATGGAAACCTCCTCGTCTGCGGGCCTTGCACCCACCGTCGACCGTCGATTGCGCGCCTTCGCACCTCTATAACTTTAGTTCACTTTGATGTGAACGCGCCCTTGAGGTTGCGCCAGCAGCAAGCATTCACAGGAGCAGGCAGCTACAATGAATATGTGCTGATTATTCTCGTCATTGGATGATGTTTTATGGAACAATTCCCGCAATCGAGCCCACGCGGCCCGCGCCGCGCGCCCGATAACCAGGCGCCGCACGAACGCCCGCGCGCCGACCGCCGCACCGGCGAGCCACGACGCGGCCCGGTCCCGCATCGAACGCCCACCAACAAGGACGCCCGCACCAACAGCGCCGCAAAAGAACAGGCACCCGCTCGCCCCAAGTCCCGCTACATTCCTGCGCTCGACGGCCTGCGTACGCTCGCCGTCGTCGCGGTGGTGCTCTATCACCTCAACCTCACGTGGGCCCAGGGCGGCCTGCTCGGCGTCACGATCTTCTTTGTGCTTTCGGGCTATCTGATCACGCGCCTGCTGCTCAACGAAGTCGCTAAGACCGGCCGCATCGACCTTAAGAGCTTCTGGATTCGCCGCATCCGTCGCCTGGTCCCCGCCGTGGTAACGGTAGTGTTCGTGACCTGCGCGCTGTGCACCATCTTTAACCACGTGATGCTCACCAAGATGCGCCCCGACATCCTGCCGTCGCTGCTGTTCTTCAACAACTGGTGGCAGATTGCCCAAAACGTCTCGTACTTCAATGCTCTGGGCGACCCCTCGCCGCTCACGCACTTTTGGTCACTTGCCATCGAGGAACAGTTCTACCTGATTTGGCCGCCACTGCTGTTTGCCATGGTATCCATGCATGTGAGCAAGCCCAACACGCGCCGCGTGGTTCTGGGCCTTGCCGCGGTATCTGCCCTCGCCATGATGGTGCTTTACAACCCTGCCGCCGACCCCAGCCGCGTGTACTACGGCACCGACACCCGCGTGTTCTCGCTGCTGCTGGGTGCCTGGATGGCCTTTATCCCCGATCGCGACCTGGCGCCGGTGCGTCTCGCACATCGTTTGGGACTCAATCGCCTAGCTGGCGCCGCCAAGCGCGGCAAGAGCGCCGAGGACAAGCCTGGCAAGAAGGCCGTCGAATCAGCCAAGACCGCCCCGGCACAGCCGAGCGCCCTCGTGCGCTTTTGGTCCTCGCCCGCATCCATCGATGTGTTGGGCGTCGTGGGCCTGGTTGGCCTTGCCGCCATGGTCGCGCTCACCAACGGCTACACCGCGTTCCAGTATCGCGGCGGCACGCTGTTATGCTCCATCCTCACGCTCATGGTCATCGCGGCCTGCGTGCAGCCCCAGGGAATGGTTGCCCGCGTGCTGTCCGCCGAGCCGCTCGTGTGGGTTGGCAAGCGCTCGTACAGCATCTACCTGTGGCACTATCCGCTGCTGTTGCTCATGAACCCGGTCGCTAACATCAACGATACGCCGTGGTGGCAGTACATTTTGCAGGTGCTGCTGGTGGTCGCCGTAGCCGAGTGCTCCTATCGCTTTATCGAAACGCCGTTTAGGAAGGGCGCCTTCGGCCGCACCGTCGCCGAATTCCGCGATGGCACCACCACGCCCACCAACTGGACACGCGCGCACGTCCCTGTCTGCGCAGCCTGCGCTGTCGTGTTGGTCGTTGCGCTGGGCGGCCTGATCTTTGTGCCCGAGACGTCTGCGCTGAGCGGCGAGGGTGCCGAAGTTCTGAACAAGGAAGCCAAAAACACCGCGCCCACCGACCAGCAGGCGGCCGACGACACCGACAAGGACAACGACGGCTTCCCCGATGGCTCCTACGACCTGTTGATGATCGGTGACTCCGTGTCGCTACGCGCCGTTGATTCCTTTGACGGCGTGTTCCCGCACAGCCATATCGATGCCGAAAAGGGCCGCCAGTTTGATGCGGGCCGCGCGACATTTGAGGGCTATCTCCAACAGAACCTTGCCGGCAAGATCGTGGTCTTTGCCCTGGGCACCAACGGGTTGGTAACGGACGCCCAGGTCGACGCGATCATGGCCGACGCCGGCGAGCAGCGCATTGTCGTGTTTGTAAACACGCGTAGCCCGCAGCCGTGGGTCGGGTCCACGAACCAGGCCATCGCCAACGCCGCAACGCGCTACAAGAATGTACGCGTTATCGACTGGTACGGGTACAGCGCCAACCGCAACGACCTGTTTGACGGCGACGGCACGCACCTGTCGGCCACCGGCGTGGCCGAGTACCTCAATCTCATCCACGATGCGGTCAAGAAGGACCTGCCCGTGCACCCCGAGGACCACGTCAACGATCCGCAGCCGGCAGCCGTCAAGTCCGCCGCCGATGCGCTCGTCAATGCCCTCGCCTACAAGCCACACAAGCTGGGCACCGACAAGTGACGCGCAGCCAAATCTGCTCACACCCGCAGGGGGCGTCGTCCGTGGCCGACGCCCCCTGCGGCAGTTAGGGACGCCCCTTTTGTACCGGCACTTGGAGGCACTCCTGGCGCAGCCGATGAAGACCTCTACGGATGAATTCCAAGCCGCTCCGCCGCTCCAGACATCGTTTCCGCGCCTCGCGCTTGCCCCAAACAATCAAAACAAGCCCTTTTCGCCGCAACCTCAAAGGTCTGTGGGCAAAAAAGGGCAAATATGAGTACTGTTACCATTTTAGTAGCAGGTAAAATCACCCAAAATGACATCCGGGCGACCCCTACAGCCCTCTAAAGCAGCCAACCTGACTGGTTTAAGGCGTATTGGGGCCAATTTTAATGGACATACTATAGGTTATGTTCATTATCTTTTTGAATGTAAATGCTATTCACTTAGCAACAGTACTCATATTTGGCGTTTTTTGCCCACTGCTATATGACTAACCCCCTATAGCAGGCAAAAAACAGGTCGCAGCCCATCGCTGCGGCCTGTTCGGAAGCAAAAGTGGGCGCTAAGCGCCGTAGCCCATCGCTTGCAGCACAAACATGACGACCGTCAGCACCGTAATCACGCCGATAGTCGCCCACGTGAGCACATTCCACACGCGGCCGTTGCGGTTGGCGCCCATAATGTGGCGATCCGCCGCGATAACTACCTGGAATACCAAGACTACGGGCAGCAGCACGCCGTTGATGACCTGCGAGGTCATCATAATCTGAAACAAATCGACGCCAGGCATGAGCACCAACACGGCAGAAATGCCGATGATGGCCGTAATGATGCCGCGGTAAACCGGGGCCTCGTCCCAGCTGCGATCGGCGCCGCGCTCCCAACCAAAAGCCTCGCAGATGGCACTCGACGTAACGCCCGGCAGCACGCAGGCAGCCAAAAAGCTCGCTGCGACCAGGCCCGAGGCAAACAGCACCGTGGACCACTGGCCCGCGATGGGCTCCAGCGCGCGGGCGGCATCGGCGGCATCGCTAATCTGAATACCCGCCGGGAACAGCACCGTACCGGTCGTGATGATAATGAAGCCCGCAATGATATCAGCAGCGATCGAGCCGCTCACGGTATCAATACGCTGCAGCACGATGTCGTCCTCGCCCGCATTCTTATCGACCACGTTGTTCTGAGCCAAGAAGATCATCCACGGCGCGATGGTGGTACCGATCGTTGCGACCACGAGCGACACGTAGCTGGGATCGTTCTGAATATTGGGGACGACCAAGTCGACCGCGACCTCGCCCCAGTTGGGGCCGGCCATAAACGCGGCGACGATGTAGGTCACGAACACGCAGCTTACCAGCAGCAGAATCTTCTCGATGCGCTGGAAACTGCCCGACATGGTAAGCATCCACACCAGCAGCGCCACAAGCGGCACCGAGATGCTCGCCGGAACGCCAAACAGAGCAAGGCCGCTCGCGATACCCGCGAACTCCGAGATGGTCACCGCCGTGTTGGCGATCAACAGCGCCGCCATGGCCAGCACGCTCTTGCGAACGCCAAAGCGCTCGCGAATGAGCGACGCCAGGCCCTTACCCGTGACGCATCCGCAGCGCGCCGCGGTCTCCTGCGTCACGATAAGCAGCACGGTCATGACGGGAAGCATCCAGAGCATCTTATAGCCATAGCTGGCGCCCGCGCTGGAATACGTGGCGATGCCGCCGGCGTCATTGCCCGAAAGCGCCGCCAGAAGACCGGGGCCCATGGCGCCAAAGATGGCCGCGATGGTCAGCTTTTGCTTGGTGCTCGGCTTTTGCTTCGTATTTTGCACGCGACCACCTACCCCATGACCGACATGGTGAGCAGCACCGCAGCAGCACAGTACGCCACACACGAGATCATGACGGCGATGACGTTCATGGCGGTGCCCGACGTATTGAGGTCGTGCTCATCGCGCCAGAACAGCACCATCAGGTAAATCACGGCGCTCATGTTGCCCACCAGGCAGATGATGGCCGCGATGTTAAAGCAGCCGGTAAAGAGCTGCTCCTCAAGCATAGGGGCATCGAGGAACGCGGCGGTGCGCACCAGCTGCGCGCACAGGTAGGTCACGAGCGAAAGGATCAGGCCCATACCCGTACTCTGGAAGAAGAATCCCAGGTACGGTTTGGGCTCGTCGTCGTGACCGTCGTACTCCAAGAAGTAGTTCTTGACAAACGACACCATGCGCGAGGCAGCCAGCAGCACGAGCGGCATGGCGCACATGGGGAACACCACCAGGTGCGCGGAGCCCAGCGCCGTCCCCAGCACCGTCGCCATGATGCACGAGGCGATGCCCCACACGACGACCCAGTACTGACGATGCACGAACCAGCTGAGCACGTTCGTCGAGTCGTCCGACGCGCTATCGCCCGAGCCGACACCGGCAATCTGCAGGTCCTCCTGATGCTCCTCGGCGATAACGTCCATGGCGTCGTCGAAGGTCACGATACCCAGGATATGACGGTTCTCGTCGCAGACAGGGATGGCAACCAGGTCGTACTTGGTCATCTCGTCCGTCACGTCTTCCTGGTCCTCGTCGGGCGACACGTAGACCAGATCGCGATAGGCGAGCTGGCCCAGCGTGGCGTCGCGGTCGGCCACGATCAGCGTGCGCAGCGAAAGCACGCCCGTCAGCATACCGCTCGGATCCTCGGTATAGACGTAATAGACGCTCTCGAAGTCCTCGTCGAGTTTGCGAATCGCCTCGATGGCATCGCCGACCGTCGCCGTGGCGGGCAGGGAGACAAACTCCGAGGTCATGATGCGGCCGGCGGTGTTGTCCTCATAGCCCAGCAGGTTACGAATCGCCTTCTCCTCCTTGACGCCCATCAGGCGCAGGAGCTTCTCGGCCTTCTCATAATCGAGCTCGTCGATCAGGTCGGCGGCGTCGTCCGGGTCCATCATGGCCAGCATCGACGATGCGTCCGTATCGGACAGGCCCTCGAGCATCTCGGTCATGAGCTCGTCGTCATCGAACTCCGAGATGGCCTCGGCGGCCTGGGCGGTGTCGAGCTGCGCGAACACCTGCGCGCGCAGGCGCGGGTCGAGCTGCTCGATGATGTCGGCAATGTCAGCAGGATGCAGCTCGCCAAGCGTCTTGTGCGACACCGAGAGCTGGATGTTCTTAGTCGAGCGATCGAGCAGGTCCATGTAAGACCAGGCGATAATGTCCTCGCTGAGCGGCTTGCCAAGGTGCTTCATAAAGCCCTCGACGACGTGCTCGAGCGTGGGGCTAATTGCACGCAGCAGACCGCGGGCGCCGACCTCGGCACCCAGCAGGCGCAGCTGATTTTCACCCGACATGGAAAACTTGATGTCGTTTACGCGCACGACCTTCATGCCCTGCGTGTCGACAATCTGCTTGTTAAGCACGTCGCGGGCAAGCAAGAGTTCGGTCGGCTGCAAGTACGAAAAACGGATTTCGGTGGCCGACGTCTTAAGGTGTACACCCGTCTCGTCGATACGGTCGACCCATTTGCGCCAGCTGATCATAAACGGCGTCTTGCCGGGACCACGGAACGCGAGCGACGTCACGTGCGGAAAAACTTCGCCGGTTGCAATGCCAAAATCGTTAACCACGCCGAGCTTTTCGCCGTCGACGTCCAAGACCGGCAATTTGAGCATCTCACTCAGATAATTCAATGGTGCTCCCCATCATTATTCCTGCGGACCGCGCGACCATGCCGGCGCGCAATCCGTGGACTTTTAGATATGTATACGCATGCGCGGGCGGCACGCCGCTCGGCGCTCACACCCCGTGCACGCGCAGAAAGCACCTGCATGGGGTCATCGACTGTATGGTCGAGGTTTGGATTTCACCTGTAACCTTTCTCTTGACCCTCATTAACCGCAGTAACTATAGCATCAGCATCGCGCTGCGGCACCGAATTTATGCGCTGCACATCGCAGGCATACCAAACGCTGACGTATCCGTGACATAGAGCCGGATGGGTGTGGTGGGACAAAGCGATTAAGACCGCCCTAAACGACCAGTCGTTTAAGCACGTCCCCAATGACTACTCTGTGGTGTCGTCGTCCTCGGGGAGTTGGGGGAACACGGCGTTTTTGGGCATGGAAACCTTGGTGAGCGAGGTGAGCTTTTTGCTCAATGCCGTGTCCGTCTTGACCAGGTCGCTGAGCGTCACGATCTTGTAGCCATCGGCGACTAGGCCATCGATAATCTGCGGCAGTGCCTCGAGCGTCTGCTCGGCGCACTCATCGCTATCGGTGAGCAGCACAATATTGCCCGGCGTCATCGAGTCGAGCACGGTCGACACTTGCTCGTCGGCGCCGTTGAGCAGCCAGTCGCCCGAATCGATATTCCACGAAACCACGGCGGACACCAGGTCCATCGAGTCGATCCAGTTTTGCTCGTCAAACGCGGCGTAGGGGGCACGCAGCAACATCGTCTCGACGCCGGTCGCCGACTTAATCGCCTCGGTGCCCTTCGTGATCTGCTTGCGCACCGTCTCGCGATCCTCGCCCTTGAGCGAATCATCGCTGTAGCTGTTGGAACCGATCTCGCACCCGGCATCGACAATCGCTTTGGCAGTAGCGGGCGAGGCTTCCGCGGCATCGCCCGAAAGGAAGAACGTCGCCGTGACGCCCTTTTCCTTGAGCACCTGCAAGATCTGCTTGGTCGCGCCGCTCGGACCCTCGTCAAATGTCAGGGCCACGTACTTTTCGTTGCCCTTGGGCGCTACGCTTGCGCACTCGACCACGCAGTCGGTGGCGGGCACGACCTCGCCGCGGTCCTGCGTCTTGCCCGACTGCTCGCCGACCCATACCTCGGAGCGGCCCTGAACGCCCCAGGTTTTGACATACTCAATGGCACCCGTGCCCTCGACCTTAAGCTTTGGCTCGATGGTCGTGGCCTGGACCTCGTGCTTTTCGTACACGTTGCGGCCGTCCTTGACCGTCACCTTCTCGCCACCCGTAAGCTCGCGACTATCCCATTTGCCCTGCTTCGCGCGCTTGCCGTCGACCTTCACCGACAGCTTTTCGCCGCCATGGCGCTTGAGCACGCTGTCGTCGACGGCCAGCAGGTCGCCGGCATCGTACGTTTCGGTCAGACTTTGATCGTCGATAAGATTCTGCAACGTAGAGCCCACGCGCACCGCGGTCTTTTGCCCGTTGAGTTCCACGTCCACGCTGCGGTTGACGTAGCCCACGACGGCAGCGATAAACAGCACGAGCGCGCAACCCACGGCGATGAGCGCATAGGGCAGGCGGGACGGTCGGCGCGGCGAGCGCCCGTTGCCGATGCGCGCGCTGCGATCGCTAAACCCACGGCTATGGTTGAGGTACATCGCGCCGGGCTTACGGCGACGTCGACGCTGACCGCTGGGCAGCTGCCCCAGGTCGCGGCGCGCCGTCGGACGCGCACCCGAGGGCCCGTTTAAGTTAGATCCGTTTTGGCGCATGTGCCCTCCCCCATAAACACAGCGAGCCGGAGCAACATGTCTCCGGCTCGCCTCCCATCATTTGGTACGTCACTATTTGCTAGCTTTTGACGAGCCCCCGCTCGCCTTTTGATATTCATCCTTAAAGGCCTTGAACATACCGCGCGTCTTGCCGAGCTGCTTGCCCAGTGCGCGGCTGCCCTTGTCCACGGCGAGCGATCCCTTGTCATCGAGCACCTTGGCGCCCTTCTTGACCTTATCGCCCACCACGACGCTGGCCTCGGCAACCTTGGCGGCCGCGCCGCCCGAATACCCGAGCGCCTTGACCTCGTCCGAGACAATCATCGCGCCGTTCTCGTAGCCGCGCAGCATCGTCGGCGGCACCTGCGTGTCGCCCACCAGCACGCTCGAAGCGGCACCGGCGGTCACGTAGAACATCTGCACAATACCCGAGCGCGGCTTGAACTCAACGTCCGAGCAATAGCCCACGACATCACCCGATTCCGTGCGCACGTCCATGCCAACCCAGATGATGCAATCGTCCAGGTTGATATCGAGGCGCTTCGCCGCGGCGGCATCGTAGGCGCCCTTGACGTCGTCGACCGCGACAGCACCCTCATAGACGCCGATGGCATCGAGCGCCACAAACCGGTCGGGGCGCTCGATCATACCCGCGATATCGGACTGGCGGACCATAAAGCCCACCACGCGCGTGCCACCCGGGGTAAAGACGGGAAAGTGAATCTTGCCGAGCTTTTTGGGGCTGCGCGGCGTGCCGTCCTTTTTGGTGCGCTTGTCTTCGGCAGGCTTACGATAAACCTTGACGCCGACAAAATCCCCTGCGCGCATTATGCCTCGGTCGAGGGCTCCGTGGCCTCGGTGCCGGCCTCGGTGACGTTCTCGACCACGACGTCGGCAGCGGGCGTCACGTTGCCGCCCGAGATGGCGTCGTTGAGCTGCTCGCGAAGCTGATCCATGCGCTCGCGGGCCAGGTCGACCTTGGCGCGCAGGTCATCGGTCTTGGCATCGACCATCGGACCAAAGTCGCTGACCGCGGCACGAGCCTCCTCGGCACTGTGCTCGTAGGTGTCACGCATGTTGTCCCAGGCGTCATTGGCGATATCGGCGGCCATGGCGCGGGTCTCGGCACCCGAGCGCGGGGCCAGAGCAACGCCGATGATAGCGCCGGCGGCAGCACCAAAGAGCGCACCGGAGACAAAGCTGAAAGTCTTTCCCATGATCATTCCTCTCCTGCGGGCACCTCGATGCCCACCGTTTGAATGCTGTCCATTATACCCGCAGCGCAACACTTGCCGTCGCGCTCATCTGCGTACGGTAAAAGCGCAGGTACGTGATGGTGATAAGCGAGTGAGCCTACTCCTGCGGCATAGCCGGCATGGCGACCGTGGCGGCCGGGTTCTCGCCGGCGCCATCGACGAGCGGCAGGTTGCCCTCGTGCGCCGAGCCGGACGGGGCCGTTGCCGCACCGCCAAAGACGGCCGCGGGGGCCTCGTGGTTCTCGGCGACCGCACCCTCGGTATCGATTGGCGTCTGCGGCTCGTCGTCAAAGCTCGGGACGCCTTGGGGCTCCGCAGACTCGGGCTCAGCAGGCGTCTCGGCAACAGGTTCAGTGTCGGCGTCGGCAGGAGCGTCGCCCTCGGGCGCATCCTCGGCCACGTCCTCGCCGTTCGCAGCGGCAACGGCCTCGTGCGGGTCCTTGCCCTCGGCCTCGGCACGCATGCCCAGCACCAGGTTGCGCAGGCCCGCGACCGTGCCTTCCACGTCGGGAGCCGGCTGGTCGGCGTGCAGGTAGGCCCAGTCCATCATAAAGGTCGCCGAAGACAGCGCGCCAATGGCCAGCGCATCGTCGGGACACGAAAGCTCAACCTCAAAGACGCGCTCGTCATGCTCGCTCACGCGGGTGCGGCCGCACGAGATGCTGCCGGCAAGCCCGGTCTCGTTCATGAGCTCGACCGTCACGTGCTCCAGCAGGTGGCAAAGCTCGGTCTGGCCCATGCAGTCCTGGAACTCGCGGCCCGAATCGCCCAGGCACAGATGCTTGGCAATCGCGGGCACCAGGTAGTACACGCGCGCCGTGGCCTCGATATCCTCCGAGGTCATGAGCGGCATGCCGGGGTTCACCAGCACGTGCGCGCAAATCTTGTCCTCGCTGACGGTGACCTTAAGGATGTTGAACAGGCCTGCCATAACTCTCCCCTACTCTTCCTTGCCCTACTCGTCGCCATCGTGCGGATCCGCAGAGCCCGCACCCGACGCCGCCGGCTTCTCTGCCGAGGACTCGGAATCCTTCTTATCGGTTTCGGCCGGAGCGATCACGCGAATGAGCGAGATGCGCTGGCCACGCATCGACTGTACCTTGAACTTGTACCCTGCGACCTCAAACACCTCTCCGATGTCGGGCACCGAGTCGCAAAGCTCCAAAATCCAGCCGGCGATGGTCTCATAATCATCGCTTTCCTCGAGCGGCCAACCAAGCTCAATCGCGTCATCGCACGAAAAACGCCCATCGACGAGCCACTCGCGGCGCGAAAGGCGCGTGAGGTACTTGTTGTCGGGATCGAACTCGTCCTCGATCTCGCCGACGATCTCCTCGACGATATCCTCGATGGTAATGATGCCGGCCGTACCGCCGTACTCGTCCACGACCACTACGATCTGGTCGTGCGAGGTCTGCATCTCGGACAGCAGCGGCAGGATGTCCTTGGTATCGGGCACAAAGGTGGCGTCGCGCAGGTAATCGGCGATGGGCTGGTCGCCCTTGCCGTCGAGCGCGGGCTGGATCAGGTCCTTGATGTGCGCGATTCCCGCGACGTTGTCGGGGTCCTCGTGATAGACGGGAATGCGGCTGAAGCCGGTCTGGCGCATGGTGGACAACACGTCGGCGACCGTCTCGTCGTCCTCGCACATGGTGGTGTCCACGCGCGGAACCATGACCTCGCGAGCCACGGTGTCGCCCAGGTCGAAGATCTCGTGGATCATGCGCTTTTCCTCGTCGAGCAGGTCGTCCTGCTCCGAGACCATGTACTTGATCTCTTCCTCCGAAACGTTCTGGCGGTCGTCGGCGCTCTTGATGCGCAGGATGCGGGCCAGACCATCGGAGCAAGCGCCGGTCAGCCACACGAGCGGACGGGCGATCTTTTGGAACACGGAAAGCGGTCCCACGACCTGCTTGGATACGCCCTCGGCGTTAGCGAGGCCGATGCGCTTGGGCACGAGCTCGCCGATCACGATGGACACAAAGGCGACGGCGACGGTGATGATGACCGGCGCCAGGCCGCGCGCGATGGCGGAAAGCGGCGCGATGCCAAAGCTCATGAGCCACGTGGCAAGCGGGTCGGACAGGCTCGTCGACGCGACGGCGGACGAGGCGAAGCCCACGAGCGTGATGGCGACCTGGATGGTGGCCAACAGCTGATCGGAGTCGGCAGCGAGCTGGACGGCGCGCTCGGCGCGCTTATCGCCTTCCTCGGCATCGTGCTCCAACACGGCGCGCTTGGCCGTGGTGAGAGCCATCTCGGACATGGAGAAGTAGCCGTTGATAAGCGTCAGGACGAGGGTAGTGATAAGGGAGATGGTTATGTCCATCGGGAGTTTCTCGAACCTCCAAGATTCGGGACGTTAGGGTAAAACGTTGATGGCGGATACGGCAATTGCGCCGGTCGCCCGTGCGGGCGGGGCCGTGGGCGCGGTCGCTAGATTACGAAGAGGATCACCGCCATGAACTGGAAGATACTGCCGGCGAGCACCCACAAGTGGAAAACACTGTGCAGGTAGCGCACGTTTTTGGCGATGTAGAACGGCACGCCCACGGTATAGCACACGCCGCCGACGGCAAGCAGGGCAAGTGCCACGGGGTTGAGCAGCGCCACAAGTTCGGGCAGCTTAAAGACAACGAGCCAGCCCATCAGCAGGTAGACCAGGCCGCTTACCCAGTGCGGTTGACGCTCGCGCATAAAGCACTCGAGGGCGATGCCGATAATGGCGATGGCCCACACGGCAAAGAACAGCATAGGACCGCCGTCGTTTGCAAGCGTGATGAGGCAAAACGGTGTATAGCTGCCGGCTATGAGCAGGTAGATGCAGCTGTGGTCGATGATGCGAAACACGCGCTTGGCGCGAGCGGGCTGAATCGCGTGGTAGAGCGTGGAGGCCAAGTATTCAAGGATAATGCTGACGCCGTAGACGATCGCCGCGGCCATATGTGCCGGACCGCCGCCGCGCAGGGCAGCGAATACGATCAGGAGCACCAGGCCCGCGATACCCAGCAGGCAGCCGACACCATGGGTGACGGAGTTCATGATCTCCTCGCCCACCGTGTAGTGTGGAACGGCCGCGGTCTTGGGTCGCGGCTTAGAACTGTCGCTCGAATCGGACATGCCGGTTACATCCTCCAACGTAAAGAGTTCTCAACACTATATCAAAGCGTCTGGGTACGTGCGAAATTTGCACTATATGTGACCCCTTGTTTACCCATTCTTTGCTTGTTGACGCATTGGCGGCGGACAATCATGGTTGATTACAGTGCTGGAGGACCGTTTTGGCTCCCGCCTTCGGAAGTATGCGGCAAAATCTGAACTTGTCGACCAGACCCCTGTTTCGCACCTAATTTACCTGCGGTTTTGTCGGCAAAAAACGCCGTGTGCTCGGCGGTCTCGGAATTTGCCGCATACTTCCGAAAAACCGCCTGTGAGCACGGTGCTCGCAGGCGGTTTTTGCTAACGTTGCGCCACAAAAGCGCTTATTTTGTCCAATAGCTAGGCGCTATTTGACCTCGATGAGCTCACACTCGCTCGTGCCAAGGCCGATCTTCTCGGCAGCATGGCCCGACACGTCAAGCGTTTCCACGACCGCGGCATAAACGTACTCGCGCCCGCCGCCCGTGCCCACGAGCGCGGAGTATACGATTCGATCTCTTTGAATAGATAGATGGCGCCGTCGTACCACTTGATGCCCCAGGGAACGTACTCGCCGTCGGGACGGCGCTCCACGAGGGCGGTGACCAGGCGGGTGGATTTGCTGTCTGCAAACAAATAGGCCTCCCGTGCAATACGAACTTGTGTTCTATTATCGCACGGGAGGCTTGTTGGGGCTGCGGGTTCTTCGGCGTACCGCGGTAATCTGGAGGTCCTGAATCAGATCAGGCAGGGAATGGTTACGCGAAGCTAGGCCGAAGAAATTCACAAGGTATCGGTGATAAGGTCATCACCGGCTCTAGTCAATAGTGCTTGCGCTCTTCTTGATGACACGACGTTGTGTCTCGAAATCGATATAGAAAAGGCCGTAGCGTTTGTTGTATCCATTCGACCAAGAGAATTGATCCTGGAGAGACCAAACGAAATAACCTCTCACGTCTACGCCGTCTTCACGAGCTTTCAGGAGAGCATCCAAATGCTGATCGATGAAGTCGATCCTATCATCGTCATCGACGAAATCGCCGGCTGCGTCCAACACGTCTTTGCTGCCAAGACCGTTTTCCGTGATGTAAATTGCGGGATGGGCGGGATAGTTCGCATCGACCTGTCGAAGAATGTCGTACAGACCTTGCGGGTAGATATTCCAATCCCAGTCGGTCGTCGGAACATCAGGGTTCTTGACAAGTTCCGCAATGCCCTTCATGCGGAGGGTCGTCGTTCCCTTTTCGCCGGTCGCGTTGTACTTGGAACGATTTTCGCCTGCATAGGCCTGTACGAACTGCGGCTGATAGTAATTGATGCCGAGGTAGTCGTTGAGACCAACAGCCGCCTGCATCTCATCGTAATCTCCGTCTTCTACCGAGAACGAAGCCTCCTGCACCCCACATATCTCCTCAATGAGCGCGCTGGTGCGATCCGTGAGTTTGCCGAAGAACGTTAAATCAAGCAGGAACCTATTCAGATAGGCATCCCAAAGCTCGGCGGCATGTCGGTTGTCGGGTGTATCAACGATTGGATACACGGGCTTAAGCGCGTGAATGACTCCAATGCGTCCTCGATGTCCGCCTTCCTTGAAAACCTTGACAACGCGAGCGTGGGCAAGCGCCATGTTATGCATAGCCTGGAAAGACGACGAGAAATTGAACAGATCGGCTGGGGGGAATTCAGCTACGACATATTGGAAAAACGCCAGGCTAATCGGTTCATTGATCGTGAACCACTGGGAGACCTCTGTGAACTCCTCGAAGCAGAACTGTGCGTAGTTTACGAAGGAATCGATATTGGCGCGATTCAGCCAATCTCCCCGACTGAACATTCCGATTGGGGAATCGAGGTGATGTAGCGTTACGTACGGCTCGATTCCATGTTTGCGGCATTCAGCGAACAACTCGTGATAATACTTGACGCCCACGGGATTCGGGTCACCATCAGTATTCGGAAACACGCGAGCCCAGGAAATCGAGATGCGCAGCGCCTTGATGCCATGCTCGGCAGCGAGGCGGATGTCTTCTGGGTATCGGTGATAGAAGTCGCTTGCGGGATCAGGCAGGAAACGGCCCTTCGAAACGAGAAAATCGTCCCACATGGTCTTCCCCATGCCGTCTTTGCCCGTCGACCCCTCTACCTGGTAGGCGGCAGTGGCGGCCCCCCATACAAACCCCTCGGGCAACCGCTTGACGCGCTTGAGCAGTGTCATCGTTCATCTCCTCCATCCTCAAGGAACAAGCTGGCACCGTTTGTCTCGATCACTTTCCGATACCAGTAAAAGCTCTTCTTCTTGGTGCGATCGTAGGTACCTTTTCCGTCATCATCTAGATCGACATAGATGAAGCCGTAGCGCTTTGACATCTGATTCGTCGACGTCGACACGACGTCTATGCAACCCCATGAGGTGTATCCCATGACATCGACGCCATCGTCAATCGCCTCCGCGATAGCCCGGGTATGCTGGCGGAAATAATCGATGCGGTAGTCGTCGTTGATGGAGCCGTCCTCCTCGACAACGTCACGGGCACCCAGGCCGTTCTCGACAATGAACAGCGGCTTTTGGTACCGATCGTACATATCGACAAGGGCGTAGCGCAGGCCATCGGGATCGATCTGCCAACCCCATTCGGAAACATCGAGATAGGGGTTCTTAACGCCCGTGGCCAGATTACCGCATACCTTTTCACGGTCATCCGCATCAACAGAATCGACGAGCGACATGTAGTAGCTGAAGGAGACGAAGTCCGCCGGGTAGCACCGTAGAATCTCTTCATCACCCTGCTCGAATCTGACATCGATGCCATGCTTGTCCCAGTAGTCGAATATGAATGCTGGATACGCTCCACGGGCCTGAACATCGGAGTAAAAGTAGTTCTCGCGATTCGATCTCTGGGAAAGCAACATGTTCTTAGGATTGCAATTCTCAGGATAGGTAAGGGTCCGCGTGATCATACATCCCATCAAGGCATCAGGATCGATCTCGTGTAGCTCTTTCGTCGCGAGTGCGGCTGCGACAAATTGATGGTGGACGGCTTGGTATATCACCTCTTCGAGGTTGGCATCGGCGAAACGGTCTGGAACGATTCCCGCGGTCACGTAAGGATGCCTGAAAATCGAGTCGATCTCGTTGAACGTGATCCAATACTTCACAAGGCCCTTATATCGCTCGAAGCACACGCGCGCGAAACGGGCGAAAAGGTCGACAAGACGGCGGTCGTACCACCCTTGATAGTGGTCTGAAAGATACAGCGGCATATCATAATGATGGAGCGTTACAAGCGGCTCGATTCCATGTTCGCGCATTGTTTTGAACATGTCCTCGTAGAACGAAAGCCCGGCCTCGTTCGGCTCTTCCTCATTGCCCATGGGAAAGATTCGAGCCCATTGAATGGACACGCGCAGGCACTTGAAGCCCATCTCGGCGAATAGAGCGATGTCCTCGCGATAACGATGGTAAAAATCAATGCCGTGTCGTTTCGGATACATAAGCTCGTCATCCGTTCGCATCGCCTGGGCGATCTCCTCGGATGTAATTCCATGCTGGGCGCTGTAATCGCTTGGGTCGATGCCGGGTTTATAGCGGGAAACATCCGCGACGGTAGGGCCCTTGCCCCCTTCTCGCCAAGCGCCCTCGCATTGGCACCCGGCGATGGCGCCGCCCCAAAGGAAACCCTCGGGGAAGGGAGACTCGAGATGATGGAAAGCGATACTGGTGTCCATGGCTAATTGACTCCGTAGGTAGCGTCGACTTCTGCTTCCTCGAGGGCAGCAGCCTCCTTCTCCTGCTGCAGCTTAGCCTGGCGGTTGGAGATGAGCACAAATGGGACCCAAATCGCAGTCGTGACGGCGATGCAGATGATTTGCACCACAACGCCCTGCCAACCGTGGCTGATGAAGGGAGAGATCAGAACAGGGAGACCCAAGGGCACGTCAACGGTGTTGCACGGCAGGAATCCGATGTTCGTGGCGAACATGGCAATCGCGGTCGAGATGGGCGATGTGATGGCAAGGGGGATCGCGAACGTCGGATTAAGCACGACGGGCAGGCCGAAGTAGACGGGCTCGGGGATACCGCAAATGGTCGAGGGAAGTCCGAACTTCGCGACCTCACGATAATCGTCGCGTTTTGAGAACAGCATGATCGCGATGATAAGGGAAAGGATGCAGCCCGCTCCACCGGGGACCACGAAGTTCATCCAGAAGCCGTAGGTGACCGGCTGATCGGGCACTGCGCCAGTGCTGGCGGCAGCGATATTCGCCGCGATGGCGGCGGCCATCAGGGGATTGCGGATGGGCGAGATGACCAAGCCGCCGTGAATTCCCAACACCCAGAAGATCTGCGAGATGAGAACCACGAGACAGATACCGACGGGGCTCTGGAACATGATCTCCAGAGGGGTCTGCAGGAACGTATAGATAAAATCGTTTACATACGTACCCGTCAGGCTCTTGAATGCGATTCCGAAAATCGAGGAGCAGAGCAGCGTAATCAGAATCGGAAGCAGGACGTTGAAGGAAGTCGCGATCGCGGGAGGCACCGAGTCGGGCATCTTGATCTTGATGCGATCGATCTTCGTCAGCTTGCCGAACAGCTGAGAGTAGACGACGGCGCTGATCATGCCGATGAACAGCCCCTGAGCACCCAAGATGCCCGTTACCAGTCCAGACACCGTCGTTCCATCGGGACCCGGTATGACGTTGGGCACCATGCTGATGTATGCTGCGATGCACACGATGCCCGCGATATGCTCGGGAACTTTGTCTCGGCGGGCGAGATTGGTCGCTACCAGGAAAATGATAGGAACCGTCATAAACGACATCGTGCAGTAATTCAGAAGCGAGAACGCCGGACCGAGAGCCGTCAGTGACGGAATCCACTGAGCGAGCCCGCTTGTCGGTGATGCGATCAGGTTATTCAGCAGTGATCCGAGAGAACCGACGATTACGAAAGGTAAAAAGGTTGTAAACGCGTTCTTAATGCTTGCAAGATACTTGTTGTCATCAACCTTTTCCGCAACAATAAGAATTGCATCCTCAAATTTGTGTGACATTGCCACAGAAAGCACCTTCTTTCACGAAATGGCGTGTTGCGTCCGCCGGTAGTGCCAGCTGCCGGCGGATCATTTTTAAGCTACTTGGACGACGCCACCAAATCCTCAGCTTGCTTGAGAACCGCCGCTCCGTCACAGCGTCCATAGGAGACGGGGTCGATAACGCCAACCGGAGCACGCCCTTCAACAATCTTCGTCACTTTGCGCAAAATATGACGCACCTGTGGACCGAGCAGCAAGACATCGAAATTACCCAGCTCATCGGAAATCTGGCCCTGCTCAACAGCCCAGATTTTATAGTCCTTACCCTGGGCCTTAGCAGCCTCCTGCATCTTGGTCACAACGAGTGATGTGCTCATTCCCGCACAGCAGGCAAGCATGATATTCATGGTCTCTCTCCTTTGTTCTCACGCACTTGCGCACTTATGGACAAAATGCTTAGTTAGTACCGTTCTTGTACAGATCGATGAATCGCTCGGCAAGATCGTTTGCGAGTATCGCCATCGTTAGATGGTCCTCTGCGTGCACCAAGATGATGTTCACCTCAACGGAGTTGCCGTTTGCCTCATCGCGTGTAAGTTTGAACTGCACTTCATGGGCTGCATGCATCTCGTCTCGAGCCTCTTTAAGTTGGGCGTCGGCAGCTTCAAAATCGCCGTCGGCGGCAGAGTCGATCGCCATAAGGGCGGCAGACTTTGCGTTGCCGGCATGCAAGATAATCTGCATCGCATCCAAATACTTATCCTCGTCCATTTTCCCTCCTCCTATAGATCGCAGTGTCCGTGCAATAGCTCCATCAGTGTCGAAAAACTCTGATGGCTGATCAGCGTGTCGATGTCGTGTTCACTGGTAAGCAGCTTGGCCGCTCGCTGATAAAAACCTTGGAGATTTTTATCGCGCTTCTTGGATATGCTCAACAGGAAAACAACCTGGACATCATGAGTGTTCCAAGAAACAGGTTTATCAAGGATTCCGATGCATACGAACGTCTCATCCGTCACCGCCTCAAAGGGATGAGGAATGGCTACGCGATTTCCGAAAGACGTCTCAGCCAGTGATTCGCGCTTCAGTACCGAGGACTCAAATGCATCAGGGATTGGTTTAACGTCGGCGATTCGTTGACAGAGTTCAGAAATGACCTCTTCCTTGCTCTCGCAGTGCATGTGGGTGAAAAACAGATCCTCAGAAAAGAACGAGTCGATGACGTCATCCTGAATGCCGCTGTTCAGGATGTGCTGAACGTTACCGATTTCACTCTCGTCGAGAAAAGCGCTCACGTGGAAGACAGGTATATCGAGCTTCTGTCGAATCGGCACAGTGGTAAAGACATAGTCGATATTGTGCAGGCTTGCCGCGTTGAGACTTCCGGCGTCACAGGTCCTAATCGTTCCGAGCATGCCTCCGAAAGCACTTCGGTATTGATACTCCAGCAGATGCGCGCTACCGGCGCCCGATGCGCAAACAATCAGGATGTTCTTCTTGCTCTGTCCGTTTTTCTGTCGCTCAAGTGCGAGAGCGAACGCAAGGGCGATATACCCTATCTCCTCCTCAGAAGGTTTTTGCCGATACTTATCGGCCAGCACGGAAGAGCTGTCCGACGCCATGGAATACGCCAATGGAAACCGTCTTTTTATATCGCCCAGCAGAGGATTGTCGAGATTCATATGGCACTTCAGTCGCACAGAAAGCGGAACGATATGACGAGCCAGATTGAGACACAGTTCGAAGTCTTCGCGAAAATCGAAACGGAATGACTCCCATACACGCTCAATCATCTGCGCGGCAACACCCCAGGCTTCGCCTAAGATTTCGAAACCTTCATCATCCTTCCCGTCTGTATCGACAGTCTGTTTGCCAGCGACGGCACCCACCCC
>CABQMF010000002.1 GCA_902465265.1 uncultured Collinsella sp. | reverse complement strand
TCCGGCTGATAACCGGGAGGTCACAAGTTCGAATCTTGTCAGGTCCACCACTTTCTTTCGCAATAAACACCCCAGCGAGAGCCGAGTCGCCGCTGGGGTGTTTATTACTTTCTCCGTGGGGGTTTAGCTCAGCTGGGAGAGCGCGGGCTTTGCAAGCCTGAGGTCAGGGGTTCGATCCCCCTAACCTCCACCATGATGGACCTGTAGCTCAGTTGGTTAGAGCGTCCGGCTGATAACCGGGAGGTCACAAGTTCGAATCTTGTCAGGTCCACCATCAAAACGTTAAGAGCCCTGGGGTATTGCCTCGGGGCTTTTTTCTTATCCAACAAAAGTAGTCAAAATAGCCCCGTCCCAAATTAACTGCTTTGATTTTGTGTGCTGTGCGAAAGATTGGGTAGTATAGCTATTCAATGCGGCGACCCTGCCGTGTGTTAACCGCTACGTACCGGAGGTGTTCCATGGTTCGTGTCGACATAGAGACCGTCGTCATGGCCGCCGGTCCCGTGCCATCGCTTATCGTGCTTCGTGAGCGCTGCGGCAAGTCGGATTCGACGGCGCCCTTGCGTTCGCTTTCCATTCAGACCGGCTCGTTTGAGGCCGCGGCCATTAGCCGCGGTATTGATAGCGGTCGCGCCGAACGCCCGATAACGCATGACCTGCTGCTTGACACTGCCGATGCCCTGGGCGCCAAGCTCGAGCGCATTGAGATCGTTCGTGCCGAGCCGCCGGTGTTCTATGCGACGGTTGTCGTGTTGGCCGATGGCAGCGAGCATAGGATCGATGCACGTCCGAGCGACGCCATCGCCCTTGCCGTACGCAGTAATGCCCCCATGTTCGTTGAAGACGACATCATGAATCGCTTGGGTACCGTCTCACCGCACGCCGAGGAAGTCGACGACGAGCAGGAGTTCGAGAAGTTCGACGAGTTCGTCCATACGCTCTCCCCCGATGATTTCTAAATGTCTGGCACGCGAGCGGAGAGGTCGCTGATGGGTACCCGTGTATCGGCTGAAGCGGCCGCCATCTCGCGTGAAGCCCAAATGCGCTCGGAGGCATCCGAGGCAGCTCGCATCGCCTATGTGACGCAGGCCCGCACGCTTCGCGAACGTCGCGGCTCCTATATCAAGATGGTTATCATCTCCGCCCTTGTCGCAGTAATCTGTTCTCGTCTTCGTGGTACAGTTGGTGCGCTTGGGTTTTCGATTTCAACAGGCTTGGTAATCTGGGGTGTGGTCGATGCAGTAATGCTGACCAACCAGATCAAGGTACTCGACAAGCGTGCGATGGATATGGTGCGCGCCCGCGACGCTGCCGCCAAGATTGCTGCCGAGGCACAAGAACTGTAACGACGCCGGATTCGATGGGAAGGTCTAGAGATGGCACAGGATATGCAGGACGCCGGTAACGTCTCCGCCGAGCTCGACGCCATGGTGTGTGACCTGATTGGTGCGTTCTTGGACGACCTTGCCGCCGGCGAGAATCCGGGCGTAGTTGTGGCGATCGAGGACGCTGCTTCCAACCGCTATCTGGCGGCGCTCGACGAGGACGGCGAAGAGGCGTGCCTCGAGGCCGCCACCAACTTTATCTCCGAGCACAAGATGGGCCTTAAGGACGAGGGTCTGGGCCGTATCGCCCGCTATGCCATCGGCTATACCGGCTGTGTCGAGATTGACGGCGGCTACCATGACGCTCTGCTCGTGAGCTTCTTTGAGACCACGCTCGAGAGCGGTTTTTCGGCATATGTGCTGTATGAGGGTATGGGTGCCGGCGATGGTTTTATGTGGAGCGACCCTGAACCTGCAGGTGAGGAAACCCCTCTCATCTAAAATCGCTAAAATAAACGAGTTTTCGGTAAAAGGCTCAATATTCCCGCTGAGCGTTGTGTTGCTGGGCGGGTCGCATACGCGTGCCGTTTGTATATGGATAGAAGATAGGGGAACTACATGCGCGTAGACAATCTGAGGAACATCGCCATCATCGCCCACGTCGACCACGGCAAGACGACGATGGTCGATAAGCTCCTGCGTGCCACGGACGCCTTCCGTGCCAACCAGCAGGTCGAGGACCGCGTCCTGGACTCTAACGACCAGGAGCGCGAGCGCGGCATTACGATTCTCGCCAAGAACATCTCTATCGAGTACAAGGACGTCAAGATCAACGTCATCGACACCCCGGGCCACGCCGACTTTGGCGGCGAGGTCGAGCGCGTGCTGCGTATGGCCGATGGCGCCCTGCTGCTGGTCGATGCCTTTGAGGGCCCCATGCCCCAGACCCGCTTCGTGCTGCGTCACGCTATCGACACCGGCCTCAAGATCATGATCGTCATCAACAAGATCGATCGTCCGGGCGCCAACCCCGAGAAGGCCTACAACGACTGCCTGGACCTTATGGCCGACCTGGGTGCTACCGACGACCAGCTTGAGTTCGCCATGGAGCACGTGGTCTACGCCAGCGCCATGAACGGCTTTGCCCGCCTTGACCCCAACGACGGCAACATGGACATGTATCCGCTGCTCGACATGATTATCGACGACATGCCCGCGCCCGAGGTTGACGAGAACGCCCCGCTGGCCATGCAGTGCGTGACCATCGACCACTCCAACTTTGTCGGCCGCATCGGTATCGGTCGCGTGTACTCCGGCACCATTCACCAGGGCGATCAGATCCTGGTTGTGAAGAACGACGGCTCCAGCGCCACCGCTACCGTCAAGCAGCTCTTTACCTTCGACTATCTGGGCCGCACCGAGTGCCAGGAAGTCGGCGCCGGCGATATCGCCGCTGTCGTGGGTATCGACCGCACCGATATCGGCGATGTCTACACCGACCCCGAGAACCCCGTCGAGCTCGAGCCCATCGAGATCGACCCGCCGACCCTGTCCATCGTCTTTGAGGCTTCGACCTCCCCGCTCGTCGGCCGCGATGGCGATATCGTGGGTGCCCGTCAGCTCAAGGAGCGTCTGTTCAACGAGGCCGAGAACAACGTGACCATGAAAATCGAGGAGCTCGAGGACAAGAGCGGCGTCGAGGTCTCTGGCCGCGGCATTCTGCACCTGTCCGTCCTGATGGAGTCCATGCGCCGCGAGGGCTTTGAGTTCCAGGTCGGTCGTCCCCGCGTTCTGTTTAAGAAGGACGAGAACGGTAACAAGCTGGAGCCTGTTGAGCAGGCCGTCGTCGAGTGCCCGGACGAGTATTCGGGCAAGGTCGTCGAGGTCTTCGGTACCTCCGGTGGCATCATGACGAGCATGGATACCTCGGGCATCGTGACGCACCTTGAGTTTAAGATCCCGACCCGCGGCATCATGGGTCTTAAGAACCGCATTATGAACGTCACTCACGGCGAGGGCGTGTTCTACCACACCTTCCTGGAGTATGGTCCTTACGCCGGCGAGATCGGTAACCGCCAGAACGGCGCCATGATCTCCATGACCACCGAGAAGGCCGTTGCCTACGCTCTGGGTACGCTGCAGGAGCGCGGCCAGCTGTTTGTTGAGCCGGGCACCGAATGCTACGAGGGCATGATCGTGGGCGAGCGCAGCAAGGCCGGCGACATGGTCGTCAACATTGCGCGTACCAAGAACCTGGGCAACCAGCGTTCCTCGACCTCCGATATCTCCGTCCAGCTGGTGCCGCCCCGCACCTTCTCGCTCGAGGAGGCGCTGGAGTACATCGCCGACGACGAGCTGGTCGAGATTACTCCCAAGAACATCCGCCTGCGCAAGCGTCTGCTCAACGCTACCGACCGCAAGAAGGCCGCCGTCCGCGCCGGTCAGGTCAACAAATAAGCGCTGGGGCTTATAACCGCCAATAAGAAAGGGCGTCGACCACAATGGCCGGCGCCCTTTTTGGTGCAATGGGGTCAGGTTGCTTTGCACCACCACAAAGGTGCCTGGCCCTTTTGTGGTGGTTGCGGCTAGGCGGTGGGGAGTCCTGGCGTGTTGGAGGCTTGTTGGGGCTTGAGGTGGGCGTTGCGCCAGATGATCTGGATAGCGTAGCCGAGCATAAAGACAAAGGCCACGCCACTGATGAAGTCGCCTACGAGGGGAAGCCCCGTGAGGGCGCCTGCGATTACGCCGCCCACAGCCGCCATGGCGTAGCGGTTCTGGCTGTTTCCGACCATGCGCGCGATCGCGCACCCCGCAAAGGCGCTCGACACCAGTGCGATACCAATAACACCGCACAAGAGGGCTCCGGCAAGCGACAGACCAGCGATAGAGATAATCAGCAGTAGGACGGCGGGGACGATAGCAATCGTGCTCAGAAGACCGCTCACCCACAGGGGCATGGGGCGCTGGTGGAGCATGCCGGCGGCGCTGGCAGTCGCGCGCGGAAAGACGAGCTCGAGCAGCAGAGCGACAAAGCAGGTCGAGAGTGCCGCGGCGACGATACCGCCGATGACATCGTTAACGGTGGAAGTATCCTCGTTCTCGGTGCGGTCGATCTTGAGCGCGCCGACCTCGGCTCCCGCGGCACGCTCGGGGTCCTCGGAGACGTGCGCGTTCACGGTGCCGGTGATGTGGGCGTTCTTGCCCAGGATGAGCTTGTCGGCCCAAACCTCGACATCGCCCTCGACGGTGCCATCGATGGTCACCGTGTCGCCCGCAAGCGCTGCCGACTTGGTAGAGCCGCGCAGGGCAACCGTCTCGCCTATCGCGTAAAAACAGTTGGCGGTGCTGTCGGAATTGAGCACAACGTGCTGACCGACGACCGTGACGCTGCCATCAACCGTGGTCTTGGCGATATCGATAGTGCGTGCCGCCAAGCGGACGGCGCCGCCCACCGTGCAGTCGCGGATGGAGAGGCTCTCGCCTGCTGCAATTATGTCGCGGCCGATGGACGCATCGTCCAAGTTGAGGGCCTGGCCGGCCCAGTACAGGTCACCCTCGACGCCAGACGGATCGACGTCATTGTCGGTCGCAAGTACGTTGCCTGCCGTGTCCGTGCCGGCAAATGACGTCGTGGGAAGAGCAGTGAGCGCGAGCGCGATGAGCGCGAATGCCATAAGCAGGCAGCGATGCATCTTGTGTGACGGCGCCGCCGCGGTTTGATTGAAAGCCATGGTTGATCCTTTTGTTAGGTGTTCGGCATTTACCTAACAGGGTACCCAACGCGTGGGCGCTCTAAAAGAACCTCTCGGTTGCATTTCGAAGGGTCGTGCCGTGCTGTCTACTTTTTACGGTGCAAAAAGCGTGCGATGTCATCCTCGGTGGGGCTTTTGATATCAAAGCGCAGCGACAGCCAGCGTAGTCCCATGGTCACCACGACGCAAACGACCAGTGCGACGACATTGCTGACCAAGCCGCTCATGACAAGGCAAACATAGCTTGCCGATCCGGCGATGGCCGCGATGGCATAGAAGTTGGTGCGCTGGAAGATACCCGGCACCACACCCATAAAACCATCTCGCAGCATGCCGCCGCCCACCGCGGTAAAAAAGCCCATCATGATGCACACCGCCGGCGCAAAGCCGTAGACCAGCGCCTTGTCTGCGCCGGTTGCCGCATAAATACCCACCGAGATGATATCGAGCAGGGGAATGAGCTTTTCGGGCTTGTCGACGATTGCCGGGAAGATGTAGATGGTGGCCGCGGTGGCGATGGAGAGCGGGAGCGCCATCGGTTGGTTGAGGATGTAGACGTTGCCCACCTGCAGCGTCATATCGCGCAAAAGACCGCCGCCCAGTCCACAGACCACGGCGAGCGCGACGGCGCCCACCAGGTCGAGTTTGTGCTCGCGTGCGACCAACACGCCCGAGATCGATGCCGCGACGACGGCGAACATCTCGAGCCAAAACGGGATGGCAACCATGGCATCCGAGGCGTGTGCGGTAACGATCATAGCGGCGGCAACGGGCAAGATGGGGTCCTTTGGATTGTGGGTTTAGACAATGCCCGTACATAGTACATGGTTGGCGGGCGTGGCGACCCTATTGCTCGGTAAACGGTTGGCAGCGGATGCTGACATGGCATTGCTGGAATGCCAGGGATCCAAAACATGTACGTCACCCTCCAAAAACGGCATTTTTCGACATCTTTGGAGGCGGACGTACATGTTTGGATTGAGCTCACAGCATGAGTGAGTTGATTTACTCACATCCGGTATATTTCCCCACTTCAACGGACATAAGAGTTGGATACCGGCTCAGAGCGAGAGGCCCTCAATGGATACCCCTGTTCTCATTTCGCATAAAACCGCATGGCTTGTCCATCATGCACCCCAGAATTTGGTTCAGTCTCTTGCGCGGCACGACTACCAGATAGGCGCACAAGGCATCTCCACCCAGCAACGTGTTGCGCGCATACGACAGGCTCTTACCGACTGCGGCATTCCGTCCGATATGCTTAAGACTATCGATATCGCGGTTGTATTCGAATTCGAGCGAATTCGTACCAAAGGCGTCGTTTGTCACATTCTTGGACAAAATCTTCCCTACGAGCATATTAACGAGTTGACGCCCGGAATCTTCATCACCGACGAAGCCTTCACCTTTGTGCTCGCTGCCGAGTGGATGGATAGGATCGAATATCTCGAATATGGCTATGAAGTTTGCGGCGATTATCGCATGAGGCTCAATCCCGCCGACCCTTATACCGGGCAACCAGCCACTACCTCCAAGGATGAAATAACCAAACTGCTCGATCGGCACCCCGGCAAACCCGGTGCCACACGTGCACGGCTCGCGCTCAGGCACATCTACGATCACTCGGCCTCGCCTATGGAGACCGCTTCGGCAATCGCCCTCTCGCTCCCAACAAGCGAAGGCGGCGTTGGTATCCGAGGTATCGAACTCAACAAACCGCTCGAGATCCCTCAACGTCTCTGGCATTGCACAAAAGCCCGAACACTCAAAATCGATGCCCTCATTACCTATAAGCGCAGGGAGCTCGGTATCGAATATAAGGGCGGTTTTCACGATGAGCTCGAGCGCAAGGGAGCAGATGCGGAGCGAGAGGCCGTTCTCTCCCAAATGGGATATCGAATCGTTACGCTCACTTCGGCTCAGTTCGGCAGCCAGCTCGCCTTTCACCGCGCCATGAACAACATTCGCGAAGCACTCGGCATGCCTCGCTGTACCGACACCGGGTACCAGCGAGAGCAAAACGAACTACGCAAGGCGCTTATCCGCAACTGGAAGGGCATGCGAGACGAAGAGGCACCTTCCGAATAGTGCCACTCCCGCGAACTCAATCCAAACGTGTACGTCAGCCTTCAAAGATGTCGAAAAATGTCGGTTTTGGAGGGTGACGTACATGTTTGGGGAAGCGTGGGATCGAGACGTATTTCGATAACAAAAAAGCCCCATTGCTGGGGCTTATACCATCAAATGGCGGAGGAGGAGGGATTCGAACCCTCGTGACCTTATACAGGCCAAACGGTTTTCGAGACCGCCGCATTCAACCACTCTGCCACCCCTCCGCGTGGGGTAAAAACAAAGCAGGCTCAAAGGCCTGCTTTGGAATTAACTGGCGGAGAGTCAGGGATTTGAACCCTGGAGACGCTTTTGACGCCTACACGATTTCCAATCGTGCTCCTTCGGCCACTCGGACAACTCTCCGTTAAATGCGAAAGTCAGTATACACGAGGAATCGCAAAGTGCAAACAGAAAAGTTGGCATTTTTTAAAACGCTTGGCTGCGCTTGTCGTTGCAGTGGGGTTTGAGGTGCCAAAAAACGGCTTCCGACCAGCGTGGTTGATTAACTCAATTGTTCAAAAGGGGTATTCATAAGCGACTTGGCAATGAATTTAAAAATCTTTGGGTGGTGCTGTGGACCACTGGTATGCATTTTGCGCCCACGGCCTTGTGTCCGTTGACCTGCGGCTTGGCTCAGCTTGTCCCCGCGGCATCGTATCTTGTCCACAAATCCGTCAAGCTTTTGGTCAGCATTTGGTTGGAATGCGCATGAAACGTCGTGCGAGTATGGGCATATGTGGAGGTCATGAGGTTGTAGCTGCATATTCTTGCAGCCTAGGAGGTTGAAAGATATTATTACCAAGTCTTTTCCTGCTTCAGGCGCACCTTCACGACCTGAAGCCACATTTGCCCAGAGGAGGTGACAATATGAAGGCTTATGAACTGCTGTTCTTTGTTGACCCGTCGCTCGACCCTGAGACTCGTCTCGCTGTTATGAAGCGTATCGATACCACGATCGCTGAGGGCGCTGGCAAGGTCGACTCCGTTGACGAGTGGGGCAAGCGCAAGCTCGCCTACGAGATCAACGACCTCACCGATGGTGACTACACCCTCATCAACTTCCACGCAGATCCTACCCAGATCGCCGAGCTTGATCGCGTCCTGCGCATCACCGACGCTGTGGTCCGCCACATGATCGTCCGTCGCGACGACCAGGAGTAAGACTGTCGTTTTGGACTGGGCTTGTGCCCCAAGAGGAAGTAGTGAGTTATGAGCATCAATCGAGTGAACATCACCGGTAACCTCACCCGCGATCCCGAGCTGCGCGCCACCGCCGGCGGAACCCAGGTTCTGTCCTTTGGCGTCGCCGTGAACGATCGTCGCCGCAACGCGCAGACTGGCGAGTGGGAGGACTATCCCAACTTTGTCGACTGCACCATGTTCGGCACCCGCGCCGAGGCCGTGAGCCGTTTCCTGGCAAAGGGAAACAAGGTCGCGATCGAGGGCAAGCTGCGCTACAGCTCTTGGGAGCGCGACGGCCAGCGCCGGAGCAAGCTTGAGGTCATCGTCGATGAGATCGAGTTTATGAGCTCCCGTGGTGGCCAGGGTGGCTACGATCAGGGCGGTTACGCCCCCGCAGCTCCCGCGCCCGCAGCACGTCCTGCCGCCCCGGTGGCTACGCCGCCCGCGGTCGACGTCTACGATGAGGACATCCCGTTCTAAGGGTTGTTCACCTATTTTTGAGTGAGAGGCGGCTTCGGTTCGCCGAAGTTGCCAAACGAAAGGTATTTTGACATGGCTAATGATTTTTCTGCACGTCAGCCGCGTCGTAAGTACTGCCAGTTCTGCAAGGAGAACACTGAGTTCATCGACTATAAGGACACTCAGCTTCTCCGTAAGTACATGACCGACCGTGGCAAGATCAAGCCCCGTCGCGTCACTGGCGCTTGCACGCAGCATCAGCATGACATCGCCAACGCCATCAAGCGCGCCCGCGAGATGGCTCTCCTGCCGTACACCGTCCCCGTGGTTTCCTCTCGTGGCAACCGCGACCGCGGCTAAGAAGGGAGACGCATCATGAAGGTTATTCTTCTCGATGAGATCAAGGGCAAGGGCGGCGAGGGCGACGTCGTAGAGGTCGCTCAGGGTTACGCTGAGAACTTCCTGTTCCCCAAGAAGCTCGCTGTTGCCGCCACCAAGGGCAACCTCAAGCAGCTTGACGAGCGTCGCAACAACATCGCCAAGCGCGAGGCCGTCCGTCTGGCTACTGCCAACGAGACCAAGGCTGCCTTCGAGGGCAAGACGGTCACCGTTGACGTCAAGGTCGGCGACGAGGGCATCCTCTTTGGCTCCGTTACCGCCGCTATGATCGCTGACGCCATCAAGGCTCAGCTCGGTATGGACATCGACCGCAAGCGCGTCGAGCTCGGTAAGCCCATCAAGGTTGCCGGTGCCCACACCGTTGCCATCTCGCTGTACCGCGAGATCAAGGCCGAGGTTGTCGTTCTCGTCGGCGTTACCGCCGAGGAGCTCGCTGCCGAGGCTGAGGTCGAGGAGGCCGCTGAGGTCGCCGAGGCCGAGACCGCCGAGGTCGAGACTGAGGCTGCTGCCGAGTAGCATTTGCTGCAACGCAACAATCTTGTTCTAAGAAGGGCGCTCTGGGAAACCAGGGCGCCCTTTTGTTTTTTGCGCTGAGTGAGTGTCATGGTGAACGTTGCGTCGAAGTCCTATATACAGGACCGTTCATCCGTTTGGTTCGGTGATGATTGGCGGCGCGCGGCGCGTTTTGGGACCGTGGCTGATACTATGGATGCTCGCAAGCGATATGAATGAGGATGCTCATGGCATATGACGATAGGGAGACGGGGCTGACGGTCGAGGACCGCGGCTCAAAGTTGGGTCTTCCCCAAAACCAAGATGCAGAGGCCAATGTACTGGCCGCTATGCTGCTATCGCCCGAGGTGGTCGAAGAGGCCCAGGTCGAGCTGCAGCCCGATGATTTCTACCGGCCCATTCATAAGACCATCTACACCGCGATGGTCGATATGTACAACAGCCGCATTCCCATCGACTCCATCTCGCTGATCGATTACCTGCGAAGCATCAACAAGCTCGATGCCGTGGGCGGCGAGGCCTACATTTTGGAGCTGATGGGTCAGACTCTGTCGCTCGTGAACTGGCAGCACCATGCCGCCATCGTTCGTCGCGATTCGATGCTGCGCGAGCTGATCGGCGCCACCAACGAGATCAACGCGCTGGCATATAACGCCCCCACCGACACCAAAGAGGTCGTGGAGCTAGCCGAGAGCAAGCTGCTCAAGGTCACGGCACGCGAGGTCAAGTCGAGCTACAAGACGCTGACCGAGTTTATGGTTGAGGCCTATAACGAGGCCGAGGAAGTGTGTCAGGCCGGTGGCCAGGCTGCGGGCGTGCCCACGGGCTTCCCGTCACTCGACCGCATGCTCATGGGCTTCCGCGAGGGCCAGCTCATCATTATCGGCGCCCGCCCTGCTGTGGGTAAGACGTCGTTCGCCCTGAATCTGGCGCTCAACGCTGCCGCTGCCGGTTATACCGTCGGCTTCTTCTCGCTGGAGATGTCGGGCAAAGAAATTGCCCAGCGTCTGATTTGCGCCTACGCCATGATCTCGATCAGTGACTTCCGCATGGGCCGCATTAGCCCCGAGCAGTGGGCCAATATCAACGAGGCCACGCAGACCTTGTCCAAGCTCGATATTCTGATTGACGATACGCCCGGCACCACAGTGACCGAGATTCGCGCCAAGAGCCGCCGCATGCTCCATAACAAGGAGAAGGCAATCATCATCCTGGACTACCTGCAGCTGGTGAGTCCTCCGCCGGGACGCCGCTCCGAGAGCCGTACCGTCGAGGTTTCGGAGATGTCGCGTGGTCTGAAGATCATGGCCAAGGAGCTCAAGATCCCGCTCATCGCGCTGTCGCAGCTCTCGCGTCAGGTCGAATCCCGTACCGGCAAGCGCCCGCAGCTTTCCGACCTTCGTGAATCGGGCTCCATCGAGCAGGACGCCGATATCGTTATGTTCTTGGACCGCTCCGCCGACGAGGCCGAGGCCTCGCGCGACGATCGACCCGACGAGGGCGTTACGCGTATCGTCGTGGCCAAGAACCGTTCGGGCCCGATCGGCGACGTCGATCTGATGTTCCTGCCGGCATCCACCAAGTTCTATGAGCTTGATGGGGCACATGCCGAGGAGTAGGACAGGCGCCCGTTGCACGGGTATACTGGGAATGTTTTGTGCTTCTGCGTGCCGGCGTGGCGCGTAGACAGTCCATGAATGTAAGGAGTAAACATGCCGTCAACCGTTTTGGTCGGTGCCCAGTGGGGCGATGAGGGCAAAGGTAAGATTTGCGACCTGGTCGCCGGCGACTTCGATGCCGTCGTGCGCTACTCGGGAGGCAACAACGCCGGCCACACCATCGTCGTCAACGGCAAGAAGTACGGCCTGCACCAGGTGCCCTCCGGCATCATGTATTCCGACCACGTGTCGGTGATCGGTAACGGCTGCGTCGTCAACCCCAAGGTTGTCCTTGAGGAGATCGACATGTTCGAGGCCGACGGCATCACCACCAAGAATCTCAAGATTAGCGGCAACGCGCATGTCATCATGCCGTACCACATCGATCTGGATGGCGCCTTTGAGCAGAAGCTCGGCAAGAAGAACATCGGTACCACCAAGCGTGGCATCGGTCCGTGCTATCAGGACAAGATGGCCCGCATTGGCCTGCGCATGCAGGACATGCTGGACGAGGCGCTGTTCCGCGACAAGCTGGAGACCGCTCTCGCCCGCGTGAACCCCGAGCTCGAGCTCATCTACAACCTGCCCACCTACACCGTGGACCAGATTTGCGACGAGTACCTGCCGATGGCCGAGCGCCTGCGTCCCTACATCACCGAGACGAGCCTGCTGCTCAACAACATGATCGATGAGGGCAAGAACCTGCTGTTTGAGGGCGCCCAGGCGACGCTGCTCGACATCGACCACGGCACCTATCCGTACGTGACGTCTTCCAACTGCACCGCCGGCGGTGCCATCACCGGCTCTGGCGTGGGCATGAAGAACGTCGACCGCGTGCTGGGCGTCATGAAGGCCTATATCACCCGCGTCGGTTCGGGCCCCATGCCCACCGAGCTTTCCTATGAGTCCGAGGCCGGCCACACGCTGACCGAGGAGGGCTATGAGTACGGCGTGACCACCGGTCGCCGTCGTCGTTGCGGCTGGTTTGACGGCCCTATCGCCAACTATGCCTCGCGCGTCAACGGCCTCACCGACATCGCCGTGACCAAGCTCGACGTGCTTTCGGCTTTCGACACCATCAAGGTGTGCGTTGCCTACGACGTCGATGGCGAGCGTTACACGAGCGTGCCCGAACACCAGGTGCGCTTTGAGCATGCCAAGCCCATCTACGAGGAGCTCCCTGGCTGGAAGTGCGATATCACCGGTTGCCGCAGCTTTGAGGAGCTGCCGCAGGAGGCTCAGGACTACGTGGCGTTTATCGAGGATCTGGCACACACCCGCGTGACGTTCATTGGCGTTGGCGCCGGTCGCGAGCAGATCATCAACCGATTCTGGAAGTAATCGGGACTATTTGGTTATTGCGATATACCCCTTTGCAGCCCGGACGGGCGGCCGAGGGGTATATTTGCTTGCAAAGGGCTCGCGCGGAGCGGGCCGCTAATCCATAGAGGAGGCACCCTTGAAGGCGGACACTCAAACCATCGACATCCTGTTGTTGGGCAGCGGCGGCCGCGAGCATGCTTTGGCAGCTAAGCTCGCAGCATCACCGCGCGCCGGCAAGCTCTACATTGCGCCGGGTAACGGCGGCACCGCGAGCTGCGGCGAGAACGTGGTTCTCGACGATTGCGATCCTGCGGCCGTGGCGGCGTTTGCCCAGAGCCACGGATGCGGACTCGTGGTGATTGGCCCCGAGGCTCCGCTCGTGGCGGGCGTTGCCGATGCCGTGCGCGCGGCGGGCATTCCCTGCTTTGGCCCGGGTGCCGAGGGCGCTCAGATGGAGGGCTCCAAGCTGTTCTCCAAGCAGCTCATGGAGCGTGCCGGCATTCCGACGGCCGCCTACGGCTCGTTCACCGACGAGGCTTCAGCTCTCGCCTACGTGCGCGAGCAGGGCGCCCCGCTGGTCGTGAAGGCAGACGGCCTGGCCGCAGGCAAGGGCGTTATCGTGGCGACTGAGCTTGCGCAGGCCGAGGAGGCCGTGCGTGAGTGTTTTGGCGGCACCTTTGGTGATGCCGGCAATACTGTGGTCATCGAGGAGATGCTGACCGGCCCCGAGTGCTCGCTGCTGGCCTTTACCGACGGCAAGACCGTGCGCCCCATGGCCACCTCGCAGGATCACAAGCGTGCGCTCGAGGGCGACCTTGGTCCCAACACCGGCGGCATGGGCGTCTACAGCCCGGTGCCCATCGTGACCGACGAGGAGCACGCCACCATGGTGGAGGTCATGGAGCAGACCGTGGCCGAGCTTGCTGCCGAGGGCATCGACTACCGCGGCTGCCTGTACGGCGGCTTTATGCTCACCCCCGCCGGCCCCAAGGTGCTGGAGTTCAACGCCCGCTTTGGCGACCCCGAGACGCAGGTCGTGCTGCCGCGCCTCAAGAACGACCTGGTCGAGGTTATGCTCGCCTGCGCCAACTGCGAGCTTGATCAGATTGAGCTCGACTGGCGTGACGAGTGGGCCGTGGCTGTTGTCCTGACGAGCGCGGGCTATCCCGGCAGCTACGAGAAGGGCAAAGTCATCACCGGCATCGCCGACGCCGAGGCCATGGAGAACGTGACCGTGTACCATGCCGGCACCGCCGTGGTGGACGGTCAGCTCGTGACCAACGGCGGCCGAGTGCTTGCCGTGACCGCGCTGGGCGACACGTTCGAGAACGCTCGCAACCTTGCCTACGAGGCCTGCGAGAAGATTGATTTTGAGGGCAAGACCCTGCGTCATGACATCGGCCTGCGCGCGCTGCGTGGCCGCGACGCCTGGGATGCCTAAAGTCCGAGAGGGATGAGACGGATGGACGAGAAGAACGAAGAGCTCGTGGACGCGCAGATCGTCGAAGAGGACAGCCGCATGTATGGGCACGCCGAGGGCGAGCCTGGTGGCGAGGTCGCTGACGAGCCGGCGCTGGTGCTGGGCGACGACGACCCGCACGATGCCGAGCTGCACGAGAAGATTCTTTCGGAGGAGTGCGCCTGGAAGGGCAAGATCCTCGACGTCCACCGTCTTGAGGTTGAACTGCCCAACGGTCGCCGTAGCGCCCGCGATATCGTTCGCCATCCGGGTGCGGCGGCCGTTGTGGCACTGACCGAGAGCGGCAAGATCGTACTGGTGCGTCAGTACCGCACCGCCATCGACCGCGTGACGGTCGAGGTTCCCGCCGGCAAGCTCGACCCAGGCGAGGACCCGCTCGATTGCGCCAAGCGCGAGCTGCATGAGGAGACGGGCTTTAGGGCTGGTCGCATTCGCTTTTTGACGTCGATTGTCACGTCCTGCGGCTTCTGTGATGAGATCATTCACATCTACCTGGCCACCAAGCTCGAGTTCGATGCACCCAACCCCGATGATGATGAGTTTGTCAACGTTGATCTGGTGCCGCTGCACGAGCTGATCGACGCCGTGCTCGACGGCAAGGTCGAAGATGCCAAGACCGTCGTGGGCGCCTTGGCCTGCGATAGCATCGCGCACCGACTAGGCGGGGCCGAACTCTAGGTTACGCGGTTTTACCAAACCGCGTAACGAGTCGACGCTGCAAACGCCCCTAAGCGGCAATCAGCCTTTCAATCGTCGCTCGCGTACCGAAGTACGCGTCGCTCCTCTTTCAAGGCACCTTGCTCGCTTAGGGACGTTTTCGCTGACGTTGCCGGAACATCGGCGTTATGCTTGTTGGGCTGCTTTTCTTTCAACTCGAACGGTTCAACCAGATTTCTCACCCTATTTATTTCTCCCCGAGGACTGCATGTTTAAGCGTTTTCTTTCTTATTACAAGCCCCAGATGGGGCTTTTTGTTGCCGATACCATTTGCGCCCTGGTGCTTGCCGCCATTGACTTGGCGTTTCCTATCATTCTGCGCAATCTGACCGGTGGGTTGTTTACCCAGGGTCAGGCTGTCATTATGCAGGCGCTCGGTATGATCGCGGTTGGCCTGGTGCTGATGTATGCCATCCGTTGCGCCTGTCGCTACTTTGTGAGTTACTGGGGCCACGTGATGGGCGCGCGCATGGAGTCCAAGATGCGCGAGGACCTGTTCGATCAGTACGAGCGCTTTAGCTTTGCGTACTTCGATCGCAACAGCTCAGGTGACATGATGAGTCGCGTGGTCAACGACCTGTTCGATATCTGCGAGGCGGCACACCACGTGCCCGAGTGGATTATCATCTGCGGCATCGAGGTCGTCGGTTCGTTTGTGATTCTCTTTGCTATCGCCCCGGTGCTGGCGCTTGCCATGGCCGTGGTGACGGCGGTGTTTGCGGTCATCATGTTTTGGCAGAACATGCGCATGCGCGAGGTCTTTAGCGACAACCGCAAAAAAATCAGCGGCATTAATGCGCAGCTGCAGGATTCGCTGGCGGGCATGCGCGTGGTCAAGAGCTTTGCCAACGAGGAGACCGAACGCTTCAAGTTCCGCGCCTCCAACAATCGCTATCTTTCGTCCAAGGAGAACATGTATCACGCCATGGGCGTCTATACCGCGACGTATGGCCTGCTCTCGGGCGTGCTCTATGTGATCGTGGTGCTGCTGGGCGGCTGGCTGGTCGCCCAGGGACAGCTGCAGGCGGTCGATATGGCGACCTTTGCACTCTATATTTCGCTGTTCTGCACGCCGCTTGAGACGCTCGTCAATTCGGCCGAAACGTATCAGAAGGCTATCGCCGGCTTTAAGCGTATGGACGAGGTGCTCTCGACGGCGCCGGATATCCAGGACAAGCCGGGCGCCACTGATCTGCAGGTGACTGCCGGCGCCGTGGAGTATCACGACGTGTGCTTTAACTACGAGGACGTTGAGCTGGGCGAGGGCTATGCCGACGAGCGACCCGTTATCGACCATATGGACCTGTCCATCAAGCCCGGGCAGACCATCGCTTTGGTTGGCCCTTCGGGCGGCGGCAAGTCCACGACCTGTTCGCTGCTGCCGCGCTTTTATGACGTGGCTACCGGATCCATTAGCATCGACGGTCAGGACGTGCGCGATGTGACGCAGCAGAGCCTGCGCCGCGCCATCGGCCTGGTGCAGCAGGATGTCTACCTGTTTGACGGTACGATTGGCGAGAACATCGCCTACGGCAAGCCGGGTGCTACGGCAGAAGAGATCGCCGAGGCGGCCCGCCGCGCCAATATCGATACCTTTATCGAATCGCTTCCGCAGGGCTACGACACCGTGGTGGGCGAGCGCGGCAGCCGTCTTTCGGGCGGACAGAAGCAGCGCGTTGCCATCGCGCGCGTGTTTCTCAAGAACCCCAAGATCCTGATTTTGGACGAGGCGACGAGTGCTTTGGATAACGAGAGCGAGGAGGCGGTGCAGGAGTCACTCGAAGAGCTGGCACGCGGCCGCACCACGATTATTATCGCCCACCGTCTTTCGACCATTAAGCATGCCGATGAGATTGCGACCGTTGAGCATGGTCGCGTTGTGGAGCGTGGCACGCACGAGGAGCTTCTCGCCCGTGGCGGCACCTATGCCCGTTACTATCGAATGCAGTTCGAAGGTGCGCGTGCGCACGAGCTCGACTGATTGATATGACAGGAA
The DNA here is from genome assembly GCA_902465265.1 of uncultured Collinsella sp. GTDB lineage: Bacteria > Actinomycetota > Coriobacteriia > Coriobacteriales > Coriobacteriaceae > Collinsella. The sequence goes on along the minus strand of CABQMF010000002.1, from coordinate 78,977 downwards.
GTTTATGGCTGACAAGAACCCTTTGACTCCGGAAGAAGTGACGGAGTTATTCTCCGAAATCGATGCATCCGGCGTCTTGGATCCCACGCTCGCCAAAAAGCGTACCGAGCGCATGCGTGAGAAGGAGGCTGCGGCCAAGCGCGGTGACAAAGCGGCGCTAGCGCAGCTGCGCAGCGAGGACCGCGCGAGCCAGGCAAAACATATCGACCCGCTGTCCGAGGACGACCCTTCGGGTTCGCAGGTGAGCCATACCATTACGAAGACTGCCATGGTCGTGGTTATCGGCATCTTGGTGCTGATCGTGGGCATGCAGATCGGCTACGGCGTGATGCGCCGTCTGAATACCGCCAACCTGTCCGAGAGCGTTTCGGTTGATACCGTTTCTACAGCACTCAAGGGTGGACTCGAGTGGGGCAACGGCTTTACGCAGTTCCCGCTCGACTTTACCGTCGATGAAGCCGATGAGCGTACGGGCACGGTCGAGGTGACGGTGTTGGACACATCGTCTGCCAACGAGCTCGAGCTGCTGTCCAACGGGCAGATCCAGGCCGCGGCGCTTGCGACCAACGCGCTGCTCAACGATAAGATCGACCGCGTGGTGTATAACGTTCACGCCTATATCGACGAGGATAGCAACATTCAGCACGATTCCTTCTTTGGCATGTTCCCCGCGCGCGGCCACCAGAGCGCCATTTTGACGTTCGTGTGGACCAAGAGCTCATCCAACGCCACGAGTATCGACTGGAAGATGCGCATCGTGAGTATGGATGACACCATCGCCGAGCGCATTCAGAAGCAGGTGAACTCGGTGTCGTCGTTGATTGAGGACCCGGTGGTGAGCCAGACCAAGATTGACGAGGAAAAAGCCGAGCGCGATCTGGAGCATCGTCTGCATGGCCGCGAGATTTTCCGTGGCGGCAAGCCCGACCGCACACCGTCCGATCTGCTGGAGCAGGATAAATAAGACGCCATCATCCCGCGTGAGCCAAGTGCCCGCGCGGGATGATTTTTCTGGGACGGGGATTAAAAAATCATTCTGTCATGTATGCAGTTGGCGGCAAAGCCCCGCGTTCAGAATGATATTTCCCGGTCCCAGAAAATCATTATGCATAGAAAGTCATAATTATCATTTCGTAAACATTTCGATGAAATTAACGCCATGGCGCATACTTGCGGTTAAAATACCGCAAGGCCTAACTACCAACCTTTAAGCCGGTCCGGAGAGACCGGGAAGGAGAATTATGGCGAACAACCATACTGCGGGCACTGCTGCCCGCACCTTCGCGCCCAGCGAGCTTTGCCAGCGCATGCTGGCCAAAACCAGCAAGGGCACCTGCGGTCCCTGCATCCTGTACCTTGAGGATGGGACCATTTTTTATGGCCGTGCATGCGGTGCCGAGGGTACCGCGACCGGCGAGGTCTGCTTCAACACCTCGCTTGAGGGCTACTTTGAGGTCATGACCGATCCGAGCTATGCCGGCCAAATCGTAACCATGACCTATCCGCAGATCGGCAACTATGGCATCGACGAGACCGACGTCCAGTCGGCCTTCCCCGGCGATGCCGCTCGTCCCGCGAGCGCTCCCGCCATGCGCGGCATGGTCGTCCGCGACATGTGCGCCACGCCTTCCAACTGGCGCTCGGCCGTCAGCGTACCGGAGTACCTGCGTGCCCACGGTATCGTCGCTATCGAGGGCGTCGACACCCGCGCTCTTGTGCGCCACCTGCGCGACAACGGCTCCAAGATGGGTATTATCTCGACGGAAATCTTTGACGTCGCCGAGCTTGCCGAACGTCTATCCGCCGCGCCCACGCTGGTCGGCGAGAACCTGGTCAAGACCGTGAGTTGCCCCGCGCCTCATGCCTTTGCAGCTGCCGACCTGCCCGCTACGCATGACTTTGCGCTTGCCCCTGCCGCTTCTGCCCGCCACAACGTGGTCGCCTACGACTGCGGCGTCAAGCGCGGTATTCTGGAGGGCCTCGTCCGCGCCGGCTGTGATCTCACCGTCGTGCCGTGGGATACGCCCGCGAGTGAGGTGCTCGACATGAATCCCGACGGCGTCTTTTTATCCAACGGCCCCGGCGACCCCGATGCCGTGGTGGAGACCTACGAGCAGGTGCAGCAGCTGATCGGCAAGGTGCCGGTCTTTGGCATTTGCCTTGGTCACCAGATGATCAGCTTGGCGTGCGGCGCCCAAATGGAAAAGCTTAAATTCGGTCACCGTGGCGGTAACCAGCCGGTTATGAACCTGGTGAGCCGTCGCGTGGAAATCACCGCGCAAAACCACGGTTTTGGCCTGCTGTTCCCCAGTCTGGGCAAACTGATCCCGGAGCTTTCCGGCGGCGAGACCGAGCATGCGGCCGATGGCGACCTGCGCGCCTGGGTGCGTCGCGGCATCGCGCCGGTCGTGATGAACGAGCGCTTCGGCCGCATTCGCCTGACGCACGTGAACCTCAACGACGGCACCGCCGAGGGCATCCAGCTGCTCGACGCCCCGTGCTTCTCGGTCCAGTACCACCCCGAGGCCTCGCCCGGCCCCACCGATGCCCACTATCTCTTCACCGCCTTTACGCGACTCATGGACGGCGAGGAGAACTACCTGGACATCGACACCGCGAAGGACCGTCTGCAGGGCTGGAATTTCGCCGAGACCGCCGCGACTGAGACCGAGGAGAACTAACATGCCGAAACGTACTGACATCAAGCGCATCCTCGTCATTGGCTCGGGCCCCATCGTTATTGGCCAGGCCTGTGAGTTCGACTACTCCGGCGCCCAGGCCTGCAAGGTGCTCAAGGAGGATGGCTTTGAGGTCATCCTGGTCAACTCCAACCCGGCGACCATCATGACCGACCCGGGTCTTGCCGACCGCACCTATGTCGAGCCTATCACCGCGGAGTTTATCGAGCGCGTAATCAAGAAAGAGCGCCCGGACGCGCTGCTGCCCACGCTGGGCGGCCAGACCGGTCTGAACGCCGCCGTTGAGCTGGCAAAGGACGGCACGCTCGACAAGTACGGCGTCGAGATGATCGGCTGCGACCTGGCCGCTATCGAGCGCGGCGAGGACCGCAAGCTCTTTAACGAGGCCATGGCCGAGATTGGCCTGGAGGTCGCGCGCTCGGGCTATGCCTATAGCGTGGCCGACGCCGAGGCTATCGCCGAGCGCGTGGGCTATCCCTGCGTGCTGCGTCCGAGCTTTACCCTCGGCGGTGCCGGTGGCGGCATCGCGCATACCCACGAGGAGCTTGTCTCCATCGTGAGCCAGGGCCTGGAGCTCTCGCCCGCCCACGAGGTGCTGGTCGAGGAGTCCATCGAGGGCTGGAAAGAGTATGAGATGGAGGTCATGCGCGACCACGCCGGTAACGGCATCATCGTGTGCTCCATCGAGAATCTCGACCCCATGGGCGTGCATACCGGCGACTCCATCACCGTGGCGCCGGCGCAGACGCTCTCCGATCTTGAGTATCAGCGCATGCGCGTGGCCTCGCTCGCCATTCTAGAGAAGATCGGCGTCGAGACCGGTGGCTCCAACGTGCAGTTTGCCGTGAACCCCAACACCGGTCGCTTGATCGTCATCGAGATGAACCCGCGCGTGAGCCGTTCGTCCGCGCTGGCCTCCAAGGCCACGGGTTTTCCCATCGCTAAGGCCGCCGCGCGCCTGGCAGTGGGCTATACGCTCGACGAGATCGTCAACGACATCACCAAGGCAACGCCCGCCTGCTTTGAGCCCACGATTGACTACTGCGTGGTCAAGGTGCCGCGCTTTGCCTTCGAGAAGTTCAAGGGTACCGACCCCACGCTCACCACGCGCATGAAGGCCGTGGGCGAAATCATGGCGATCGGCCGCACCTTTGAGGAGGCCTTTGGCAAGGCCATGCGCTCGCTGGAGGACGGTCAACAGGGTATCTGCGCCGGTGGCAAGGAGGGTGCCGACAAGCTGAGCGACGATGAGCTCGCCCAGGCCGTGGCGACCCCGACCGAGCACCGCATTTTCTTTGTGGTCGAGGCCCTGCGCCGTGGCTGGGACATCGCTCGTATCCATGCCATCTGCGGTATCGATCCGTGGTACCTCAACCGTATCAACGATATGGTGCAGGTCCAGGAGAGCATCCGCGGCCTGCGTGTGGAGGACATTGACGCCGACGCGATGCGCCTGCTCAAGCAGTACGGCACGAGCGACGCCGAGATTGCCGCGCTGACCGGCTCGGATGAGCGCTTTGTGCGCGCCTACCGCAAGGGTCTGGGCGTGGTTCCCGGCATGAAGACGGTCGATACCTGCGCTGCGGAGTTCTCGAGCGCCACGGAGTACCACTACAAGACGTACGAGAACATCTACCGCACGAGCCCGGATGCCAAGAAGTGCGTTGCCCCCGACGAGACCACGCCGGCGGACAAGCCCAAGGCGATGATCCTGGGCGCCGGCCCCAACCGCATTGGTCAGGGTATCGAGTTCGATTACTGCTGCGTGCACGCGAGCTACGCGCTGGCGGCCCGCGGCTTCGAGACCATCATGGTCAACTGCAACCCCGAGACCGTCTCGACTGACTACGACACCTCGGACCGCTTGTACTTTGAGCCGCTCACCTATGAGGACGTCATGGATGTCATCGATGTTGAGCGACCCGACGGCGTCGTGGTGACGCTCGGCGGCCAGACTCCGCTTAAGCTGGCGCGCATGCTCGAGGAGAGCGGCGTGAACATTATGGGCACCAAGCCCGATGCCATCGACTTTGCCGAGGACCGCGAGCGCTTCGCCGCTCTGCTCGACAAGCTGGGCATCATGTACCCGCCGGCGGGCCAAGCCACCTCGTTTGAGGAGGCCGAGGCCGTGGCCGCGCACATCGGCTATCCGCTGCTGGTGCGTCCGAGCTACGTGCTGGGCGGCCGCGGCATGATGATCGCCTATGATGCCGAGCATCTGCGCGATTACATGGCCGAGGCTGCGCGCATTAGCCCCGACTACCCGGTGTACCTGGACCGCTTCTTGGAGGGTGCGATCGAGTCCGACGTCGACGCCCTGTGCGACGGCGAGGAGGTCTACATCGGCGGTATCCTGGAGCATATCGAGGAGGCCGGTATTCACTCCGGCGACTCTGCGACCTGCATCCCGCCGTTCAGCTTTAGCGAGAGCCTGCAGGCGAAGCTCCGCGAGACCACGCGCCGCATCGCGATGGCGCTGGGAGTCCGCGGCCTGGTCAACGTGCAGTACGCCATCAAGGGCGAGACCGTCTACGTGATCGAGGCCAACCCGCGCGCGAGCCGCACCGTGCCGTTTATCTCCAAGGCCACCGGTGTGCCGCTCGCCAAGTGCGCGGCGCGTATCATGGCGGGCGATTCCATCGCGAGCCTGGGCCTGCCGAGCGACGAGCGTCAGCTCGATTGGTTCTGCATGAAGGAAGCCGTTATGCCCTGGGGCCGTTTCCCCGGTGCCGACGTTATCCTGGGGCCCGAGATGAAGTCGACGGGCGAGGTCATGGGTATCGCCAAGAGCTATCCCGAGGCATACGCCAAGACGCAGCTGGCGATCGACTACAAGCTGCCCGATCCGAGCTGCGGCAAGGTGTTCATCAGCGTGTGCGACCGCGACAAACGCCATATCCTTTCGGTCGCGCGTATCCTGCGCTACCTGGGCTTTGATATCTGCTCCACCGAGGGTACGGCGCGCGTGCTGCGCGGCGGCAACGTGACCTGCGAGGTCGTGGAGAAGATCAGCGGCCCGCACGACGGCGAGTGCCCCAACATCGGCGACCTCATCGCTGATGGCAAGATTGCGGTGATCATCAACACGCCGTACGGCCCGGGCTCACGTGGCGACGGCTATCTGCTGCGTACCGAGGCCGTGCGTCGCGGCGTGACCTGCGTGACGGCGATGTCTGCGGCCAACACGTACGTGAGCGCCATCGAGGCCGTGCGCGAGGACCAGCAGGGTCACGGCAGCGCCAACGACATGGGCATGGACGTCATCGCCCTGCAGGACCTGCCGCAGCACACGGTGTAGTGTGACCTGTCCGGCCGGGGCGGGAGGGGCCGAGATTTCCCCCTTTCGCTCCGGCTGCAAGCAGAGTCGCTCAGGAGGAAACTCGGCCCCTCCCGCCCCGGCCTGCGGTGACTCGGTTGCACCGTGTGCTGCCGAAGGAGCTTTGCGCGATGACTAGGGCTGAATAGAAAATGAGTGTGGGCTCTGTCGTTCGAATGAACGACAGAGCCCACGTTAATATTTCAGCCAACGTACGTCATAGCAATCCCCGGTAGGTCGAAGGTGCTCTGCGGCGGCCCGGTGTTTTCATCTGAACGACTTTGCGCAGCAACCGGAGCTCATTTATTGCAGCCAACGTAAGTCATAGCAATATCCGGTAGGTCGCAGGGTGGCGGCTGAGCCTTTCCCTCGGGAAACTTCGCGAAGCCCAGTTCCCGAGGGAAAGGCTCAGCCGCCACCACGCAGACCGCAGGGACGGGAGCAGCTATACTACTCTCAGTAGTTAAGGGTCGCGGATTCGCTGCGTCACCGCTCTCAACAGGAGGTCTTTGTTTATGGCAGATCAGAAGCCGGTTGTCGGGATCATCATGGGCTCCAAGTCCGATCTGGGCGTTATGGAAGGTTGCACCGTCGAGCTCGAGGCACTGGGCGTGCCCTATGAGCTCGTGATTGCAAGCGCGCACCGCACGCCGGCGAAGGTCCATGAGTGGGCCTCGACTGCTGCCGACCGCGGCATCAAGGTAATTATCGCTGCCGCCGGCAAGGCTGCTCACCTGGGCGGTGTCGTGGCTGCGTTTACGCCGCTGCCGGTCATCGGCGTGCCTATGAAGACGAGCGATCTGGGTGGTATGGACTCGCTGCTGTCGATGGTGCAGATGCCTTCGGGCGTGCCCGTTGCCTGTGTGGCCATCAACGGTGCCAAGAACGCTGCCATTTACGCCACGCAGATTCTGGGCGCATGCGACCCCGAGTACCGCAAGGTTATCGAGAAGATGAAGCAGGAGATGGCTGACGCCTAAGCGCTCTGCCAGTCCATTTGTAGCATAAGGAGAGCCATGTCCGACTATCAGGGAAAGCGTTTTTCGGCTTCTCGGATTCCCGATCCAGCCAAGTCGGGAGCAGCCCGCGTGCCGCAGCAGGGTCGGATATCCTCTCCTCAGCAGCCACGCGCGCCGCGTCCCGTGACGCCGGCGAAGCATCGTCGTCAGGATGCACCTACTGCATATCGCCCTTCGTCATACAGCACGGCCAAGAAGTCACCTCGCTCTTCGGCGCATGCCGCGCCATCGAGCTATACTGAGCCGCCGCGCAAAAAGCGCCGCTCCGTCATTCCCATTCTGCTCATCATCATCGGCATTGGCCTGATCGTTGCTGCGGCCGCCATCTTTATCAACGCACGGATTGGCTACAAGCAGGCGAGCGAGTCATATCAAAAAATCGAAAAGCAATATGTGAGCGACAAGGACGCCAGCGGCGTGCCGGTTATCGACTTCAATGCGCTTGCCCAGACAAATCCCGAGGTTGTGGGTTGGATTTACGCACCCGGCACCAACATCAACTACCCCGTGGTGCAGACCAACAACAACTCCAAGTACCTCAACACGCTGTTTGACGGTACCGCCAATGCCTCGGGAGCCATCTTCTTGGATAGCGACGACACCGCGCCGGGCATGGTGGATCAGCAGACCACGATTTACGGTCATCACATGAACGACGGCTCGATGTTTAACGTGATTTCGGATACGACCGATCAGGCGACGTTCGCCAGCATGGAATACGTGTACTACATCACGCGCGATGCGACGTATAAGTTGCGCCCGCTGGCGACCAAGGTAGTCGAGGACACGTATGCCAAGGCGCGCACGCCCAACTTTGAAGGCGACGACGGACTGAAGAATTACCTGTCCGAGATGCTCGACGGTGCTTCTGCCGTGGCGAGTGACGCCACCGATCGTGCCGCTTCGGCAACCAAGATCGTAACGCTTGTGACTTGCCGTTCGCTGTCATTTAGCAATACGCGCGCAGTCATGGTACTCACGCCAGTCGAGGAATAAAGTATCCGGGAGCCCCGTCCCAAATTAGCTACTCTACGACGGTAAAAAGGAGAAGTGATGCTTGAAAGCGGCAAATCGATGCCTTCGGTTGATGCTTGGATGCGCGAAGCCAAGGCCGATGTTTCGGCGGCTGATTGTGGGATGTACCTGACACACAACGGCGTGGTGCGTGCGACGCCCAAGGCCGAGGTGCGTGGGGTCGAGACAGATGGTGTGGCGCCTGGGCATAAGGTGGGCGGCATGGTGTTTGGCTTCGATGCCGAAAAGGTGCAGGCCGCTATCGAGGCAACGCGCGCGATGCCGGGTATCGGCTATGTGCGCGTGTGGCTGGCGAGTGGCGAGCTTACCGTGGGCGACGACATCATGCTCGTGCTCATTGGCGGAGACATTCGCCCGCATGTGGTCGATGCGCTGCAGGCACTCGTCGGTACCATCAAAAATGAGTGTGTGAGCGAGGTCGAGCGCGAGGCATAGGACTTTGCGATCAATTCGAGTCCATCTACAGCAAAAGCCCGCTGGCAGTTCAATCAGTCTGCCAGCGGGCTTTTCTGTGCGTTGGAAAATCTCGGCATTGCGTGGTGCTACACGCGCGTCGCATCCTTGGGGCTCATGGTCATGCTCTGGAAGCGGTTCTCCATATAGTCGTTATCGAAATACTTACCGTAGAACTGCGCGACGGGAATATCCGGCTCCGTGCCGTTGACGCGCTGGTACCAGTAGTCGAGCGACTGCAGCGTCATGACGCCGTCGACCAGCATAATGACGGTAAAGATGACGGTGGCCGAGTAGCGACTCTTCCACGGAATCATGTTGATGAGCTTGAGCAGCCTCGGCAGCAGCAGCTTGATCCAGATAAGGCCACCCAGGCCCCACAGGCAGGCAAAGCCCGTGCAGGTGCGTCCGCCCGTAAGGACGGCGAGTGGGTCGGGCATGCCGAACAGCTTCATGTGCGAGTAGCTCCACGAGACCACGCCAAATGAGGTCTGCATAAACCAGCCCACGAACACCTCAAAGCTCGCGCCGAGCACAGCGCTTACCAGGAAAATGATGATGGGGTTCTTTTTATAGAAGCGGTTGAGCACCATGGTCATGAGTACGGCGCCAAAGCCATAGATGGGGCTGAAGGGACCAAACAGCATGCCGGCGCGGTTCTGGTAGACGCCTGGGTCGTCGACCGTCATGTGCCAGATATCCTCGGCGATCAGGCCGAGCACGCAGCAGACGAAGAATACCCAGAACAGGTTGAAGTAGTTGAGCTTGATGTAGCCCTCGCCGGTTTCATCGCGTCCGAGCATGCCCTCGTCCGCGGCGTCGCGGTCGAGCATCTCCTGCAGGCGGCGCTGGAGTTCGCGCTCCTGGCGCAGCGTGGGGTCGACGGTGGCCGAAAGCGCGATGAGGATGACGAGCTGGACGGCGGGGCGCAGCAGGAAGGGTCCGATGCCTTGGAGCATCACGTCGACCAAAAGCTCGACGACGGTAAATGCGATAAGGATGTAGGACAGGCGGGCGGCGTTGCGGCGCTGGTTTTTGATAAGGTCCAGGCCAAAGATGATCAGGATGACGGCACTTGCCGCAGAGAGCATGATGCCGGCGACGATGAGTCCAACCGCGACGAGCGTGTTGTCGCCGAGCTTTTCGGCGGCGTTGCCGTTGATGAGCGCGGTAATGACCTGCCACATAAAGGCGGCGACCGACGGGAGCGTGCTCACGCCAGACAGGATGCACAGGACGGCGTACACCTTAATGACGAGGGGGATCTTCTTGACCTCCGTGGCGCTGGGGACGCTGGGGTCGAGTTCGTTTCGATCCATACAGAACCTTTCTCGCTTTGTTGTAGGTTATAAGGATACGCCGCCGACCTGCCAAAAGACAGGACGAACGTCCCAATTGCAACAATGCAACCCTCAACGGTGGGCGCGGCGGCCATCTGGGAGCGCTGGCGCTTGCACTGGACAAGCCGATAAAATGTTTGGCCGCAAAACGGATAATTAGCTCGGTGGGCTTTTAAAAAGCGCTGCTCATGCGCTGGGGAGCGCGTCGCGCCGTGCGTATAATAAGGCGGGTAACGCCAAAATACGAGGCTCTGAGGGGATGCCATGTCTCAAGAAACCATCCGCGCGGCCGAGCGCGCCGCGGGACAGGTGAACGCCATGTCGACGTATGATCCGGACTCCGACCAGCTGCATGAGGAATGCGGCGTTTTTGGTGTCTGGGCGCCCGATCGCGACGTGGCTCGACTGACGTACTTTGGCCTGCGTGCATTGCAGCACCGTGGCCAAGAATCGGCGGGAATCGCCGTGGGTGACGGCGGCACGGTTATGGTTCGCAAGGACCTGGGCCTGCTCGACCGCGTGTTCTCCAATGCTGACTTGTCGACGCTCTCCGGTCAGCTGGCCGTGGGCCATGTGCGCTACGGCACCGCCGGCGCCAAGAGCTGGGAAGCCTCTCAGCCGCACCTCTCTACCATCAATAGCGTCATTATCGCGCTCGCGCACAACGGCACCCTCGTCAACACCGACGAGCTGCGCCGCCAGCTGATCGAGCTGGGCGTGCCGTTCCTCTCCAACTCGGATTCCGAGGTCGCGACTAAACTCATCGGCTACTTTACTCAGCGTACAGGCCATCTGCGCGAGGGCATTCGCAAGACCATGGAGCTCGTGCGCGGCGGCTACGCTATGACGCTCATCAACGAGCAGGCGCTTTACGCATTCCGCGATCCGCACGGCATTCGCCCGCTTGTGCTGGGCAAGCTGGTGGACGAGGGCCTGGACCAGGCCGATGCCGCATCCGTTTCGCAGCTGCCGTCGCAGGACGGCGCCGCGACGGCCGACGCCACCACCCATGTCACCCGCGCCGGCGGCTGGGTCGTCGCCTCCGAGACTTGTGCGCTCGACATTGTGGGCGCCGAGTACGTCCGCGACGTCCGTCCCGGTGAGATTTTGCGCATCAGCGCCGAGGGCCTTGTGTCCGAGCAGGGCGTGCCTGCTGCCGAAGAGTCTGCTAACTGCATCTTTGAGCAAGTCTACTTTGCTCGCCCCGATTCCATCATGAACGGCAAGAGCGTCTACGCCTGCCGTTATGACATGGGTCGTCAGCTGGCACATGAGGAGCCCGTCGAGGCCGACCTGGTCATCGGCGTGCCCGACTCCGGCCTGCCGCCCGCGGAGGGCTATTCGCACGAGAGCGGCATTCCCTTTGGCGAGGGCCTCATCAAGAACCGCTATGTGGGCCGTACGTTTATCGAGCCTACGCAGGAGCTGCGTGCCATGGGCGTGCGTATGAAGCTCAACCCGCTGCGCGACAACATCGAGGGCAAGCGCCTGGTCGTCATCGACGACTCCATCGTGCGCGGCACCACCATGGTGCAGCTCGTCAAGATGCTGCGCAACGCCGGCGCCAAGGAGATTCATATCCGCATCAACTCGCCCGAGGTCATCTGGCCGTGCTTCTACGGTATCGATACCGACGTGCAGTCGCAGCTTATCAGCGCCAACAAGACGGTCGACGAGATTTGCGAGTACATTGGCGCCGATTCGCTGGCCTTCCTTTCGGTCGAGGGCCTGCTGAAGGTCATGCCCAAGGGCGGTTACTGCGATGCGTGCTTTACCGGACGCTACCCCGTGGCGATTCCCGAGAGCTTTGGCCGCGACAAGTTCATGGAGGGCTTTAAGCCCCGCAACCTGGACAAGCCGCTGCACTTTGACGACGACGCCGTGGTCGAGAAATACGACGACCGCAGCTGGGAAGAGGAGCACGGCGAGGCCTAAAACCTGCCATTTAGGGACAGGTTTATTTTGGCAGGTTTTATCTGCTGTTTTGTTGATATGACGGCGCGTGCTGTTATGGCGCGCGCCGAAATGAACGCAACTATGAGCACCGTTTGGCGCCCGCGCGGCGCCACGGTAGTGGGAGAGGAAGGCTCAGATGAGCGACAGCAAGCATGTGACGTACGAGGACGCCGGCGTCGATACCGCCGAGGGCGGCCGCGCCGTCGACGCTATTAAGCAGATGGTCAAGGACACCAACCGCCCCGAGGTCATCGGCGGCATCGGTGGCTTTGGTGGCCTGTTCTCGGCCGCCGCGCTTAAGGATATGGAAGACCCGATCTTGATCAGCGGCACCGACGGCGTGGGCACCAAGCTCGTGCTCGCCCAGATCATGGACCGTCACGAGACGGTGGGCCAGGACCTGGTCGCCATGTGCGTCAATGACATTTTGGCTTCGGGCGCCGAGCCGCTGTTCTTCCTGGATTACGTTGCCATCGGTCACATTGAGGCCGAGCACATGGCAAAGATCATCAAGGGCGTGGCCGATGGCTGCAAGCTCGCGGGCTGCGCGCTCGTGGGCGGCGAGATGGCCGAGCACCCGGGCGTCATGGCCCCCGCCGATTACGACCTCGCCGGCTTTACCGTGGGTGTTGTCGACCGTCCCAAGATGCTCGACCCCGCGAACGTTCGCCCCGGCGATGTGATCCTGGGCCTGCCCTCCACTGGCGTGCACTCCAACGGCTACTCGCTCGTGCGCAAGGTCATCGGTGTCGACGGCATCAAGCCGGGCACACCCGAGGCTGCTGCCAAGGCCGAGGAGCTGAGCCGTCCGCTCGAGGAGCTCGGCGGTGCTTCGCTGGCCGACGCCCTGCTGGCTCCCACGCGCATTTATGTGAAGCCGATTCTTGAGCTGCTCCGCGGTGGCGCCAACGTTCATGCCATTGCCCATATCACCGGCGGCGGTATTACCGAGAACCTCAACCGCGCGCTCGCCGACGACGTCGATGCCGTGGTCACCCGCAACGGCGCCGAGATGGGCTGGGACGTTCCGCCCGTCATCACCTATGTGTCGCGTCAGGCCGAGCTCGCGCCCAACGAGGCATGCAAGACCTTCAACATGGGTGTCGGCCTGTGCCTGATCGTCGCCCCCGAGGACGAGGCCACCGTGACCGAGGCTCTGGTCGCGCTGGGCGAGAAGCCGTTCCGCGTGGGCGAGTGCGTCGAGGGTTCCGGTAAGGTCGTGTACTCCGATGAGCGCTAACGAGCAGATGGCTGCTGCCGAGGGCCTGGGCTTTGTGCCCTACACCCGTCCGACCGGCACCGATACGGCTGAGCCGCTCAAGATCGGCGTGCTTATCAGCGGTTCGGGTACCAACCTGCAGGCGCTGATCGACCTGATCGCCGCCGGCAAGCTCAACGCCTCGATTGAGCTTGTGGTGTCGAGCCGTCCTTCGGCCAAGGGCCTGCAGCGTGCCGAGCGTGCGGGTATCCAGACGCTCACGCTGTCCAAGGATGTCTATGCCGACCCCATCGCGGCTGACGAGATCATCGCGCATGAGCTGCTCGAGCGCGGCTGCGAGTACGTGGTGATGGCCGGCTACATGCGCATGGTGCACACGCCGCTGCTGGCAGCGTTTCCCAATCGCGTGGTCAACCTACACCCGGCGCTGCTGCCGAGCTTTACCGGCGCCCATGCGATTGACGATGCGTTTGCTCGCGGCGTCAAGGTGACCGGCGTGACAGCGCACTTTGCCAACGAGGTCTACGACAACGGCCCCATCATCGCCCAGCGCGCGCTGGCTGTCGAGGAGGGCTGGGACGTCGACACGCTCGAGGAGCACATCCACGCGATCGAGCACGTGCTGTATCCCGAGGTCGTGCAGATGCTCGCCGACGGTCGCGTTCACGTGCTGGAGAGCGGCAAGGTCGCAATTGATGCGCCTCGCGGCTAGTGGCGCACAGTACAATTTAGCCGAGTAGTCAGGGTGGTCATTGGCGCCAAGGCGCAAGTGGCCATCCTTTGTTTTAGGTAGTCATCGGGGACGGTCTTTAACGACTAGTCATTCAAGAACGTCGCAGGTGACTAGGTGAGAGAGGTGAGCGCATGGCGGATAACGAAGCGCTGTTTACGCCTGAGCTGGTGTTTTATGATTGGGAGTGTGCGACGCCGGATGAGGTGTTTGCGCGGCTCGAGGGTGAGCTTGCCCCGCGCGGCTACATTGCGTCCGGTTGGCTCGATGCCGTCCGCACGCGCGAGGACGCCTATCCCACGGGTCTCGCTATGCCGGCGGCCAACATCGCCATCCCACATACCGATCCGGGATTTGTGGCCAAGCCCTATATCGCGGTGGTGAAGCCCGCCGCACCTGTGACGTTCAACGCGATGGCGGGCATGGGCGCCCCGGTGCCGTCGCAGATCATCATCAATCTGGGCATTGCCGAGCCGGGCGGCCAGGTTGAGGCCCTGCAGGCGCTTATGAATATCTTTATGGATGCCGACGCTGCAGCCGATGTACTCGGCCAGACCACGCCCCAAGGCATGGTCGACGCCATCCGTCGCCACTTCTAAGGTGGAGTTAAGCCGGCACTTGGGGACTGTCCCTAACTGCCGGCAGAAAAGGAACGTCCCTAACTGCCAACTGCCAGACCTGTCCCCTTTGCACCAAAATGGTGCAGATTAACCCGTCCCCCATGCACCAGGTGTGCCGCGGGGGCTGCGTTGTGACACAATGGCGTTTGTTCGATTCGTGATGCGAAAGGCCAAACATGGCAAACAAGAAAAAGAACCCCGAGGCCGCGCCGACGCCCGAGCAGCGGTCCCGCGCCGCCTCCAGCTCTCGTAAGAAGCAGCGCAAGACCTATGTGTCCAAGACCGTCAAGATTGTCCTGGTGGTCATCGGCGTGCTGGCGATGCTGCTTTCCGTCTCGGCCATGGCGTGCTCCGGCCTGATGTCGCAGACCGAAAGTGCCAGCTCGGGCTATAAGCTTACTGGTGGCGTGGCTGCTACCATCAACGGCACCAACCTCACCGAGGACACCGTGACCAAGCAGATCATGAGCATGCGCACGTCCTACGGCTACACCAAGGACAAGGACTGGGCACAGTACCTGGTCGACAACGACCTCACACCCAAGAAGTACCGCAAGCAGCTCATCGACTCCTACGCGCAGCAGATTCTGCTTCAGCAGGCGCAGAAGGAAAACGGCGTGACGGTGTCGGACAAGGAGGTCGAGAAGGCTTGGAAGGACGCGTGCAAGAGCGCGGGCGGCGCCAAGACCTTTAAGAAGACGCTTAAGACCTACGGCTACACCGAGGACACCTACAAGGATTCGCTCAAGGAGAGCCTGGCGCAGCAGAAGCTCAAGGATGCCGTGGCACCCACCAGCAAGCCCAAGGACAGCGAGATTGTCGATTACATCAATGAGAACCTGTCCAACTACAACGATGCCCGTCGTTCGTCGAATATCCTGATCAAGGTCGATTCCGACGCATCCGACGAGGACAAGGCTGCCGCCAAGGCCAAGGCGCAGGAGTGCCTGGACAAGATCAACTCCGGCGAGCTGAGCTTTGAGGATGCCGTGGAGCAGTATTCCGACGACACCGGCTCCAAGGAGAAGAAGGGCGATGTGGGCTGGGACAAGCTCACCACCTTCGTCGACAGCTACCAGGCGGCGCTCGAGGGACTCAACAAGGGCGATGTGAGCGGCGTCGTCGAGTCGACCTATGGTTATCACATCATCAAGTGCACCGACTACTTCCATGTCGATAATCAGGTCGATGACATTAAGCAGGTGCCCAAGGACATCAAGAAGTACGTCTCCAACGTGGTGAAGACGCAGGCGGCAAGCACCGCGTACAGCGAGTGGCTGGAGCAGTACAAGAAGGACGCCGACATCACCGTTAACCCCATGCCCAAGGACGTGCCGTACAACGTCAGCCTGAAGGGTGTCACCAAGAGTTCGACCGACGATTCGTCGACGACTAAGTAATCATGGGGCGGCGCTCGTGTGAGTGCCGCCCGCACTATTGAGGAGGATTTGCAGATGACCAACGAAGAGCTGCAGAAGGAAATGATCGCGGCCATGAAGGCTAAGGACAAGGTTCGCCTGTCCATCATTCGCCAGGTTAAGGCCGAGGTGAAGAACATCGAGGTCAACGAGCGTCGTGATGTGACCGAGGAAGACGTCAACAGCATGATCAAGCGTCTGATTAAGCAGACGAGCGAGACGCTGGAGATGTCCATTAAGGCCGGTACCGACCAGGAGCGTACCGACAACCTGACCGAGCAGGTCAAGATTCTGGAGAGCCTGCTGCCCGCGCAGGTTTCGGGCGAGGAACTCGAGGCCCTGATCGAGCAGGTTATCGCCGAGCTGGGCGCGACCTCTAAGAAGCAGATGGGCCAGGTCATGGGCGCTCTGGGTAAGGCCACTGGCGGTAACTTCGATAAGCCGGCAGCAGCAAAGATCGTCGGTGCCAAACTCGCGTAATTTGTTACGCGGTTTTACCAAACCGCGTAACGGCTCGACGCTGCAAACCCGTACACGCGGCAATCTGACGTTCAATTTCAAGGGCGCGACCATAAGGTCTGCGCCCTTTCATTTCACGTCACCTTGCTCGCGTGTACGGGTTTTCGCTGACTTATGCTCAACAAGGGCGGTTGTATTTTTTCGGGTCTTGAGGGGCGTGGCCGTCATGGTCGCGCCCCTTTTGCTGGGCTGTCCCCAATGAGTGGGTGGAAGGTTGCGGGTTCTTTACGGGAATGTAGCGTGGGCTGCGGAAACGTGGTTCTTTCCGTACAATAGTGCAACTCGTGTAAACGCAGGGAAGGGACATTCATGGCAGACATGATCGAGATCAAGCATCTCAACAAGTACTTTGGCGACCTGCATGTGCTCAAAGATATCAATCTCACCGTCAAGCGCGGCGAGAAGCTCGTAATGATCGGGCCTTCCGGCTCGGGTAAGTCGACGCTCATCCGCTGTGTCGATTATCTTGAGGAGCCCACGTCGGGCGAGGTCGTCATCGACGGTACGCCGCTCACCAAAAAGAATCACCTGGAGATGGCTCGCAAGTATAGTTCCATGGTGTTTCAGCAGTTCAACCTGTATCCCAACATGACGGTGCTGGGCAACCTGACGCTCGCGCCCATCAAGCTGCAAAAGAAGAGCAAGGAGGAGGCGACCGAGATCGCCATCGCCGCGCTCAAGCGCGTCGGCATGGCGCATAAGGCCGGCGAGTATCCGCAGAATCTCTCGGGTGGTCAGCAGCAGCGCATCGCCATCGCCCGTGCCCTGTGCACCAAGCAGCCCATCATCCTGTTTGACGAGCCGACCTCGGCGCTCGACCCCGAGATGGTCCAGGAGGTTCTGGACGTTATGATTGAGCTCGCGCAGGAGGACATCACCATGATCTGCGTGACGCACGAGATGGGCTTTGCGCGCCAGGTGGCCGACCGCGTCATCTTTATGGAGGACGGCCGCATCCTGGAGGAGGGCACGCCCGAGCACTTCTTCGATAACCCCGAGAACCCGCGCTGCCGCGAGTTCCTGTCCAAGATTCTGCACTAGGCGCGGTGATGGACATGACGGATATGACGAGGGCAGCCGTGTCGCGCCGCCACTTTTTGCAGCTGGCGGGCGCCGGTATGCTTGCGCTGACGGGGACCGCGCTTACCGGTTGCGGCAACTCCACCAGCGGCGAGGGCTCCGACAAGGGGTCCAAGCTTGCGGCCATCAAGTCGCGTGGCCATCTGAATGCCGGCGTCAAGAAGGACGTCCCCGGCTATGGCTATTACGACACCGCCAAGGGCCGCTTTGAGGGCATGGAAGTCGATTTGTGCTACCAGATCGCCGCTGCCGTCTTTGGCGTGAGCTACAAGGAGGCCCGCGCCCAGGAGCTTGTCGAGTTTACCGACGTAACGCCCAAGACGCGCGGCCCGCTGATCGATAACGGCCAGCTCGATGTGGTCGCGGCGACCTACACCATCACCGACGAGCGCAAGAAGAGCTGGGATTTCTCGACGCCGTACCGCACCGACTACGTGGGACTCATGGTCAAGAAGCGTTCGGGCTTTACCTCGATTGAGGACCTGGACGGCAAGGTCATCGGCGTGAGCCAGGGTGCTACCACGCAGAGTCTGATTGAGCAGATGATCAAGGACAACGGCTTTAGCTGCAAGCCCGAGTTTAGGGCCTTTAGCGGCTACCCCATCATTAAGAGTTCGCTCGACGCCGGCAATATCGACGTCTTTGCCATGGACCGCTCCACGCTGGCCGGTTACATGAACGAGACCGTTGAGCTGCTGCAGCCCGAGGTCAAGTTTGGCGAGCAGGGCTACGGCGTGGCGACCAAGAAGGGCTGCGACCTTTCGGCCGTGGTCGATCAGGTGATTTGCGATCGCCTGGCCGACGGCTGGCTCGACCAAGAGGTCAAGACCTGGGGTCTTGTATAGGCGCATCGTCCAAGGAAGGAATCAAATGCTCGAAGGATTGTTTGACGCCGACCGCTGGTCGACGACATTTCAAAACATGGGGCCCTTCTGGGAGGGCTTTGGCGTGACGCTGCAGGTGGTCGTTGGCGGCCTGCTGCTATCGCTGGTGCTGGGCACGCTGCTGGGCGTGTTCTCTACCACTCGTTCGCGCGTGCTGCGCGCCATAAGCCGCGTGTATGTGGAGTTTTACCAGAACACTCCGTTGCCCGTGCAGGTGCTCTTTATGTACATGGCCGGTCCGCAGTTTTTGCAGGCCATAACCGGTGCCGACCAGCCGGTGCGCATCGCGCCGTTCGTGCTGGGCTTCTTGGGTGTGGGCCTGTATCACGCGGCCTACATCTCGGAGGTCATCCGCACTGGTATCGAGGCGGTTCCGCGCGGTCAGATGGAGGCGGCCCAGAGCCAGGGCTTCACCCGTGCGCAGGCGTACTGGTACATCGTGCTGCCCCAGACGTTCAAGATCATTCTGCCGCCGCTGTGTAACCAGGCGCTCAACCTGGTCAAGAACACGTCGGTGCTGGCGCTTGTGGCCGGCGGCGACCTTATGTACCGTTCCGACAACTTTGTGAGTCTGTACGGTTACCTGCAGGGATACATCGTCTGCTGCCTTATGTACTTCATCATCTGCTTTCCGCTCGCCATGCTGGTGCAGTGGCTCGAGCGCCGCTCCAAGGAGCGTCCGCGCGGCGTGAGCCTGGCCGAGCTGGGGCTCGACAACGTAGAGGAGGCCTAGCGCATGGAAATCTTCAACGCGACCAACCTGCTCTACATTTGGGGCGGCTTTGTTAAGACCATCGAGATCTCGGCGCTGTCGATCTTTTTCTCGCTCATCTTTGGCACGGTGTTGGCGCTCGTTAAGAGCTATGCGCCCCGCCCGTTCCGTATTTTGGTGAGCGCCTATATCGAGCTGTTCCGTTGCACGCCGAACCTGCTGTGGATCCTGTTTATCTACTTTACGGTGCAGGGTTTGGACATTGTGATTTCGACCATCGCCTTTACGCTGTTTACCAGCGCTGTTATGGCCGAGATTGTGCGCGGCGGCCTCAACTCGATTCCGCGCGGCCAGTTTGAGGCGGCGCAGAGCCAGGGCTTCGGCTTCTTTGCCACCATGCGCTACATCATTCTGCCGCAGACGTTTAAGACGATTATTCCGGCGCTGTTTAGCCAGTGCACGACCGTCATTAAGGACAGCTCGTATCTTTCGGGCATTAACGTGGCCGAGCTCATGTACACGGCAAACGTCGTGATGGCCCACGCGATCGACCTGTCGCAGGTTCTTATGCTCTACGGCCTGGTGTTTGCGATGTACTTTGTGCTCAACTTTGGTATCTCGCTGCTGGTGAGAGCTTATCAACGCCGTATCGTAGCCGCATAGTCCTGCTTCCCCAAGCACGGCACCTTGCCCCTCAATCGTCGCTTGCGTACATTTAGTACGCGGCGCTCCTCTTTCGGGGCAATCTGCCGCACTTGGGAAACCAGGACGAAGGCAGGGGCAAAATGAATGTGACAAAGGGACTGTCTCTTTGTCACACAGAGAAAGGAATCGCGATGAGCGATCTGGAGAACAAGAAGAGTCCTGTGGTCATTACCATCGCGCGCGACTTTGGTGCCGAGGGCCACGAGATTGGCCGTATCCTCGCCAATGAGCTGGGGATTCCGCTGTACGATAACGAGCTGCTGGTGCGCGCATCGCTGCGCACGGGCGAGTCGCTCGACAAGATGGCCGCCTACGACGAGCGTCTGGCCGTGGAGAACATGGCGTTTCTGCCCGACCGCTACGATGCGCGTTCGTACTCGGACAAGTTGTTCCAAAAGATGAGCCAGGTGATCTTGGACCTGGGCGAGACCGAGAGCTGCATTATCGAGGGCCGTCTGTCCGATTATCTGCTGCGCAACAACCCTAACCACATTGCCGTGTTGGTGACCGCTCCCTTTGAGGACCGCGTCGAGATCGTGCGCAAGAAGCGTGGTCTTAACAAGAAGAAGGGCGCCAAGCTGGTCAAGCAGCAGCAGAAGGCGCGCGAGGCGTTCTACAAGCGCTACAGCGCCGGCAAGTGGAAGATGACGAGCGGTAAGGACATCGTCGTCAACCGCGCCAAGCTGGGCCGCGAAGGCTGCAAGGACGTCATCGCCGCTGCCTACCGCTACAAAGTGGCGCAGCTCGAAGACTAACCGACCAAAACCACCACAAAGGGGACAGCACCTTTGTGGTGGTTTTTGTTTTAGGTAGAGAAAGTCAACTGGTTCTGCCGGGGCTGATCGCTCAAAGAACTCAAGGATGCTCAAAAAACTCAAAGATACTCAAATAAATTATAGATAGTAGGGGCATAATTAAGTTATATGAGTTAAAGGGAGGCTTTATGGCGGCACCGACGGCGTACAGGCAGGCAAATCCATTCACGCCGATGTTCGGACGTGTACCGGCGTATATGGCCGGTCGTGAGCAAATCATCGATGATATGGTGCTGGCGTTTGAAAATGACGACTCCGATCCCAATCTTTGCTCGGTTTTCTATGGTGCGCGTGGTACAGGTAAAACGGCGCTTTTGGCATATCTGTCGTACCGCGCCCAGCAAGAGGGCTGGATTACAGCGAATGTGACGGCCTCGGAGGGGATGCTCGAAGACATTTTGCAGCGCCTCAACGAATCAGCCGCCCATCTGATCGAAAAGCCCGCTTCTAGGCGTGTGAACAGTGTCGGCATTGCCCCCGTAGGAAGCATGAGCTGGGAAAACATCGATGTTGAATTTGAGGGCGCTAACTGGCGTACTAAGATGAACGCTTTGTTTGCTCAGCTTGAAGCGACTGACACCGGGGTGCTTATCGCCGTTGACGAAGTGGATGCATCGTTTGCGCAAATGACGGAGCTTGTTACTACCTACCAGCACTTTGTAAGCGAGAATAAAAAGGTAGCTTTGCTTATGGCAGGGCTGCCGTTTCGCGTGCTGGCGCTGCTGACGGGAAAATCGACATCGTTTCTTCGTCGCGCGGCTCAACATTCGCTGGGATCAATTTCACCGACTGAGGTAAAAGAAGCGTTTCGACTAACGATTGAGGACGGCGGCAAGACGATTTCTGATGAGGCGATCGACCTCGCTGCCAAGGCGATCGATGGTTTTCCATTTATGTTCCAGTTGGTGGGGTATCGGGCATGGAATGCTTCGCGCCAAGCCTCTGAGGTTTCTATTGAGGATGTCGAACGAGGCGCGAAACTTGCGCAAGAGGAGCTGGAATCGCGAGTTTTCGCTTCAACAGCGGCGGAACTTTCACGAGGGGACCTTGAATTTCTTCGTGCAATGAATCCGGTTGGGACGACGACCAGGCAAGAGCTGGCAGCGAGGCTTAAGAAGAGTTCCGGTTCGATTTCAACGTATAAAAAGCGTCTGGTAGAGGCTGGGGTAATTGAAGAGCCTCTACAAGGACGTTTTGAGTTTGCATTGCCAGGCTTTGGCCGATATGTCGCGTCGCTTTACTAGAGGGTCGTTGCTGCGAAGGATCGCTTCGTGTCCCTTTACTGTCTCGACCTGTAACAATAAGCCTGCTTTTAGGGGCCTATCTGTTACAGGCTGAGACAAACTGGCAGAGTGGCCTTCTGCTCCGCTCAAACCACCGCAAAGGGGGGCCTTTGTGGCGGTTTTTGTTTTAGGCGGAGGGGAAGGCTTTGGTGAGACCGGCGCGCGTTTGCGTGTCGGTCTTTTGGTAGATAGAGCTCAGGTGGCGCTGCACCATGCGCATCGAGATGCCGAGCTCCTCGGCGACCTGCTTGAGCGGGCGTTCATCCTGGGTCACGGCTATGAGCACGTCGACTTCACGCGGGGTGAGAACGTGGTTGGCGATGAAGGCCTGACGCTGCTCCTCGATGGTGGGGGCGGCGAGTGCTTCTTCTGCCAGCTGCTCGCGTTTTCGCTCCTGCTCGGTTTGGGGCAGGCGGAACAGGCCGGCTGCCACGAATGCCGCGCAGGCGGCGACGAGCAAAACGAGCGCACCGATCATGATGAGGGCAACGTTGCCCGAGGTCACGAGAGCAAGCGAGATGCCCGACGTGGTGAATGCGCATACATTGTTGGCGGCGCGACCCATGCCGGCCCAAAGGGCGGGTGCATGCATGCGCGGTGCCAACTGCGTAAAGGTGGCGGTAAAGAACGTGACGAAAAAGCCCGAGCTCAGGTAAAAGACGACAAGGCCCAGGTTGGGATCGGCACCGGCCTCCACGGCCAAGATGGAAATGGTCGAGAGCACGGCGATGCCGAACATGACAAGTCCCATGTAGCGGCGCTCGGTAAGATCAAAGATAAGACCGGCGGCAAGACCGCTTGCCGCCAAAAAGAGGCGCGGCCAGGTCTGCACGGCAATGGTGCCGTGGGCGTTGGAGAGTGTGACCACGTTGTCGAGGGTCGAGAACAAGCAGGCGAGAATTATGACGAGCGCGATGCTCCAGCATGCCTGTTTGGCGAGGGCATGAGAGGGCTCAACAAAGGGATTGATGGTGGGGCTGGAGCTCCCGGCAGCCTTTTGGGGAACGACGCCGAGGGCGGATATGGCGATCGTCGCTGTGCCAAGGATGATGAGCTCTGCGATACCGCCGCAATCGAGCAGGTTGATGGCGAACTGTATCAGGATGCCCGCGGCATAGGCCGCTCCTGCGCCAGTGGCGAGTTTGGGGTCATCCTGGAATGTCAACGAAAAGGCGTGGTGAGCAGCGGCACCCAGCAGACCGAGCCCAAAGAATGCCACGCAGCCCAGAATCTCGAGGGCAAGCGGGGCCGTAGGGAACTGGACCTGGGTCAATCCCAGGATGGCGATGGGAACAGCGGCGTTGACGACTGCCAGTGAGTGGCCTTTGCGCTGTGCGAGCCCGAGCAGCGGCGCGTATCCGATAAAGCCGATCACGCTGGCGCCGAGGATGAAGCCCTGCGCAATCACAACACGCTCGGCACCGGTGAGCAGCCCGACATTAATGTCGAATCGAAACTCGGCGGCAAGAAAGACAAAGGTAAAGAGCGCAAGTGCCAAAAGCGCGTTGATTTTAGGCTTACTCAGATTCAAGGACAGTCCTTTGGGTGGACGGAATAGTCGTGTCCTCGATTGTAGCGTCCCTGGGACGCGTGTGACGACAACGAAATCATATTGAATTAAACCGCAGGTAGAGACCTAGGTTCGCATCTGCGAACCTAGGCATACGGAGTCATTTGGCACATCTTGGTTGTACAGGACCACCACAAAGGGGACAGGCACCTTTGTGGTGGTATGCCCCTACGACCAAGGAGGCCGTTATGAACGGAAGGCACTTCGATAAGCAAACTCAGCGTGAGCGCACCTGCTCGCTGGTTCACGGTTCGTGGAAACGGGCGGGTGCCAGGCTGGCGTGCGTCGGAGCGTGTGCGCTCATGGTCGGTCAGCTGCTGCTGCCAAGCGTTGCCTTGGCAGCAGATTGGATCAACGTGGGTGGCACGCAGTACAACGGGGGTGTTGCCGTCGGTGACGAGGCGGGCACGTGGTCCTGGAACGGCGCCGACGACATGCAGCTCAATGGCTATAACGGCGGCGGCATCAGCGCCGAGGGCAACCTCAACATCGGTGTGACCAACACCAACACCGTTACGGCCGATGCCGGTCAGAGCGCCATCGAGGTCTCAGGCGGCAACCTTGCCATAACGGGCGGCGGCACGCTCAACGCGACGGGCCAGACCGACGTCATCACGGCGGCGGGTGACGGTATTATTGGCGGAGATGTGGCCATCGACGGCACCACGGTCAACGTGACGGCGACGGGTACGGATGCGAATGGCGAGGAGTGCGAGAACGCCGAGGCCATAACTACGTTTGGTGGCGACGTGACCATTAAAAACGGCGCGACTGTCGATGTAAAGGCGGGACGTGCGACGGAGTCCGGCGACGGGTACTACGGTTACGTGACGGGCATCTATGCCACTAACGGCGCACCCAGGGGAGATGGCGAGTTTACATGGGAGCATGACGGACAGAGCAACAAGGGCGGTCGCGTGTCAATTGGCTCTGGCTCAAAGGTGACGGTCAAGGCCGAATCCACCCTGGAATCTCAGGGAATTGTGTCCCGTGTCAACAACGGCGCCGCGCGTGTCGAGATTGCAGGCGATTCGCTCGTGACCGCGATTGCCGACGCTTCGGGCGGCAACTGGGGTGCCGTGGGTATCGAGGCGGCCGGAATGGGCGACGATGCCACTGCCGATATCATCATCGATGGAAAGAACACGTTTGTGACCGCGATCGCCAGCGCCTCGAAAGATCGGTATTCTAACGACACGTACGGCCTGCATACCAGCTCGGGGAGTGCGATCGAGGGCGGAAGCATCCAAATTAAAAACGGCTCCGTTGTTGCCCAGGGCAGCGATGGAGCGATCGTTGCCGACAACTTCACGACCGCCAACGGCCCCGCTGACATGATCGTTATCGGCGAGGGAGGGAAGATCGTGCTTCCCGTCAACGGCGTGGTGCGTGACTACCAAAAGCTGGGTGCCCGTCCCATGGCGCTGGGCAACCGATTTGAATATTCTGATTTTTGGGGACAGACGATTGGTGAGCCCGGCGAAGGCGTTTTGAGGGCCGATCGCGATGCGGACAAGATCGCCAAGGTCGCGCATATCGTATTCGACGGAGGTGCTACGCCTGCTCCCGATCCGGCACCGACTCCCAAGCCGCAGCCGGGAGGCGAGGGCTCGACGGGCACGACGGGGGCGACGACCCAAACTTCGACACAGACTGGTTCGGCCGTGAATGTAAAGCCTGCTGCCGCCAAGGTATCCGTCACGGCTTCGAAGGCGACGGCCTCTACTCTCGCGGCCACGGGCGATAGCGCCGCGTTGAGTGTTGCCGCCATGAGCGTCGCTGGTGCCACGGTTGCAGCCGCCGGCATCGCCGCCGCGCGTCGTCGCGAGGAATAGCAATTTTGCCTAGGGCATGCAGGGCATAAAACCTCGGTGCGCTTGATTGAGCCGCCGCGCAGGGATTTGCGTCCCCGCGTGGCGGCTTTTGCGTTTGCGCAGGTAGGGACGCGGGTTCGCATGTACGAACCTAGGCGTGGCGCCCGGTTTGCCGCACTGTGATGTCATGGAAACAAACCTCGATTAAGGAGGACGACATGCAAGGACAACATTTTGCCAAGCAGACGCAGCGCGAGCGCGCTTGCTCGCTCGTTCACGGTACTTGGCGTTGCGCGGGTGTGAGGGTCGCCAGCGTCGGTGCGTGCGCGCTCATGGTCGGCCAGCTGTTACTGCCGAGTGTGGCGCTTGCGACCGAATGTGCGGATTCTGCTGCTACGACGGGTGAGGTCGCTGCGGCTCCTGCGGCGCCGGCGGCTACGGTGGATGCGAATGCGGCGACAACACCGACAACCGAGGCTGCTCCGGCAACTCAGAACGAGGCCGATACTCAGCAGGTATCTTTGGCTGACACCGTCGAAGGGGCTGGCGATGCAATGCCCGCCGAGCAAAACGCTTCCAGCAACAACGCCGCCATGCCGGCAAACAACGCCATTATGCCCTGCGGTGTGACCGACGTGACGGGTGGGGATGGCGTGACAATCGACACGAACGTCGAATCCTACTACAGGGAATGCGAGCTTCCACCCGAGATTTCTCTTACCGGAGGCGGTAGTTTCTCATGGGATTTTGGACCGGTCCCAGATGAGGTGGCGGATAAGCTATCAAACGCATCCGAAACTAAGTATTACAAGGCAGATGCCGCTACTGGCGCGCTTGTTGAAGTCGCCGATCAGTCTCAATCGAACGTGACGATTTCCATTGCGCCATATGAAGGGCAGATGCGCGCGACGCTGACCCTGACGGGTGGCGACTTTGTAGACGGAAACTATGCACTCATCCGCAACGAGGATGTGCCGTTTACTTCAACGTTGACGTTCAACGGCACCGACTATAATGATGGCATCCTCATCGGCGATCCTGATAGCACCTCCGATAAACCAGCTCAAATCGTTGTCCATGAAACAAGGACCGATTACTACCTGCGCTACAACTTCAACACCGTGGTAAAGCTAGCTGCTCATGGACAGGCAATCAATAGCGTTGATTTGGGTTCAGGATATATCGGCTATCGCGCTGGGGATACTCCCGCTCCAACCACTCATGTACCATACGCAGATTACGACAAGTATGAAATTGCTTACGAGTGCTGGGAGGAGATGGACAACAGCGACCCCACGGATCTTCATCCCGTCGCCTTCTGGTATTCCGACGAGGGCATGTACACACCGGGCATGAAGCGAATCGACAAGTTCGAAGAAGGCAAGCACTACATGCATTCTGTCATGCTACGCCAAAAGAACGGGTATGAGTTTGCCAACGGCTGCACTGTGGCAATCAATGGCGAGCCACTTAACGCCATGAGTGTTCAGAAAGTCGAAAATGGTCTGTTCCTTGCGCCGACCACATCGTTTACCTGCGAAAAGGCTCTTGTGTGGCAAGCAATCGACACGGTCGAGATTAATGGCGCTACCGTCACGTTCAAAGACGGCGATAAGCCGGTGTTCGCGGGCGCTACGTCCGATGACACTCGTTATTGGTATCAGTGCGAGTTCTGGAATTCTGAGGATGGCGCTGGAGTGAACTCGGCATGGTTCTGGGATCAAAATATCGAGAACCACATTGATACGTTTGAGGCTGGGAAGACCTACAGCTACGGTTTTTATCTCAAGTCGCATGAGGGTTTCTACTTTACTCGTGACACTAGGGTCACAATTAACGGCAAGACTTATGGCTACTGGTGGAACGAATCCGATGCGGAGAATCTCGATAGAGACGGTAAGACGACCACCATGTGGGTCTATACCAATCTTACGATGACGCCTGAAGCAATGCCGACGCCGACGCCGGACCCCAAGCCGACGCCCGAGCCCGAGACCAAGCCCGAGACCAAGCCGGGTCAGGCGCCAACGACCGCCACGATTACTACGACCGTCTCGACCACCAAGACTCCGGCCGTCAAGCCCGCTGCCAAGACCAGCGATGCCACCCTCGCCGCAACGGGTGACAGCACCGGACTTGTCGCCGCGGCCATGAGCCTCGCCGGCGCCATCGCAGCAGCCATCGGCATCGCCTCAAAGCGCCGCGAGAACTAGGTTTCGGCGGAGGCCCTCGTTTCCACCTCAGCAAGATCTCAATCTGTAACACCTGGCTGCCCAAAACGACCCTAGATGTTACAGATTTAGATGAACCGAATGGCCGCCAATCTAATGTCTCGACCTGTAACACCAAGCGGGGAATCTGACCTCTAACTGTTACAGATCGAGACAAACCGGCCGGCAAGTCCAAAGCCACCACAAAGGTGCCTGTCCCCTTTGTGGTGGTTTGCGCAGGTAGAACGGTAGGTTCGTATATATGAACCTACCGTTCGCTTTGTTTTTGGACGACGATTACGCTGGATGACTTTTGGTTTGCAGGAAAGGAACGACCATGAGGTGGACTACTGTTCGAGCGCTTTGCCGCCGCCTGACCGTTGCCGCGGTGACCCTCACCATGGTGACGGGCTCGTTGCCTGTGGGCGCGTTTGCTGAGGCCCTCAACACCGACGGCACTTTTGTGCAGACGGATAACGGCCAAGCGGACGACGCCGCTTCCGCCGATTCGGCTGACGCCCAAACGTCAGACTCTGCTTCCGCCGACCCCGCGCCCGATGCCGGCGCCGCCGACCCCACAGTGCTCGATAGCGGTGATACCCCTACGCCCCCGCCCTCCGAGATTGCATCGGCGGCGGGCCTAACGGGCGCCGGGCAGACCGAGAGCACACCTGCGGGTACGCTCGCCACCGATCTTGTCGAGGGCAAGGAACTCGCCGAGCAGCAGAAGCAGGAGGAGACCGCCGAAGCCGAAGCAACCTGGAATGAGGATCTTGGGCTCTGGATGACCTCGAAGGGCGCCACGGGCGTAAAGGACGAATACGACGATGGCTACGTGGCCGGCGAGCAGACCCCCGCGCAGTACTACTTCTCGATTGATAGCCTCACCAACGAAATTTCTATCGAGTATGGCGACGCGGGCATTACCACGTTGGAGGTGCCCTCGACCATCGACGACAAAAATGTCGTAAGCCTTACGGGTATGGGAAGCGCTGCGCTCACATCGATCACCTTCGCCCCTAATTCGCATGTCCGCTCGGTTGGAGGCTTGGGCGGCAGCAGCATCAAAGAGATCGCACTGCCCGATTCGGTCGAGGAGCTCAAGAGCTATGCATTCTACAAAAGCAAGACGCTCCAAACGGTAACCTGGCCCAACAACGCGGCCTTTACCACGATTCCCGAGCAGGCCTTTAAGGAATGTGAACAACTTGACGACAAGGTGGTGGCAACGCTGCCGCCTTCGGTCAAAACTATCGACTATCTTGCATTCGCCTATTGCGGCGTGCCACAGTTCTATGTCTCGGACACAACAGTGCTCACCTTTACGCAGATCAATGTGCCGGGCACGGTGGAGCGGATTGAGCGCAATGCCTTTGACGGGTGCTCGCATGTGTCGTCGGTGACGATCGGCGACGGCGTTAAATATATCGGAGCGCACGCGTTCGCCTCTCTTGATCCTGCGATTGCCGGCAAAGAGATTGTGCTACCCAAAAGCGTGGAAATGATAGAGTGGGGAGCTTTTGAGAACACGAGATACGGAAACGAGACGAACCATAATGCCGTTGCCCTGCGCGTGATGAACCCCGATCTTCAGTTTGGTGAGGCGGGCTATCCGGGCGACTATAATGAGCGCGTGACAATCGATGGCGTAACGTATGCGATTCCCTTTAGTGAAGGCCAGACCATCTATGCCTATGCGACCGATTCGGCTGGCAACCCCTCGATGGTCAAAAAGCTTGCCGATGCCGTGGCCGATTGCAAGGACTCCGTCGATTCCTCGAAGCCTGCCTACACGTTTGAGTGGATGGGCGAGGCGGCCCAGGTGACGGGCAAACTTCCCCAGAGCGCGACGGCTACACTCGTGCAGGCGGGGCAGTCCACGCCGCTGGCGGTTGGCGATGACGGCAGCTTTACAGCGGACGCTCTCTCCAAGACAGCAGCCACCCTGCGCATTTCGCTCAGCGGTTACTATGACATGGTGCTGGCGCGCCCGGGCGACCAGATGACGGGCACATGGAATATCGGAGAGATTAAGGCGGAGGACTTTACCAAGATTCCGGCTTCGCGCGCGATTGAACTTAATGTGGGCTATCTTGAACCGATTGTGGGCCAGGATAAGACCGAACGCATTGAGCTCGATAGTCTCGATAACATCGATCTGACGGTGAAGAGCGGCGGCAAGACGCTTAAGCCTGCCAAGGGTGACAAGGAAAACGACTTCCGTATCCAGGGCACAGCGCTCGTGGTGTCGCAGGCCATTGCCGACGCGGACCAGGATCTGGAGATAACGCTCGAGCCCAAAGACAGCCTCAAGCTGGGTGGGACGACGGCGACGGTGAAGCCCTCGGCCGGCAAGGTCGATATCGACTTGAAGCCCTGGGGCACGGCGACGGTCGCGACCAAGGGCGACTACCAGGGCGCTAACCGCGTGCTGGTGTTCCGTACGTCCGACGGCAAGCTGGTCGCCGACGGCGTCACCTATCTGATGGGTTACGAAGACGATGGCACCACGCCTATCATGAAGGCCGAGACGCCGCGCCTTAAGGCCGGTTCGTACACCATCGTCGCCTTTAACAAGACGAGCTACGACATCCAAGCGACGAGCTATTCCACGTTTAGCCGCCTAGGGCTGACCGTGGGTAAGCATATCGCGCAAAAGCAGGTGAAGATTGAGGACAGCAAACAGCTCGACGTGACGCTCGACGTCCCCACGTTTGACGTGGAGACGTATCGTGCCGAGCGCGGGCTGACGGCGGGCTCGGTTATCGCTGATTCGTCCGCGGTCGTTGGCGTGGAGACCGAGCTGCGCATTCATTACGAGCTCAAGGACAGCCAGGCTGCCAAGATTGAGATTCCGCTGGCCAAGGATGCCGTCGGGGATGTGTCCGCAGGCTCTCGCGAAGCCGGCGCCAGCTCCGAGGCCATGTGGGCTGACACAACTTGGGAGGGCGACAACCTCGTTCTCAATATGAATAAGGGCATGGGCGCCGATGTGTTTGTGCGCTTTAAGCCTAAGGCCGCGGGCATCTATGCCATCTCGCCGCTTATTACGCTGGGCGAGGTGACGTTGCCGCTGGGAAGCACCACACTCGAGGTTAGCGGATCGCGCATCGAGGTCGACAGCACCGACGTTCACAGCCTACTGGGCAATGTGGCCTACGTATACGCAGCGCCCGGAAAAAGCGTGCAGCTTACCGTGGGCGTGGGCGCCTCGGCCGCAAAGTACACCGGCAAGACCAATAAACTCGGCCGTGCCAAGATTGAATACGACCTGCCGCAGGATACGCTTGCCGCCGAGCGTGTGACGCTCGAAGCGCGCGTGGGCTCGACCGCTGCTGCCGCCGCTGCTGCCGAGGTAACGGCTCGCAATTATGTGCGCTATGTTCCGGGCGCTTCGGTCTGGAACTTTGATGTGACGTATCGTGGCGGTACGCAAAGCCTGGTCAAGGACGGCAAGGACACCGGCAAGAGTCTGTGGACCTTCCACCATCTGCCGCAAAAGAAGAACGCCTACTGGACGTTCGATATCACGCTCGAGGTGGGAAACGAAGAGGCCGCCGACACGCTCGACCTGTACGTGGACTGCGTGGATGGCAAGACGGTGACGATTCCTCTGACTCAAAAGTCGCGCGAGGGCACCCATGTGCGCTATGTGGCGGAGTATGTGGACGAGGGTTACCTTAAGCTGCTCGACGAGTTTAACAAGGCGAATGACTCGACCTATGTGAACTGCGGCAACTTTGAGCAGATCTTTATGCCGCAGACCTACCGCATCTCCAATGCTCAGCTTATGACCATGCTGAGTTTTGACGCCAACGCTTCGGCCAAAAAGCATTCCGCCGCGGCCGAGGAGCGCCAGCAGGAGTTCTCGAATGCCGTGCAGCAGTGGCACGAGTATATGATGGATAACTCGTTTAATGATGTCGACGAGGCCTTTAACGACGCGATTGACCAGATGGTCGCTGATGCGTTTGCCGAGGAGGACGAGAACGGTAAAGAGGACGAAGCCCAAGGTGGAGCTGCCCGTAAGGCTCGTCGCGCCCCTGCCGCCAGCGACGGCGAGGGTGATGGTGCTGGCAACGACGAGGCCGCGCAGTTTGCGGCTGAGCTCAAGGCCGCGGTCGGCGGGTCGGCGGCGCTGCTGACCCAGCAGGGCGACAGCTATGGCGTCAATGTGGACAAGATGATCTTTGAGGATGCTTACGGCACCAGCGAGGATTGGTATCAGGAACTCGCGGCGGCCCAGGGCGCGAACGCCGCGGATGCGGCCGCCATCAAGGAGCTCGTCGACCATGCATCGCGAGCGGAGTTTATTGCCCAGCAGGCCGAGGATCTGGTGGGCCAGTCGATGGGTATCGGCCAGCTCAACCAATACGGAAGCTGGAATGACGCAACCGCTGCGGCGCTCAACAAGTGTGCGGGCATTAAGGCCAGTGAGTACAACGGCCAGTCGACGAGCGGGTTTAACGATTTGGGCCAGGCGCTCGGCAGCTCGCTGAGCTACAAGGCGGCTGACGACGATACCGTTAAGGGCTTTAAGGTCGCCGCGCCCGATGGCGAGCAGACGGCCTATATAGAGTCGGAGTTTATCGAGAACTCCAATAACAACAAGAACCAGGCGCTTCTGTTTAACTCGATCGCCATGCAGTGCGACATTCTGGACAACCTGTACGACAACTGGAATGTGGTCCATAGCCTCAACAACTCCAAGGTGCGCGGA
Source organism: uncultured Collinsella sp. (assembly GCA_902465265.1). Classification (GTDB taxonomy): domain Bacteria; phylum Actinomycetota; class Coriobacteriia; order Coriobacteriales; family Coriobacteriaceae; genus Collinsella. Next base: position 46,860 of record CABQMF010000002.1, on the reverse strand, counting down.
TGGCTCATGGCCTGGAAGCGCAACGGCGACGTGAGCGCCCATATGAAGCTCATCCGCACAATCCGTTCGCTCAAGAGCTATAAGATCGAGTGCGAGATGTTCGGACAGGTCTTTAAGACCGATGCGTGGAAGGCGGCCGGCCAGGCGTTTCCCGCGGCGACCCAGGGCATCGGCATCTTTACCGGCATTTACGGCGTGAACGACACCAGCAAGAACTGGGAGAACGTGAACGTCCGTATGCAGAAGGTGAAGGGCGAGCGCGAGGGCTATGAGCTTCAGCACACGCGCTTGCTTGCCAAGCCCGAGAAGACCGAGGACGACTGGAAGTGCATTTACGCGCTGCGTGACGCCATGGAGAAGGCGCGTGCGTTTGAGGATCTGCTGTATCGCCAGCTCTGCCACGATAGCACCGATGTGGCGGTGGGCTCCATTATGACAATCGCCGGCGTGCTGACGGCCGGTTCGGCGGGTACCGTGGTGGGCGCTGCCTATGACGCGGCTTCGACCAGCGTAGGTTCGGAGCGCGCGATTAAGCTGACCAATGCCGAATGCGCCTACGATGTTGCCTGCGAGCAGGTGGAGCGCGCGTGTCAGAATCGTATTACGGTCAACTGGGGCGAGCTGACCGATGCCGAGGTCTACAAGGCCAACAAGGACGGCTTGATTTCGGACGAGAAGATGCAGTCGATCTTCGAGGCGCGTTATCGCAATGTGGCTGCCAAGGCTGCACCCGACCCTGCGGGCGTGGTGTACGAGGGCCTGCTGTCCAATACGGTTGAAGGCGCGATGGTTGAGCTGTGGAGCGCCGACGATGCGGCCGGTACCAATGCAGTGCGTTGGGATGCCGAGGAGTATGAGCAGGACAATCCGCTTGCGACGGGTGCGGACGGTGCGTACAACTGGAATACGCCGACCGGCTGGTATCAGGTGCGCGTGACCAAGGGCGGGTATGAGGAGGCGCGTTCGGCTTGGCTGCGCGTGCCGCCGATTCAGACTGAGGTGAACATTGGCTTGGTGTCGACGGCGGCGCCCGAGGTGGCTTCGGCCCATGCCTATACCGATTGCATCGAGGTTGAGTTTGCGCAGTATATGGATGCGAGCGACGATGCCCTGGTCGCATTGTGCGCGCAGGGCTTGGGCGACGTGACGTATACGTGGCTCGACAAACAGGACGATCCCAATGGCAAGCCGCTGTCGCGCGTGCTGCGTATTCGCTATGCCGATGCGCGTGAGGCGGGCTCGACGGTGGCGTTTGAGCTCGACGGTGCTCGCAACTACGCCGGCACGGACATGGCGCGCTGGGCAAGTGGCGAGCTTGTCGTGGGCGTTCGTGCCGACAAGCTCAAACTCAACGTGGAGCAGGCCGTGACCATGCTTGATGGCAGTGACTTTGAGCTGGTGGCGCACGTGACCGATAAGGCGGGCAAGCCGTTTGCGGGCGCCAAGGTTAGTGTTGGGCTGGAGTCCTCGGCTATCTGCTCTGTCGATGCCACCCAGGCCGTGACGGGCGAGGACGGCGCGGCGACGTTTGTGCTGCATGGTGCTCTGCCCGGTTTGACGACGTTGACGGCGGCGGTGGACGGCACGGCGCTGTCCAAGCAGGTCGACGTTCGCGTGTCTGCCGAGGCGGTGCGACCGGCGCGACCGGCTGCGACGATTGGTGCGACGACGTTTGGTGCATGGTCGCCCAAGGAGAACTACATTACGGTGCCCAAGGGCACGAAGCTGGAGCTTTCTGCCGAGGATGGCACGACGATTTGGTACACCACCAACGACACCTGCCCCTGCCGCGATGAAGGCCGCGTAAAGTACACCGAACCTATTGCGCTCGATGGCAACATGTATGTGCGCATTGCGGCACAGCGCCCTGGCATGTCGTACAGCGAGTATTCCGAGCGTCTGAACATTACGATTACGGTGACCGATGAGGCGGCGCCTGAGCCGACGCCCGATCCCGAGCCGACGCCCGAGCCGGACCCGTCGCCTGGCGACGGCGAGCAGGGCGGCGGTGCGGATGGCTCTGGCGGCACCGGGGTACCTGCGGGCGGCTCGGCCTCGACGACGACCACGGTGACGACGGGCAAGTCCAAGGGTAAGGGCAAGAATGGCAAGAAGTCCGGTGGCACGGAGCTTGCCGGCACGGGTGACTCCGCCGCGATGACAGTCGCCGCCCTAGGCATCGCCGGAGCAACCGTTGCCGCGGCAGGCATCGCTGCGACCAAGCGCCGCAAGCGTTAGGGGTGGGTAGCGGCTCTCGTTCTCGGCCTCAGCAAAATCTCAATCTGTAACGCCAAGCTGCCCAAAACGGCTCCAGGTGTTACAGATTGAGATGAACTGTTCGGCCGCCAAACTAATGTCTCGATCTGTAACACGTAGCGAGGAATTTGGGCTCTAACTGTTACAGATTGAGATAAAGCGGGGGCGGCTGGCGCAATATCTCGATCTGTAACAACTACAAGGCTCAATGGGCTCCAGGTGTTACAGATCGAGACAAAATGACCGGGCAAGTCCCCAAACCACCACAAAGGTGCCTGTCCCCTTTGTGGTGGTCGGGCGGCCGGCATAGAAAAAGTCCCCGCCGGGCGTGTGCTCGACGGGGACTTTGCCGTTTGGTGGCTAGTGCTGTAGGTGATTATTCGCCCAGCAGGCTCTTGGTGATCGAAGCGGCGGCCTTCTTGCCGGCGCCCATCGCCAGAATGACCGTAGCGGCACCGGTGACGATGTCGCCGCCGGCCCAGATGCGGGGATCGGTGGTCTGGCCGGTCTCCTCGTCAGCGACGATGTAGCCCCACTTGTTGAGCTCCATCTTGCCGCCGATCTTGGCAGCGAAGGGGTTGGCGTTGGTGCCGATAGCCGAGATCGCGACGTCGCAGGGGATCTCCTCGATGGCGCCCTCGATGGGCACCGGACGACGGCGGCCGGACTCGTCGGGCTCGCCGAGCTCCATCTTCTGGACCTTGACGGCGCACACGGAGCCGTCCTCGCCAGCGACAAACTCGAGCGGGGAGACGAGCGGCAGAACCTCGACGCCCTCGGCCTTGGCATGGTGCAGCTCGGCACGACGGCAGGGCATCTCGTCCTCGGTACGACGGTAGGCGATGATGGCGTGCTCGGCGCCCAGGCGCTTGGCGGTACGGACGGCGTCCATAGCCACGTTGCCGCCACCAAAGACAACGACGTTCTTGCCATGCTTGGTGGGGGTGTCGTACTCGGGGAACTTGTTGGCCTTCATCAGGTTCACGCGGGTGAGGTACTCGTTCGCGAAGAAGACGTTGGGCAGGTTCTCGCCGGGGACGTTGAGGAACTTGGGCAGGCCAGCGCCGGTCGCCACATAGATGGCGTCGAAGCCCTGCTCGAACAGCTCCTCGGCCGTGGCCATGTTGCCCACGACGGAGTTGTACTCAAACTTGACGCCCATGTCCTCCAGGCCGTCAATCTCGCGCTTGACGACCGCCTTGGGCAGACGGAACTCGGGGATGCCGTAGACCAGCACGCCGCCGCCGGTGAAGAAGGCCTCGAAGACGGTGACGTCAAAGCCGTTGCGGGCGAGCTCGCCGGCGCAGGTGATGCCGGACGGGCCGGAACCGACGACGGCGACCTTCTTGCCGTTCTTGGGGGCCATCTTGGGCGTGGAGGCGAGCTCGGGGCGGTCACCCAGGAAGCGCTCGAGCTGGCCGATGGCCACGGGCTCGGACTTCTTGCCACGGATGCACTTGCCCTCGCACTGGTTCTCCTGCGGGCAGACGCGGCCGCAGATAGCGGGAAGCATGGAGTCCTCGCGGATGGTATCGAGGGCGCCGCCGAAGTCCTTCGCGCGGATCTGCTCGATAAAGCGGGGGATGTTGATGTTGACGGGGCAGCCCTCAACACAGAACGGCTTCTTGCAGTTGAGGCAGCGCTCGGCCTCGGCCAGCGCCATCTCCTCGGTGAAGCCCTTGTCGACGGGGCGGAAGTCGCAGGCGCGCTCGGCAGCCGGCTCCTCGTTATCGGGGGTGCGGGGCGACTTCATATCGGCAACGAAACGACCGTTAACTAGTGGCATGCGCAGCTCTTTTCCTCATAGGCCTTGAGGGACTCGCCCTCTTCGGAACGGTAAGCGGCCTGGCGGGCACGAAGGTCATCCCAGTCGACCAGGGTGGCATCGAAGTCGGGGCCGTCGACGCAAGCGAACTTGGTCACGCCGCCCACCTCGACGCGGCAGCAGCCGCACATGCCGGTGCCGTCAACCATGATGGGGTTGAGCGACGCGGTGATGGGGGTGTCGTACTTCTGGGCGGTGAGGGTCGAGAACTTCATCATCGGAACGGGGCCGACGCAGAAGACCTGGCTCACGGCCTTGTCCTGCAGCAGGCGCTCCAGCGGAGCGGTGACAACGCCCTGCTCGCCGTAGGAGCCGTCGTCAGTGGTGATGTGGATGTGATCTTCGTCGAGGAGCTCGCGGAACTGGTCCTCCATGAGCAGGAGGTCCTTGGTGCGGGCGCCCATGATGGCGTGTACCTCGTGACCGGTCTCGACCAGGTGCTTGGCGACCGGGAAGGCAATTGCCAGGCCGACGCCGCCGCCAATGACGGCGCAGGGGCCCTCGGCCATCTCGGTGGGAACGCCCAGCGGGCCCACGACGTCGCGCAGCGACTCGCCGGCCTCGTAGGTGGACAGCATCTCGGTGGTCTTGCCGATCACCATGAAGATGAACTCGACCCAGCCCTCGTCACCGTTCCAGCCGGCCAGGGTAAACGGGACGCGCTCGCCCGTCTCGTTGGCGCGAACCATGAGGAACTGTCCAGCGTGCGCATGTTTGGCGATTGCAGGCGCCTCGATGCGGAACTTGAACACCTTCTCAGAGAACTGCGTCTTCTCCAGGATCTTATACATAGAACCCCTCTCTTGTTAGGGCCGCCGAACCGTGCCTCCACGGAAATGGACGGTAGCCCGAATAAAACCGTACGCGCACAGGCGTTGTGCAGACATACGGTGCAAATTATACCCTCATGGACATGTCACTTACGTGTGTCTTCGGCGGTTGGGAGCAGGGTTTATCCACTTCGGCCTACCAAACAGGGGCAGGTATATTTTGGTCAGTTTTATCGGGTAAAACGGCAAAGGGGGCCGGCCTCGGGTTGTGATGAGGCCGGCTCCCTTTGGGGTGCTATGTGCGTATGGCGGCGCGCGGTTAATTACGATGCCGCAAATGGAGCGTTTCCGCAGATAAAACCTGCCAAAATAAACCTGTCCCTAAATGGTAGGTTTTAGTGCTTGCCGTTGGCGGAGGCGGCGCCGTTGACGTGGTCGCGGGCATAGACCACGCCGTGCACGATCGCCAGGCCGGCGGCGTCGGCCGCGCGGGCGCAGGTGTCCTGGAAATCCTCGGCCTCGCGGGCGCGCAGCTGCTTAAGCACGTAGTCGGCGACGGCCATCTTGCCGGGAGGGTTGCCGATGCCGGTGCGGATGCGGCTGAAGTCGCGGCTGCCCATCTTGTCGATGATGGAACGCAGGCCGTTGTGGCCAGCATGGCCGCCGCCCACCTTGACGCGCACGTCGCCGGCGGGAATATCGAGCTCGTCGTGGATTACGAGCAGCTCCTCGGCCTTGATCTTGTACTCGCGACAGAGCTTGGAGATGGGGCCGCCCGAGGTATTCATGTACGACTGCGGCTTGACCAGCACAATCTGCCGCTTGCCTCCCTCTTCCTCGGGGTCGTTGATGTTGATGACCGCGACCTCGGCGCCGGCCTGGTTTTTCCAGTACGTGACGCTGGCCTGACGGGCCAGCTCGTCGATTGCCTTAAAGCCGGCGTTGTGGCGGGTCTCGGCATATTCCTCGCCCGGGTTGCCAAGCCCGGCAACCATGCGAATCTTGAGCGGCTGTGCAGCTGCCATGTTTGTCCTCCGTTACGTAAATAGTTCAATCAACGACAAAGGCTACCACGCCCGCCGAATGCGAGGAAAGGTTGCAGCAAAGTCATTTCAGAAAACAGCTGCCCCGAGACAGCAGGAAGCCCCGGACACGCTGGGAGGGGTTATCAAAGCGAACATCCCGCAGCCGCAAAGCGGCGAGGACGTTCGCGTGATAACCCCGCAGGCGCGTCCGGGGCTTCCGGAAGGATGCGAGGGTCGAGCGACTACAGCGCGAAGTCGCCGCCGACGAGCGTAGAGACGGGCTCCTCGTGGTAAACGGCGGAGATGGCCTGAGCGAACTCCTCGGCGACCGAGATGGTCTTAATCTTGCCGCCGACCTCGACGGGGATGGCATCGGTGACGACGCACTCGACGATGGGGGCATCGTTCAGGCGCTCGATAGCCGGGCCCGAGAAGATGCCGTGGGTGGCGCACACGTAGATGTCGCCGGCGCCCATGGCCTTGAGCTCCTTGACGTTGGCGCACAGGGTGCCAGCGGTGTCGATCATGTCGTCGTTGATGACGCAGGTCTTGCCCTTGATGTCACCGATGATGCCCATGACCTCGGCGGCGTTGTGGCGCGGACGGCCCTTGTGGGCGATGGCCAGGTCGCAGCCGAGCATGTCGGACAGCTTCTTGGCGGCCTTGGCGCGACCCACGTCGGGGGAGACGACAACCAGGTTGTCGGTGTCGAAGTGCATGTCGTTGTAGTACTGGCCAAACAGCGGCAGTGCGGACAGGTGGTTAACCGGGATATCAAAGAAGCCCTGGATCTGACCCTGGTGCAGGTCGAGGGTGATGATGCGGTCGACACCGGCGCGCTCGAGCAGGTTGGCGACGAGGCGGGCGGTGATGGGCTCGCGCGGGCCGGCCTTGCGGTCCTGGCGGGCATAGCCGTAGTGGGTGATAACGGCGGTGATGGAGCGGGCGGATGCGCGCTTGGCAGCGTCGGTGGCGATGAGCAGCTCCATGAGCATGTCGTTGACGTTGCCGCCAGCCACGGACTGAATCAGGAAGACGTCGGCGCCGCGGACGGTCTCGTCGTAGCGGGCGTAAATCTCACCGTTGGCGAACTGCTTTAGCGTAAGGCCCGAAAGCTCGACCCCAAGGTACTCAGCGATCTTCTGAGCGAGGGGACGGTTGGAGGAACCGGAATACACGCGGATGGACTTGCGCATATTCTCCGACTTCTCGGGATCATTAATCGGCATTACCCTTCTCCTTTATACATCGAATGCCATATAGATGCCTTTTTGCATTGTAACCGTGCGGCGGGGTTAATCGGGTCTTGATAACGTCTTTACCGTCAACGGACACGAACCGACCACTCATCCGGTCGCGCAGGTCACGATAGAAAAAGGAGCCGTCCCCATGGAACAGCTCCTTTTGTGCTTGGCGAAACGTTATGCCTCGTCGTCCTCGTGCAGACGGCGGCGATAATCGGCGGCCCAGCCCTCAATATTTACCTGACGGGCGCGGCCCAGACCGAGTGCGTCGGCCGGGACCGGCTCGGTGATGACGGAGCCGGCGGCCACGAGCGCACCGTCGCCAATCTGGGCGGGCGCGACCATCATGGTGTCAGAACCGATGAAGGCATCCTTGCCGATGACGGTCTTGTGCTTGTGGACGCCGTCGTAGTTGCAGGTGATGGAGCCCGCGCCTACGTTGACGCCGGAGCCCATGGTGGTGTCGCCGATGTAGGACAGGTGAGGCACCTTGGAACCCTCGCCGATCGTGGACTTCTTAATCTCCACGTGCGTACCGGCCTTGGAGCCGTCGAGCATGTGGGTGCCCGGGCGCAGGTAGGCGCGCGGGCCGCAGTCGACGCCGTTCTCGATGACGGCTTCGATGGCGATGGTCTCATCGATGATGCAGCCACTGCCGACGGTGGTGTCGGTGAGGCGGCTGTTGGGGCCGAGCTGGCACTCCTCGCCCACGGTGACGTGGCCGATCAGATGCGTCTGCGGCCACACGACGGTGTCGCGGCCGATGGTAGCGTCGGGGCCGATCCAGGCCTGCGTGGGGTCGATGAAGGTAACGCCCTCGGCCATCCAGTGCTCGTTGATGCGGTCGCGCGCGATGGCGGTGAGCTGCGCGAGCTGGATGCGGCTGTTGACGCCCAGGCCGTCGCGGTAGTCGTCGCAGTGGAAGATGGAGACTGCCTGGCCGTGACCCTTGAGGATTTCGAGCATGTCGGGCAGGTAGTACTCGGACTGTGCGTTGTCGTTGCCGATCTCGTTGATGTGGGCGGCAAGCTGCGCGCCGTCGAAGGCGTAGCAGCCGGCGTTGCACTCCAGCAGCGTGGCGGCCTGCTCGGGCGTGCAGTCCTTCTGCTCGATGATGCGCTCGATCTGACCATCGGCGCCCAGCTTGATGCGGCCGTAGCCAAAGGGATCGGGCGGGGTCATGGTCATGACGGTGCAGGCGAGCTCGCCGGTGGCGACGGTCTGCGCGAACTTGGCGACGGTGTCGGCGGTGATGAGCGGCAGGTCGCCGTTGAGCACGACGACGGGGCCTTGCGTGATGCCGCAGGCCTCGAGCGCGACCTTGACGGCGTGGCCGGTGCCCAGGCGCTCGGTCTGCTCGACGCACTCGACCTTGGTGGCGCTGTTGGCATAGGCGCCATCGATGAGGGCGCGCATCTCGTCGGCGTGGCTGCCGATGACGACCACGACGCGGCTGCAGCCGGCCTTGATGGTGGCGTCGACGATCCACTGGACCATGGGCTTGCCCAGGATCTTGTGCGAAACCTTGCAGTGGTTCGACTTCATGCGGGTGCCCTCGCCGGCGGCGAGGATAATTGCGGTTGCGTCCATGTGATCTCCTGTTACGTTATAGAGACGTGTGTTTGGAAACGATACACGTGGCAATATGATACCGCAGGCATATGATGAGCGCGTAACGATTGATGCGCGGCAGCTGAGGTTTGGGCCGCTGGTGTGGTGTTTGCGCTGCTTGCGGGCGGTGCCGGCAGTGCTTCGGCGTCGGTGATTTGGCGGGAGGGCGGGGATGCCTATGGACAACATACGAGAGGGTTCGGGCGCCGAGCCCGTGGGGGCATTTTCGATGTCGCATCCGGCAGTTCCGGCGCTCTACATGGTGCTGACGTTGGGGCTCACCATGTTCTCGATGCAACCGGTGTTGATCGCGCTGTCGCTTGCGGGTGGGTTGGCGTACGGGTTTGCGACGCGCGGTGCTGCGCGCACGTTGGGGGCGCTTCGCTGGCAGCTGCCAGTGATTTTGATCATCGCGGTGCTCAATCCGCTGTTTAGCGCCTCGGGCTCGACGGAGCTGTTTCGTATTGGCATGCGCGCGGTGTATCTGGAGAGCATGGTTTACGGCCTGTGCATGGGCGGGCTGTTTGTGGCGAGCGTGCTGTGGTTTGAGGCGGCGGCGTCGATGCTCGAATACGACAAGGTGCTCGCACTGTTGGGCAACGCCGCGCCGGTGCTCGCGCTCATGATCTCGATGTGTATGCGGCTTATCCCGCAGTTTTTGCGCCGCGGCCGCACGGTGCTGGCGGTGCAGGACGCGATCGATGTGCCGGGGCGTGCGCCCGCCGATCCCGTGCGATCGCGCCTGCGGGCGTCGAGCGTGCTGATGGGCTGGGGCATGGAAGATTCGCTTGAGCGCGCGGATGCCATGCGCTCGCGCGGGTGGGGTGCTGCGTCGCGCCGTACGACGTACGCGCGGTATCGACTGGGACGCAGCGACGTTGCCGCGCTGGTCGAGCTCGCGCTGTTTGGTGCCGCCGCGGTGGCAGTGGCATGGACCGCGACAACGCAGTATTCGTTTTACCCGCAGCTTTCGGTGCCCGCGCCGTGGCTGGGCTATGTCGTGTACGCTGCCTGGATGGTGCTGCCCTGCGTGCTGCGTGCGATCGATGAGAAGAGGTTCGGCTGATGGCTCGGTTGGATAGGGGCCCGGTGTCGGGCGCGGCGTGCGGCCCGGATATGCCGGCGATTGAGGTGCGGAGCCTGAGCTTTGCCTACCCCGGGGCCGATGCTGCGGTGCTCGAGGGGCTCGACTGGTCTGTTCCCCAGGGTGCATTTGCGCTGCTTGTTGGCGGTACCGGATCGGGTAAGTCGACGCTGCTCTCGCTGCTCAAGCCCGAGATTGCTCCGGCGGGCGAGCGCGCTGGCGAACTGCTCGTGCTGGGCGAGAACGTTGCCGACATGGACGTGCGCGCGTCGGCGGAGCGCGTGGGCTACGTGTTCCAGGATCCTGAGAACCAGATTGTGTGCGAGTCTGTGTGGCACGAGATGGCGTTTGGCCTGGAAAACTTAGGCATGTCGCGCGACGAGATGCGCCGCCGTGTTGCCGAGACCAGCTATTTCTTTGGTCTGGAGGACTGGCTTCATCGCGATACCGATACGCTTTCGGGTGGCCGCAAGCAGCTGCTGTCGCTTGCCGCCGTCCTGGCGCTGCGTCCGCGTGTGCTGTTACTCGACGAGCCCACGTCTCAGCTCGATCCCGTTGCCGAGAAGAATTTTCTGCACGCGCTGTTTCGCGTGAATCGCGAGTTGGGCTGCACGGTTGTTGTGGCTACGCATCAACCGCGGCCGATGCTCGAGTATGCGACGTGTGCGTACCGGATTGAGGGCGATCGCGTGCGCGAGGTGGCGGATATGGCTTCTTTGGGACGCCGAGAGCCGCTGTTTTCCGATGACATGTTGGGGTGGGGTGCCATCCGATGTGCAAAAAACGGAGTATTCAGCAGGCGTGAGGACAATTTGGGCTCTTTGGAGCCGCCCGGGGACGTATCGAGCGCGAAAAAAAGTTCGGAATTGGACAAATCGTCCGAATTTGTGGCGCAAACGTCGCTCGAGAACGGCTCGGAAGCCTTCCCACGCACGGATGGAAGCAGAATACTCCAAAAAATGCACGGTGGGTCGGCTACCACCCTGTCGGAAGGCTGGTTTCGCTACGATCGCGTGGGCGGTTGGGTGCTGCGCGGGCTCGATGTGACGTTTTCAGCCGGCGCGGTGCATGCGGTCGTGGGCGGAAACGGCTGCGGCAAGTCGACGATGCTCTCAGTGCTGGCCAAGACGGCTAAGCTGCAGCGTGGCCGCATGGTGCGTGGGACGGCTTCGGCGGCGCTGCTGCCACAGAATCCCAAGGCATTGCTGGTCGCCGAAACGGTGCGCGACGAGCTGATGGAATGGGCTTCGACCTGCGGATACGACGAGGCCGCAGCACAGGAGCAGACAACGCGCCTGGGCCTGGCGGGCTTGGAGGCGCGTCACCCGTACGATCTTTCGGGCGGACAGCGCCAGCTGCTTGCGTTGGCAAAGCTGCTGCTGATTGGTCCGGAGCTGCTGCTGCTTGATGAGCCCACCAAGGGCCTTGACCTGGCAAGTCGCTGTATTATCGCCCGAGCCCTGCGCGAGCATGCGCAGGCTGGCGGCACCGTCGTCATTGCCACGCACGACTTGGACTTTGCCGAGCAGGTGTCCGACGACGTCGCCATGATGTTTGACGGCGAGATCGCCTGCATGGAGCCTCCGGCAGATTTCTTTGCCGACAACGTGTTCTACAGGGCGTGATGGGATGACGGATCATCGCGCCTCGCGCCTACTCACAAAAATGGAGATTCCGCTGCTCCTGGCGGTGCCGGCAGTGATGACTGCGGCGTTGCTGGCGGGCATTGAGCAGGCGGCGCTTGCCATGCTTGTCGTGGTGGCGTTCGTGCTTGCACTGTTTTTTGCGGGCTACGAGGCGTCGCGCCCGGGCTTGCGCCAGATTATGCCAACGCTGGTTCTGGCGGCGTTGGCCGCAGCGGGGCGCATCTTGTTTGGCCCCATTCCCGACTTTAAACCTGTGAGCGCCATCGCCATTATCGCCGGGGCGACACTCGGTCGTCGTAACGGCTTTATGGTCGGCGCGCTGGCGGCGCTGACCAGCAATTTCTTTTTTGGGCAGGGCATGTGGACGCCATGGCAGATGTATGCCTGGGGTCTGGTTGGCTATGTTGGCGGCGCGCTGGCGCATGCGGGCGCGTTCGACCGTGCGGATGGAACCGTGCGAATGCCGGCGCTGTTGGCGTATGGCTTTGCCTCGGGCCTGCTGTATGGCGTCGTGATCAACGCGTATGACATCATCGGTTTTGTGCAGCCGCTCACGTGGGCGGGCGCCGTGGCGCGTCTTGCTACCGCCGTACCGTTCGATATCACGCACGGCCTCGCGACCTGCGTGTTTTTGGCCGCCCTGTACAAGCCCTGGTGTCGCCGCATCAACCGCGTCGTCGTGAAGTACGGGCTGTAGTGGCGGTTGCGCCGGGGCGAGAATCAATACTGCCTTGGTGTCATATCAAAACTATGTCGGTTTACGGGGCCACATTGGCACAGGCAGACCATACCAGCTTTTTTCGAAATAGAGCAAGCCGTTTACCTGCGGTTTTATTATTTCGGAATCGCGTATGGCTGGGGGTTCGTGATTCAGCCCCGTAAACCGGCATAGTTTTGGAATGGCCGGCTGATATGACAGGCGTCGTGGCCCTCAGAGAGCCAAAATGATCCGTTTTCTTCCGTTCCCAGACGTCCCCAGGGAATCAGTTGACGGCGCTCGCCACGAAACTGGCCCATCTACTACGTTTAGCCCGACACCCCCAAGCACAACCGTGTTTTATGAAAAACCGCAGGCTTTCTACCTGCGGTTTTCTTTTTGCGTTGTTCGCTGTGGTTGAGGGTAGTAGCTCAAACGTAGTAGATGGGCCGATTTCGTGGCGGGTGGGTCGCGTGGATGCCCTCGCGAGGTGAAAATGGTCTGTTTTCCTCCGTTCCCGGGGGATCGTTTGGGGGTTAGAGCTCCAGGGTGAGGGTGACGGGGCAGTGATCACTGCCGAAGATGTCGCCGCGGATGCCGGTGTCGCGTACGTTGCCGGCGATTGCGTCGCTTACCAGGAAGTAGTCGATGCGCCAGCCTGCGTTGTTCTTGCGGGCATTAAAGCGGTAGCTCCACCAGCTGTAGACGCCCTCGACGTCCGGATTGGCCGCGCGCCAGGTGTCGGTAAAACCGGCGTCGAGCAGCTCGGTGAACTTGCCGCGCTCCTCGTCCGAAAAGCCGGCGTTGCCGCGGTTGGACTTGGGGTTCTTAAGGTCGATCTCCTCGTGTGCCACGTTAAAGTCGCCGCAGGTTACGACGGGCTTGCCGGTTTCGCGCTCAAGCGCGCTCAAAAAGGCGCGATAGGCATCGTCCCAGGCCATGCGTACATCGATGCGCGCGAGCTCGTTTTGGGCGTTGGGCGTATAGACGTCCACGAACCAAAACTTGTCGAACTCGAGCGCACAGACGCGGCCCTCGGTCGCGGCTTGGGCGACGAGCTCGGCGGCCCCACCCTCGCCGGCGTAGGGTAGCAGCGCATCGGCGTGCAGCACGCGCAACGGTTCTTGGCGGCTAAAGACCGCGGTGCCCGAGTAGCCCTTGCGCTCGGCGTAGCTCCAGGTTTGGTGATAGCCGGGCAGGTCGATATCGACTTGGCCCTCCTGCAGCTTGGTCTCCTGCAGCGCCAAGATATCGACGTCGAGTTCTTGCGCGATCTGGATAAAGCTCGGGTCCTTTTTGAGCACGGCGCGCAGGCCGTTGACGTTCCACGAGGCGAACGTGTAAGTCTGAGGCATGGTGTCCTTTCGACGGGGTTGGCAGGCTTAAGATTAACGCAACAGAGGCGGGGCGGGCCCCGCGGGCGACGGCGCAATCGCAGTCGCCCCGACCAACATGGACGGAGGTCAAACAATGACGCAAGCGATAACAGATTCCAAACAGGCCTCCGCTGCGCTGGCGGAGCTGTTCGAAACCCATAGCCACGTGGTCTTCTTTGGCGGCGCGGGCGTTTCCACGGCGAGTGGCATCCCCGATTTCCGTAGCGTGGACGGTCTGTATCACCAGCGGTTTTCCTATCCGCCCGAGACTATGCTCTCGCACAGCTTCTACGGGGCGCATCCGGCGGAGTTTTTCGACTTCTACCGGACCAAGATGATCTCCCTTGACGCCAAGCCCAACCACTGCCACGCCAAGCTGGCGGAGCTGGAGCGCGCCGGCAAGCTCGACGCCGTGGTGACGCAAAATATCGACGGCCTGCACCAGATGGCCGGCTCGCAGCGCGTGTTTGAGCTGCATGGCTCGGTCCACCGCAATATCTGCCAGACGTGCGGCGCGGTCTACAGCGCCGAATGGATTTGCGCGCGCGAGCACGAGGACGCCGCGGGCGTGCCCGTGTGCCCTGCGTGCGGCGGTCGCATCAAGCCCGATGTGGTCCTCTACGAAGAACCGCTCGATGAGCGTGTGCTTACCGGCGCCGTTGCTGCCATCGCCGCAGCCGACGCCCTCGTCGTGGGCGGGACCTCGCTCGTGGTGTATCCGGCGGCGGGCCTCACGCGTTACTTTACTGGCGATACGCTGGCCATTTGCAATTTGGCGCCCACCGATCAGAATGCAAATGCCGACCTGCTGATTTCTTGCGACATCGCGGCCGCGTTTGCGTTCTAGCCCGCGCGCGCGGATACAATAGAAAGACTGATTGCAAAGCGACCCCGCCGCCAGCGCCCGAGCGCGGCGGCGTGGGCATTTTAGGAGGATGTTCATGGCGAACGACAGCAAGACATGGCGGTGCGGAAAGTACGAGCTCAGCTTTGACCGTCCGCGCATCATGGGCGTCCTCAACGTGACGCCCGATTCGTTTAGCGACGGCGGTGAGCACTTTGACCAGGATGCCGCTATCGAGTACGGCCTGGCGATGCTCGATAGCGGTGCCGACATCATCGACGTGGGCGGTGAGTCCACGCGCCCCGGCTTTACCCCGGTCAACCCCGACGAGGAAGCGCGTCGCGTGCTGCCCGTCGTGCGCGCGCTTGCCAAAGAGGGCGCCATCGTCTCGATCGATACGCGTCATGTGGCGGTTGCCAAGGCGGCCGTGCGCTGCGGCGCTTCGATTGTCAACGACGTGACGGGCTTCACCGATCCCAAGATGGTTGAGTTCGTTAAGACGAGCACCTGCGGCGTCATCGTAATGCACGCCGGCGAGGTCGCCGCGCCCGCACGCACACACGCGACGGTGCAGCTCGATACCTCGGCTGCGGCGTTTGTTGCCGAGAAGGCACGCGAAGCGGCTGCCGAGGCCGCGCGCGAGGCCGAGAAGCCGGCCCGTCGCCGTCGCGGCAAGTTGCTGGGCGAGCCCAAGGTTGAGGCCAAGCTTCCGGGCGGTGTGGTACAGCCCTCGCTGCCGTTTGGCGAACCGGAGCCCGCGCCCGAGTCCGAGCCAGAGACGCCGGCTGCCGAGCAGACCGCTCCTGCCGCCGAGACTGCAGAGCCCGAGACCGTGCCCGCAGCTACCGAAGCCGCACCAGAGCCCAGCGACCACCTGGCCGCCATGATGCGCCGCAGCGCCCGCCGCGAGGAAGCCTACGTGCCCACCTCGCAGCTCCGCCGCTTTACCCTGCCCGATTCTGCGCCCATCATGCGCCGCGTCATGGGCTTTCTGTCCGACCAGGCCCGTACGCTCATCCATGCCGGCGTGTCGCGCGACCGTATCTGCATCGATCCCGGCCCGGGCTTTGGCAAGACGGCCAACGAAGACATCGTCATCCAACGCGAGACCGCCAAGATGGCGTCGCTGGGCTATCCGCTCATGTGCGCCGTGTCGCGCAAGCGATTTGTGGGCGCCGTCTCGGGCGTGACCGAGGCCGCCGCGCGCGATGCCGCCACGTTTGGTGTGTGCCTGGGCGCCATCCAGGCCGGCGCCAACATTGTGCGCGTGCACGACGTTGCGGGCTTTGCGCAGTTCCTGAACGGTTACTGGGCCGTTGCCAAGCCGCAGCCGCGCCGCGCGTTTGTGGCCGTGGGTTCCAACCTGGGGCATCGCTGCGACAACATCCGCGCTGCGCGCGACATGATCGCCGAAATCCCGCTCACCTGCGTGTCCAACTGCTCGCGCATCTACGAGAGCGAGCCGGCCTACGAGACGCGCCAGGACGCGTTTGCCAACGCCGTCATCGAGATCAAGACCGAGCTGGCTCCGCTGGTGCTGCTCGACGAGCTTATGAAGATCGAGGCCGAGCTGGGGCGCGACCGCTCCAAAAAGGCCAAGGCAAACGGCCCGCGCACCATCGACTTGGATCTGCTGTGGATGGACGGCGAGACCCACGGCGGCAAGAAGCTGCGCCTGCCGCATCCGCTCATTGGCGAACGAGACTTTGTGCTGGTGCCGCTCGAGGACCTGATGCACGACCCGGCGCGGTTCTTCCGCTACAACGGCGTCGAGGTCAAGGAGCCCGAGGATCGCGTGGGCCATATCGTGGGCGAATTGGGGCGTATGTAGATGATCGAGATGAATGCTGTTGCCGCCGGTACCGAGCTCGACGCGGCGCGTGACGCGGGCCGCGAAGGCATGTCCGCGGGCTGGTGCGCGTGGAGCGCGGGCGATGCATCGCTGACGTTTTCGCTGGTCGTGCGCCCCGATGTGAACATGCACGCCTTCCACGGCCTGCCGTTTGTGGCCGCAATGGGCATGATGGACGCGCTCGCGGGCACGGCCGCAACGCCGGGCCTGGGGCTTGCCGGCAAAGTGGGCATCCAGTGGCCGAGCGACATCGTGTGCGGCGCGCCTGCGTTTGAGACGTCGCTCGTGCGCGTCGCCGTCAACGGTGGTGCCGGTGCCGCGGGCATGTTCGGTGCCGTGACGGTGGATATTGAGCGTTCGGCACTGAGCGAGCTCGGCGTGGATATGGCCGATGAGGCGCTGATCGAGGCATTGGCCGCGGCGGTGCTCGCTCGCGTTGGCGTCTGGGCGGTTGCCGCCAACACGCCACAGGGCGCTGCCGGCCCGCTGGCCCCGGTGCTGGGCGAGTACTTCGATATGGTGCCGCTGCTGGGCCGCCAAGTTGCGGCGGTGTCGCCCAACGGCCTGCCGCTCGCGGTCGGCGTGTTTGCGGGCCTGGACATCTGGGGCCGCGCGACCATCAAGACCGACGCCGGCGAGCAAGAGTTTCCGCCCGAGGCCGTGCGCATTCGCGGTCTGTGACGCGAGGCGCCCGCGCTCAAAGATAACGATGACAGCGAAGCCCTCCTCGGCCTGCACCGGGGAGGGCTTTCGCATGACTGCAGGACGGCATCTCGGTTCTATTCCTCAAAACTGAAAAATTTTCGTTTTTGAGGAATAGGCTTGGCGAACGTTTGCGGGGGACTGTGGCATCGGGCGTGCTCGACTTAGGTCCCCGTCCTACCCCAGCTTCTGCATGCGGCGGTAGATTTCGCAGATGCCTTTGATGGTGAGTTGGCCGTCGACCACGTCGAAGGCGTCGGTCGAATCGGCGACGATGCTGGCGAGGCCGCCCGTGGCGATAACGGTGGCGTCCTCGCGCCCCAGCTCGCGTTTCATGCGCGCGACCAGGCCCTCGGCCATGGCGGCGGCGCCCGTTACGGCGCCGACCTTGATGCACTCCTCGGTATCACGGCCGATGGCGTGCTCGGGTGCCTCGAGCGGAACGCTGGCGAGCTTGGCGGCTCGGGCGGCGAGCGCGTCCATCGAAATGCGGATACCCGGCGCAATCGCTCCGCCGATGTAATAGCCGTCCTCGTCGATGACGTCGATATTGGTTGCGGTGCCAAAGTCCACCACGATCGCCGGAGCGCCGTAGAAGGTCTCGGCAGCGACGGCGTTGGCGATGCGGTCGGCACCAACGGCCTGGGGGCGTGCCGCCCGCAGCTTGGTCACGGCCGCCGTCTGCGGCCCAATGACGATGGCGTCCGCCGCGATGCGGTCGGCCACGGCGTGCCACTCGCGCGAGAGCTGCGGCACCACGCCGGCAAAGGCGATCGCGTCGACCGCACCGAGCGAAAGGTCGTACATCTTAAAGAAGCCCATCAGACGCACGTGGATCTCGTCGGCGGTAAAGGAGCGGTCGGTGGGCATACGCCACGACTGCACCAGCTCGTCTCCGTCAAACAGGCCCATGGCCGTCTGCGTGTTTCCCATATCGATAGCGAGCAGCATGTCTACTCCAGGTGTCGGCGTAAAAGGACGCGCACCATTGTATACGCGCCGCCGACGGCGCTCGGCTGTGATTCGTTTACGGTGATAGGGGCTGAGGGGTTTAAATATGAAGGAATTATGCTCTACGAGATTTTCCTTGCCGTTTACCGAACTCCCACGTAATATTCTTTCTTGCGCACATGAGGCGCCCAGACATTGCGGGGTGGAGCAGTCTGGTAGCTCGCCGGGCTCATAACCCGGAGGTCGTAGGTTCAAATCCTGCCCCCGCGACCAAGAACTTGCAGCTCGTCGGCCTAGCCGGCGAGCTTTTTTGTTATTCCGGGACCGTGTTTTCGGTCCAATTCTCGGTCTCTCAAACAAAATCTCGATCTGTAACATCTAGACCCGATTTGGGCGGCTAGGTGTTACAGATCGAGATGTTTCGGCAGGACGGTCTCCGTTTGTCTAAATCTGTAACACGAGGGACGGATTTTGCCGAGTTGTTGTTACAGATTGAGATTTTCTGGCAGACGGGTTTGGTTTGTCTCGATCTGTAACAGGTGGAGGCCAAAAGTGGGTCTAGATGTTACAGATCGAGATTTTCCGACGGAACGCTCCCGTTTGTCTCAATCTGTAACAGTAAGACCCCGGTTTTGCCGAGTAACTGTTACAGATCGAGACAAACCGGCAGCCGGTCCCGCCCCATCCACCAGCCGCTGCCTGCTATCCGCCGATTTCCGTTGTGCTGCTGTGCCCCCATGCCATATCCTCTAGACAACTACGCGGCACCATCGCCGCCGCGCCTACAAGAGAGGAATATCCATGACCGCACCTGCATCCAAGCTGCTCCAGCCCATTACGGTTGGCCCCCTTGAGCTCAAGAACCGCATTATGTTCCCGCCGCTTACCACCGGCTACGAGGAGCGCGACGGTTCCATTGGCGAGCGCAGCCTGGCTTTTTACGAGCGCCTGGCCCGTGGCGGCGTGAGCTACATCGTCATCGGCGACGTCGCTCCCGTCATGACCGCAAGCCCCACGCCCAAGCTGGCAACCGACGCCCAAATCCCCACGTTTAAGGCCCTGGCCGACACCGTTCACAAGCACGGTGCCAAGGTCGCGCTGCAGCTGTTCCACCCCGAGTACGACGTGCCCGGTGTCGGCCGCATGGTCATGGGCTCCATGGCTGCCGCCAAGGCCGCGCAGGAGGCCAAGGCCGCCGGCGACGAGGAGACCTTTGCTGCCAAGATGGCCGAGTCCAACGAGATCCGCAACCAGGCATACGCCAAGCTGCACCACGATATGCAGCACTTCGTGAACGAGGCGAGCGTAGAGCAGCTCACCCAGATCAAGGAGGCCATCGCCGCCTCGGCTGCCCGCGCGCAGCAGGCTGGCATCGACGCCATCGAGGTCCACGGCGACCGCCTGGTGGGTTCGCTGTGCTCGGCCATCCTCAACCAGCGCACCGACGAGTACGGTGGCTCGTTCGAGAACCGCGTCCGCTACGCGCTGGAGGTCGTCGCTGCCATTAAGGAAGCCGCGCCGCAGCTGATGGTGGAGTACAAGCTCCCCGTGATTATGGAGAACCCCGACGGCACGCCGCGCGGCAAGGGCGGCCTGCAGCCTGACGAGGCCTGCGAGTTCGCCAAGCTGCTCGAGGGCGCGGGCATCGACATGATCCAGGTCGCGCAGGCCAACCACACCGGCAACATGGGCGACACCATTCCGCCCATGGGCGCCATGCCCTACAACTGGACGCTGCCCGTGGCCGAGCGCGTTAAGGCCCTGGTCTCCGTGCCGGTGGCAACCGTCGGCCGTGTAGTCTCGGTCGAGGCCGGCGAGAAGATCCTGGAAGACGGCGCGGCCGACATCGTCGCCTATGGCCGCTCGCTCATGTGCGATCCCGACATTGCGCTGAAGGCTGCCACGGGCGAACCCATCCGCGAGTGCCTCAACTGCAACAAGGGTTGCGTCGATGCGATTCAAAACCGCAAGTACATCTCGTGCGTGCTCAATGCCGAGAACGGCGACGAGGCGACCATCGCCATTAAGCCGGGCGAGGGCGACAAGAAGATCGCCGTGGTGGGCGGCGGTATTGCCGGCCTGGAGGCCGCACGCGTGGCGGCCAAGCGCGGCTACGATGTGACTGTCTACGAGGCGAGCGACCATCTGGGCGGGCAGATTGTGCTGGCGGCCGCGCCCCCGCGCAAGGACGAGATCATGCGCTCGGTCGAGTACTACGAGAAGATTCTGCCTGGCCTGGGCGTGAAGGTCGAGCTCAACCACGTCGCTACCGCTGAGGACCTCAACGCAGCCGATGCCGCGATTGTGGCCGTGGGTGCGCACGACGTGGTTATCCCCGTTCCGGGTGCCGACTCGAAGAAGGTCGTCTCGGGCTGGGACGTGCTGGCCGGCAAGGTGGAGCTTGCGGGCCGCGTCGCCGTCATTGGCGGTGGCCTGGTGGGCACCGAGACTGCCGAGTACCTGCTGCAGCACGGCTGCGAGGTGGCGATCGTGGAGATGCTCGACAAGATTGCCGCGGGCGAGTCCGAGACCATTCTGCCGCTGATCATGAGCGACTTTGCAGAGCACAACGTGGAGCAGCACGTGAAGACCCGCCTGACCGCCATTACCGACGAGGGCGTGGAGGCTGTACGTACTGCCGAAGACGGCGCCGAGGAGCCGGTGAAAATCGCCTGCGATTACGTGGTGATGGCCGTGGGTTCCAAGGCCAACGCGTTTGACCTGGACGGCGTGACGGTGCCCGTGACCTGCGTGGGCGACTGCTCGGGCGAGCGCACCGCCGACATTGCGAGTGCCATTCGCACGGCGTATCACGCGGCCAACGAGCTGTAGTTGAACATCGCGGCCAGGCGGGGCGGCAGCACGGACCCGCCTCGCCCGACTGCGTCCCATCGGGTGTCAACCGGGGCGGGGTCTGCAAGCGCAGCAGGTCCCGTCCTTTTTGTTTTGCTCGGGTGGATGGCAATGCGCGGTAATCATGAGGAGTGAGGCGTCACTGCCCTGCAGGCCGCTCAAAATTATTGGGGGAGGGGTTAATAATTATTCCCTCTAGACCAAAGGACATAAAGAGATGTCAATTTTGTTGGCAAACGAATGACGATTAGCTGCGAGCTAGCTACCAGCGTAAATAATCGATAAAGAAATGTCGTAAATAGGTGTCAAATGCCCAGATAACGCCGCGTCTATTTTAATTAACTACTTTGAGCAAACAGCAAAATGCTACTATCTAGCGTGCACGTAAGAAAGCAGATTAACGGTTAAGGCTAAGAAGTGGCAGGTATGTCGGAAGCAACTAGGACTCGCACGCATGCGCCCGAGGTTAGGCAGCGTGCCGTCGAGATCCTCCAAGAGGGGGTCGGTCACCGCGCCCTCGCTGCAAAGCTCGGCATTCCCCAGGCCACGGCTCGTCAGTGGGCCCGTGCATATGCCGTGGGCGGTGCCGACGCTGTGCTCAACGCGGGCGCTCGCCATCACACCTATTCGTACGACGTAAAGCTCGCCGTGGTTAAGGATCGTCTGGAAAACGGCCTGACGGTTCGCGAGGCCATGATCAAGCACAAGATCACCAGCGAGTCTTCGGTCAAGGCTTGGTGCCGCCTGTACCGCGACGGCGGCGAGGCGGCGCTGGTCGATAAGCCGCGGGGTCGCAAGCCGCGCGTTAAAAAGGCGGAATAGCGAACGGGATGGTGCGCCCACGGGGGCGCATTTTTCTTGCCGTGCCAACTTTTCGGATCGCCGCGTGCCTATCGGGACATCCTTCAAAGTGGCCAATAAACCGCGTGCAGTGCCCGCGCGCCCATCGCTGCAATAGGGGGAGCGTCGCCTCTCTGCTCCAAAGCGGACACGCCCTTGCCCCGTACGCCTAAAACTCCCCAGTTGACCGAAAACCTGCCGCCATTGCTCCTCAATTGAGCTATAACGTTAAACAATTGCAGCGTTTTTGCATGGGGGAGTGATGGTATGACGCTACTGTATTTCCTTACCCTGTTTCCGCTGGTACCGGCGCTGGGCATGCTGCTTGCGCGCGGTGACCGCGCCCGCGATGCGGTGGGGCTCATAGGTTCCGGCATTATTATGGCGGTGACAGTTGTAGTCGCCGTCATGTTTTTTGTCACGGGTCCGCAGAGCTTTGAGGTTGCCCCCGGCACCTCGCATGTGCTCTCGATCATCAGCTCCGTCATCGACGTAATTCTGTGCGCCGTTATCCTGTACAACGCGTACAAATATAGGAACGCGCTTACCGGTGTGCTCGGCGTAGTACAGCTAGTGGGCTCCGTTGCCTTTGCAGCCATGACGCTGCCCGCGGCCGAAGCCGTCACGGCGACGCCGCTCTACCTGGACTACATGAGCGTGATCATGGTGCTTGCCGTCGGCATCGTCGGCAGCCTGATCTGCGTGTACGCCCTGGGCTACATGAAGGACTTCCAGGCCCACGACGAGCACGAGGCAGCGCTGCGCGGGCAGACCGCGCCCGACCGTCGCCCGCAGTTCCTGGCGCTTATGTTCCTGTTCCTCTCGGCCATGTTCGTCATCGTGACGAGCGACAACCTTGAGTGGCTGTTCTGCGGCTGGGAAATCACCACCGTGTGCTCGTTCCTTATGATCGGCTACACGCGTACGCCCGAGGCCATTAAAAACGCCTTCACCCAGATCATCCTCAACATGCTGGGCGGCATCGCGTTTTTGGCCGGACTCATGTACCTGCACGTTAACGGCATGCCGCTGACCATCTCGGGCATGATCGAGCTTTCCGGCGCCGGAACCGCGCAATCCGCGCTGCTGGTGATGCCGGTCATCCTGCTGTCGCTCGCCGCACTCACCAAGGCCGCGCAGATGCCGTTCCATACCTGGCTGCTCGGTGCCATGGTTGCCCCCACCCCCACGAGCGCCCTGCTGCACTCGTCAACCATGGTCAAAGCCGGCGTGTTTCTGATGGTCAAGCTGAGCCCGCTCTATGCCATCTATCCCGTGACCGGCTTTATGGTCACGAGTGTGGGTGCCATCACGTTTTTGCTCGCTGCCCTCATGGCCATCTCGCAGAGCAACGCCAAGCGCGTGCTCGCGTACTCCACCATTTCCAACTTGGGCCTCATCAGTGCCTGCCTGGGCGTCGGCGCGCCCGAGGCCGTATGGGCGGCCATCTTCCTGATCCTGTTCCACACGGTGGCAAAGTCGCTGCTGTTCCTGTGCGTGGGCACGGCCGAGCATCATATCGGCAGCCGCAATATCGAGGACATGGACGGTATGTTCAGCCGCATGCCGCACCTGACGCGCCTGATGATGCTGGGCATCATGGGCATGTTTGTGGCGCCGTTTGGCATGCTCGTGTCCAAGTGGGGCGCCCTGGTGGCGTTCGCGCAGACCGGCAACGTGCTCATGATCATGGTGCTTGCCTTTGGCTCGGCCGCGACGTTTTACTTCTGGGGCAAGTGGCTTGCCAAGCTTTCGGGCGTCGACCCCACGGCTCAAAACGTTGAGGTCAATGTCCATAAGACCGAATGGATGGCGCTCAACACCATCGCCGCGCTGCTGATTCTGTGCTGCGTAGCCTTCCCGCTCATCTCGAGCGGTCTGGTGTCGCCTTACCTCGCCATGGTGTTTGGCCGCGTGCCGTACGTTATCGGCAAGGACGCAATGTATCTGATGGTGGTTATCGTGGCGTTTATCGCCGTGGTGCTGCTGACGTCGTTCCGCGTGAGCAATAAGCCGCGCGTCAACGTGTACCTTTCGGGCGTGGGAACCGACAAATATCGCCATTTCCGCGGCTCGATGGGACACGAGGTGAAGGCCGAAAAGCGCAATTGGTACTCGGAGGACGCCCTTGGCGAGAAGCGCATCGGCCCCGCGGGTAGCGTCGTGTGCTGCAGCATTATCTTGTTTGCGCTGCTGTGTTGCGCGTGGATTGGGCCCGAGCGGCTTGCCATGAGCGCGCCTTCGGTGCTGCGCGGCAAGTATTTTGAAGGTTCGGGCGTCGTGGGCATTTTTATTGGCACCGTGGCGTTTGCCTTGCTGGCGCCTTTGGTTGGTGGCCTGATCGACGGCATCGATCGCAAGCTGTCCGCCCGTATGCAGGGCCGCGTGGGCCCGCGCCTGCTGCAGCCCTTCTACGACGTTGCCAAGCTGCTGCGCAAGGCCCCCGCTAGCGTAAATACCATGGACGATACCTATATGGCGTGCGCGCTCATCTTTACCGTCGTGGGCGGCGGCATCTTTGTGTCGGGCTCCAACACGCTGCTGTGCGCCTTTATGGTGACGCTCGCCGCGATCTTTGTGGTGCTGGCGTCCGCCTCGACGCAAAGCCCGTTTGCCCAGGTCGGCGCCGACCGCGAGCTGCTGCAGGTTATGAGTTACGAGCCTGCCGTTCTGCTGATGAGCGTGGGCCTGTACCTTGCCACCGACAGCTTCGATTCCATCGCCGTGACGGGGCAGTCGGCCCCCATCATCGTGTACAGCGCGCCCATTTTCCTCGCGCTGCTCGCGGTGCTTACCATCAAGTTGCGCAAGTCGCCGTTTGACCTTTCGTACTCGCATCACGCGCATCAGGAGATCGTCCAGGGCGTCGCCACCGAGATGAGCGGCGGCACGCTGGCCAAGATGACCCTTATGCACTGGTGCGAGACCGTGCTGTTTTTGATGTGGGTGGGCATGTTCTTTGTTTGGGACAACCCGGTGAGCTGGGTGGTCGCCCTGGTCGTGATGGCCGCGACGTACTTTGTCGAGGTCCTGATCGACAACACCTTCGCGCGCAGCACTTGGCGCAGCTGCTTTAAGCTCGGATGGGGCGTGGCGCTGGTGTTTGGCCTGCTCAACCTTATGCCCATCCTCGTCGACGTGTTTATTTAGGAGGCGGCATCCATGGATCATAAAATGTCGCGCTCGCCGTGGGTTATTCATTACGACGGCTCGAGCTGCAACGGATGCGATATCGAGGTGCTGGCCTCGCTCACGCCGCTGTTCGATGCGGAGCGCTTTGGCGTGGTCAACACCGGCAACCCCAAGCATGCGGATATCTTTTTGGTGACGGGGTCGGTCAATGCCCAGAACCTGCCCGTCGTGCGTCAGATCTACAGCCAGATGCTCGAGCCCAAGTGCGTGGTGGCCTGCGGCATTTGCGCGTGCTCGGGCGGCGTGTTCCGCGATGCCTATAACGTGATCGGCGGCGTGGACCGCGCGATCCCCGTGGACGTGTACGCGCCCGGGTGCGCCATTCGCCCCGAGACGGTGATCGATGCCATTGTGGAGGCATGCGGCATCCTGGATCAGAAGGAGGCCGTGATGCGCGCCGGTGGCGATCCACTCACCGTGGGCGGTGCCGCAACCTGGGACGGTGGCGTTGAGCTGGGCGAGGACGGGTTTGTGGCTGCGGGGGCCGGGGCTGACGGTGCCGGTGACGCGCCTGCTGGGAAGCCCGCCGCACCCGCCGCTGGCGATGCACCTGCTGAGACGCCCGCCGCTGCAAAGGAGGCCGAGTAATGCAAAAGGCTATCTATACCACCGTCGGGATCGACGAGCTCCTGCCGCATGTCCAGGCGCTCAAGGGCGTCGGCGCACGCTTTGTGCAGATGCATGCCGAGCGCTGTGTGGACGACGGATCGTATCGCCTGGTCTATACGTTTATCAACGTTCGTGCTGTGCAAGAGCAGATCGCGCGGGACGGAAACTATGCGATCGAGAACCTGGTGGTTGAGGGAATTGATCAGTACCAGGAGATTCCGTCCATCAGCTCGTACTATCCGGCGGTATTTCCGTTTGAAAATGAGGCGCATGACCTTTTTGGTCTTGCCATCACCGACATGCAGGTTGACTTTAAGGGCTTTTTCTACCAGGTTTCGACTGCCGAGCCCATGAGCGTCATCACGCCCGAGGTGAAGGCCGCGCGCGAGAAGGCCATGAAGGTCCGTGCCGCCGCCGAGGCCAAGGCACGCAAGGCCGTAGCCGAGAAGGCCGTTGCCGCCGCTGCTGCAGGGGAGGGCGTCGCGGGTGCCGGCGATGCTGTGAACGCTGCCGTCGCTCAGCCCGCTGCGGCTGCCGGCTCCGATGCTCAACATGACGATGCCGCTGCGAAGGCCGCGCTCAAGGCTGCCGAGATGGAGGCAAAGCTCGCCGCCATGGATCCCGAGAAAGCGGCCAAGGTCCGCGCGGCGCTTGCCGCCAAGGCCGCCCGCGACAAGCAGAAAAAGGAGGCGTAAGGTCCATGGCACATCGCTCCGTTATTCCGTTTGGCCCGCAGCACCCGGTGCTGCCCGAGCCGCTTCATCTGGACCTGGTGATCGAGGATGACCGCGTCATCGAGGCAATTCCGCAGATCGGCTTTGTGCACCGCGGACTCGAGAAGCTCACCGAAAAGCGCGATATGCACCAGTTTGGCTACATCGCCGAGCGCATCTGCGGCATTTGCGCCGTGGGCCATAGCTGCGGCTATGCCAGCGCCTGCGAGCGCATGCTCGACATCGAGGTGCCCGGCCGCGTGCAGTATATCCGCGCCATTCTGCATGAGCTTTCGCGCATCCACTCGCATCTGCTGTGGTTGGGCCTGCTCGCCGATGCCTTTGGCTTCGAGGCGCTGTTCTATCGTTCGTGGACCCTGCGCGAGCAGATTCTCAAGATCTTTGAGAGCACGTGCGGCGGCCGCGTGATCCTTTCGATTAACGAGATCGGCGGCCTTAAGCACGATATTGAGGACTCTGAGCTGGCGGGTATTGTGCAGACGCTCGATGCCATGCGTCCCGACTACGAGGCCCTGGTGCATACGTTTTTGGACGACAACAGCTGCGGCGAGCGCCTGCATGGCGTGGGTGTGATCAGCAAGAAGGACGCGCTTGATCTGTCGATGGTCGGCCCATTCGGGCGCGCTTCGGGCGTGGATTACGACGTGCGCATGTTCGGCGACGGTGCCTATGCGGACCTGGCCGCGTTTGAGCCTATCGTGGCGACCGACGGCGACTGCTATGCCCGCTGCCAGGTGCGTTGTGCCGAGGTCATGCAGGCCATGGACATCATTAAGGAGCTTGTGGGCAAGATTCCGCACGACGGCATCGGCGGGCGCACCAAGCTTACGCCGGCTGACGGCGCGCGTGGCGAGGTTGTGATTGAGCAGCCGCGCGGCGAGGCGTACTACTATGTACGCGGCAACGGCACCAAGAACCTGGACCGCTTCCGCGTGCGCACACCGACGTCGCAGAACCTGGCGGGTCTGACACATGCGCTGCAGGGCGTGCTCCTTGCCAACGTGCCCATGATTATCCTGACCATCGACCCCTGCATTAGCTGTACGGAAAGGTAGGCGTGGCATGAGTTTACTGACATTTGCCAAGACGGCCTTGGGTTCTATGGTCAAGCAGCCGGTCACGGTTTGCTATCCGCAGGAGGAGCTGACGGCGCCCGAGCGCTTGCGCGGGCATATCGTCAACGACATGAACGTGTGCATCTGCTGCGGCATGTGCGCGCGGCGCTGCCCGGCGGGCGCGCTCGCGGTCGGTCGCAAAGGCGGTACCTGGTCGATTGACCCGTACGCCTGCGTGGTATGCGGCGAGTGCATCGAAAGCTGCCCCAAACACTGTCTGAGCATGGACACCGCCCGCACTCCAGTTGCGGTGGACAAGACTCCCACGGTAGAAACCAAACCGGAATAGCGCTGGAATAGAGCTGGAATAGAGCTGGAATAGGGGCCGGTGGGGCAAAATTGCCCCGCCGGCCCCGCGCTTAAGCGCGCGGTTGGGCCGCCACGAACAAAACTATGCCGGATTACGGGGCTGGATAGCGAACCACCGACCATGCAGGAAATCGCAAAAACAAAGCCGCAGGTAGATAGCCTGCCGTTTTTCAAAAAATGGGGGTATGGATGAGGGCTCCGACTTTTGCCCCGTAATCCGGCATAGTTTTGAAATAGCACCATATCCGTAACAGCCCTTTAACTCCCGTGGACGGAGGAAAACGGATCATTTTGGCCTTGCGAGGGCTGCCACGTGACCCGTCTGCCACGAAATGGGCCCATCTACTACGTTTAGGCCGCTACCCTCAACCATGCCAAAAAACGCGAAAACAAAATTGCAGGTAGAACGCCTGCGGTTTTTCATGAAAAGCGGTTATGGTCGGGGGTATCGATTCAAACGTAGTAGATGGGCCGATCTCGTAACGAGCACCACCAATTGATCCCCCGGAGACGGAGGAAAACGGATCATTTTGGCCTGTCGGCTCCGAGCCGCACCCGTTTTCCTGCGAAAACCCTCGTGTCTCAACTTTGGTGAGACATTTGTCTCACGCCCAAAATCAAATCTGGAACGTGTGTCACCTGCCCTAATTGTGTTTCATTCCGTAACTTTAGGCTGATGCAAGGTCTGAGACCGCGAGAAGGGAGACGCGATGAGTAAGTACACGAGGGGTCTCTTGGCGGTGATACTTGCCGTAGTGCTTGTGTTGCCGGCTGCAGCATTTGCCATGCTGCCCGAGGCCAACGCCAGGTCCAGCACCGGAATGGACGGACCGACAGTAAGCGGAAAGATCGTCGACCCCCATACAAGCGACAACTGGACGTATTGGGCCGCCGGCTCTGACGACAGCGGCAAAATCACGACACAAAACGTCGGCCGAATCTGGACCGACAAGACAGTCGAGGCCGGCGAGGGGTCAGACTTCCTCACCACACTTTCGGCGATATCCTCGACGTCCAACACGACGACGACGGTCCCCAAGCCGCTCGACATTGTACTGGTGCTGGATGCTTCTGGCTCAATGAACGATCCTATGAGCTCAAGCGACCGCACCAAGCGCATTGATGCGCTGAAGACCGCGGCCAATAGCTTTATCGAAAAGATCGCCGAAGAAAATGCAAAGATCTCGGATGAGTCCAAGCAGCATCGGGTCGCAATTGTAAAGTTCTCGGGCTATAAGACTGATGAAGTCGGCAACGGCACTTATCGTGAAGGCGGCCACACTTACAACTATTCGCAGATCATGAAGAGCCCGACGCCTTGCTTGGGCGATGGCGTAAACAGCCTCAAGAGTACGGTCAGCTCCATTTCACCTGCCGGCGCCACACGTGCCGACTATGGCATGGATCTTGCCAAGGACATTTCTGGCCGAGCGGACGCCAAGAAGGTTGTCCTGTTCTTTACCGATGGTTCGCCCACGAGCTACAGCAGCTTTGAGCCCTCGGTTGCCAATGGCGCCATCAACAAGGCGAATGGCATGAAGAAAGACGGCACCGTCATTTACACCATTGGCATTTTTAGCGGCGCGAATCCCAGCGCCGACCCCACGGCCTCCAGTACGATTAACGAGAATAAGTTCATGCACGCCGTGTCGAGCAACTATCCTGCGGCCTCGTCCAGTATTTCTTACTGGGACGAATGGACCATAGACTTCGGTGCGCGTGCGGAAAATGCCAATTACTACAAGTCGGCGAAAAACGCCAAGGAGCTCGAGGATATCTTCAAGGATATCTCCGAGAGCATCACCGAGGTTGTTGGCTACCCGACCGAAACCCATGACGGCTACGCCAATAAGTCCGGCTACATCACGTTTACCGACGAGCTGGGCGACTATATGCAGGTCGACAACTTTACCGAAGTCGAATACAACGGCACGACGTTTGTCGATCCGGTAAAGTCCACCACGGGCAATGTCGATGCCTACGCCTTTGCCGGCGAAGCCGCGAACCTGGTCATTACCGTCCAGCGCGCCGCGGCGGGCGACCCCCAGCAGGGCGATATTGTGGAGGTCAAGATCCCCGCGTCGTTGATCCCGCTGCGCAACTTTGACGTTGACGAGACCAAGGGCACGCTTACGGTCAACGATGTCGATCCCATCCGCGTGAAGTATGCTTCGAGCGTCAAGGCTATCGCGCGCGAAAACCTGTTCACCCCTGATGAAGCGCTGAAGAAGTATATCGATGAGAATGCGGTCGACGAGCAGGGCTCCAAGTCTGTTGCCTTCTATGCCAACAAGTGGAGTGGTGATCCGGACCTGGGCGACACGATCGCCAACTTTAAGCCCGCCGCCACCAACCGGTACTACTTCTTCCAGAAGCAGACGCCCATTTACACGGATCCCGCCTGCACGCAGCCCGCGAAGGAGCAGTTGGCGAGCGACCGCCTTTATTACTACCAGGATGAGTTTGAGATAGCGGACGCCAGCCGCAAGCTCGACCACGGCACCACCGTCATCGAGTTTGCCGGCAGGCATGCTGCGCAGTTTGCGGACGCCGTGGTTGCCGACGAGAGCGGAAACCTGTCGTTTAGCGCCGGAACCGCACGCCTGGCATTTATTGACGAGCTTCATACCGACAAGAATCCCAACGCGACCGGCACCGCGTCCGACGTGCTCAATCCCAGGTGGAATGACACGTCATCCAAGGCGACCGCGACGCATGTCAATTCCTACCTGGGCAACAACGGCAAGATCAGCTATAAGTACAACATGACGCCGGCAACGGTGGATACCAAGGCCAGTTTTGGTCTGACCAAGGTGCTCGAGGGCCGCGCCTGGACGGATGCGGACGAGTTTAAGTTTGAACTCTCCGCGACATCCGAGAATGACGCCCCGATGCCCACATCCGCGACCGCGATCGTGACCAAGGACAACACAGCCATCGGCTTCGGTGAGATCACCTACACCGAGCCCGGCACGTATGTCTACAAAGTCAGCGAAAAGAACGCCGGGACCACGGTCGACGGCATCACCTACAGCGGAAACGTTGCGGAGATTACCGTGACGGTAACGCCCAACAAGAAGGGTAAGCTCAGCGCTGCCGTGGAGGTGACCTCGGGCAAGGCCAAGTTCGAGAACACCTACACTACGAATCCTGTTGAGTCCAGTGTTACCAGTCAGATTGCCGTAGCCAAGGTCCTGACCGGGCGCGACCTTACAGCCGGCGAGTTCAGCTTTGAGCTGCGCGAGGTTAAGGGCGGGGACTCTGAGCTTATCGAGACCGTTGAGAATGACGCCGAGGGCAACGTTACGTTCAAGCCCATCAAGTACACCGAGATCGGTCAGCACACCTACACGCTGCATGAGGTTGCAGGCGACGCCGGTGGTATTGACTATGACAACGCGGTCTACACCATCGTGACGACCATTGCCGACAACGGCAAGGGCGAGCTTGTGGCTACGCATGAGCTGAAGGGCGCCGAGGGCGTCAAGAGCATCGAGTTCAAGAACGCTTACAATCTGACTCCCGAGAGCTTCAGCGTCACCGACCAGATCACCGCGACCAAGGTTCTGGACGGCCGCGACCTCAAGGAGGGCGAGTTCTCCTTCGAGCTCGTCGAGGGTAACGATGTCGTCGCTACCGGCACCAACGACGCTCGCGGCAAGATTACGATGACTGGCATCGAGTACACCGCTGCTGGCGAGCACACCTATACGCTGCGCGAGGTCAACGGCGGAACCGCCAGCAACGGCATCTCCTACGACGGCAAGACCTATACCATCGTGACCACCATCACCGACAACGGTGACGGTACGCTCGGCGCTGCGCACAAGCTGCAGGGCGCCGAGACCGCCGAGTTTAAGAATTCCTACAACCTGACGCCGTCTAGCTCCAGCGTCACCGACCAGATCACCGCGACCAAGGTTCTGGACGGCCGCGACCTCAAGGAGGGCGAGTTCTCCTTCGAGCTCGTCGAGGGTAACGATGTCGTCGCTACCGGCACCAACGACGCTCGCGGCAAGATTACGATGACTGGCATCGAGTACACTGCTGCTGGCGAGCACGCCTACACGCTGCGCGAGGTCCCGAGCGACGCCGGCAACGGCATCACTTACGACGGTAAGACCTACACCATCGAGACGACCATCACCGACAACGGTAGGGGCGAGCTCGTGGCAAAGCATGAGCTGAAGGGCGACGACGAGGCGAAGTTCAGCAACAGCTACAAGCCGAATCCTGGCGAGTCCAGCGTCACCGACCAGATCACCGCGACTAAGGTTCTGACCGGGCGCGAGCTTGCTGCCGACGAGTTCTCCTTTGAGCTCGTCGAGGGTGAGGGTGAGGACGCTAAGATCATCGCTACCGGCACTAACGCCGCCGATGGCACGATCACGATGAGCGCCGTGAAGTACGACAAGCCCGGCAAGCACACCTACACGCTGCGCGAGGTCAAGGGCGGAACCACCAGCAAGGGCATCACCTACAGTGACGCCAAGTACATCATCGAGACTACCATTACGGACAATGGCGACGGCACCCTCAAGGCCGAGCATGTCCTGAAGGGCACCGAGCCCGCCGAGTTCAAGAACTCCTACAGTGTGACCCCGATCGACGCAGAGCTCGACTTTGACCTGAGCAAGGCCATCGACGGTCGCGACTGGACGGACTCCGACAAGTTCAGCTTTACCATCACCGCCCCCGAGGGCACCCCGCTGCCCGACCCTGCAACCGTGACCGTGAGTAAGAAGAGCGTGGACGACAACGGTGTCGCCGCCATCAAGTTCGGCAAGATCCACTACACGGCTGCCGGAACCTATAAGTACGAGATCCGCGAGAACGCGGGCAACGCGGCAGGCATGGCGTACGACGCCCGTGTCGCGACCGCCGAAGTGACCGTGACTGAAGACGGCGAGGGCAACCTGACCGCCAACGTCACCAAGAAGGAAAGCGGCCGCTTCACCAACACGTACCGCTCTGAGCTCGATTACGCCGCGGCCGGCGGCCTCAAGCTCAGCAAGACCCTCTCCGGACGTCCCATGACCGAGGGTCAGTTCACCTTTACCGTGACGCCTGCCGACGAGGCTTCGGCCATCGCGCTCGGCCTGCACGAGGGCGCCAACGTGTACAAGTCCCCTGCGACGGCAGAGGCGACGGTCGGCCTGATCGACATTCTGGCAGGCCATGAGGTCAAGTTTACGCAGGCTGACGCAGGTAAGACCTTTACGTACACCGTGGCCGAGAAGAATGACGGCCAGCCCGGTTACACCTACGACGAGGCCGTGCGCACCGTGACGATCGCTATCGCCGACGATGGCGCTGGTACGCTCACTGCCACCACGACCGTTACTGGCAACCCCGACAAGGGAACGCTGGTAACCGAGTACAAGACTGGTGCCGCTACGGTCGAGAGCGCCGTGGTTCCGTTCCGCAACAGCTATAGCGCCACGACCGATGCACCTGGTGGTGCCGTTGCTCAGGTCGTTGCCACCAAGACCCTGACCGGTCGTCCGCTGGCCGACGGCGAGTTCTACTTTGGCATCGCCTATGCGGGCGAGAAGGAAGCCATCGAGGGTACGTGCGTTACCAACGTTAACGGCCAGGTGAGCTTTGGCGCTCTGCATTACACGACCGAGATGCTCGCCGATCTGGTAAACGCCAAGCGCGCCATCCGTACCGACACGGATGCGAATCTTGCGTGGACTATCAACTACACGGCGTTTGAGTACACGTCCTCGCTCGCAGCAAAGGGTATTACTGCCGCGAAGTCGAGCTTTAGCTTTAAGGTCATCGTCGTCGACAACGGCGACGGTACCCTGACGGCAAAGCCTGACTACGGTGGCGTCGAGCCCGTGTTCGAGAACGTCTACGGCACCGATGCCGCTGATGCCGCGCTCGCTGGCACCAAGAAGCTCCAGGCTGACGAGGGCCTGACCCCGGGCGATATCACGGGCAAGTTCACCTTCACCGTGACTGCCGACGAGGCTGGTGCCCCGATGCCCGAGCACACAACCGTGACCAACGACGCGGCCGGCAACGTGGACTTTGGCAAGATCCACTTTACGCTCGACGACCTCAACCGCGCCCTGGGCGTGACGGACGATGCGACCGATAAGGCCGAGGCAGACGAAGCTGACGAGGCTGAGGCCGACGAGGCAGAGGCTGAAGAGGCCGACGCCGACGCTGATGCCAACGCCGACGAGCCCAGCGACGAGTCCGAGCCCGCAGATCCCGCTGCCCCGCGCTCGCACACCTTTACCTACACGGTGGCCGAGTCCGGTAGCGCCCCTGGCGTGACCAACGACGCCAGCGCCACGCGCAAGGTTTCCTACACCGTGACTGACGACGGTGCCGGACACCTGAGGGTCGTGCGCAACGGCGACGACGGTGCGGCCTTCACATTCACCAACACCTACAGCGTGACGCCCACCGATTCTTCCGTGACCGATCAGGTCAAGACGGTCAAGCGTCTGACCGGACGCGACCTTGCAGCTGGCGAGTTCACGTTTGATCTGCTCGAGGACGGCGTGACTGTCGCTAGTGGCACCAACGACGCCAACGGCACCGTTACGCTGAGCCCGATCCGCTACGAGGCGCCCGGCACGCACACGTACATGCTGCGCGAGGCTTGCCCCAACGCGCTCGGCCTGTACAAGGGCGTCACCTATGACAGCGCGACCTACACCGTCGTGACCACCGTCTCCGACAATGGTGACGGCACGCTGACCGCGACGCACAAGCTCGAGGGAACCACTGAGTCGGCTGGCTTTACCAACAAGTATCACGCCATGCCCACGCAGGTTTCCATCGGTGCCGTCAAGGTGCTCGAGGGACGCGAGCTCAAGAAGGACGAGTTTAGCTTTAAGCTCGTTGGCGAGGACATCGAGTCTACGGTTACCAACGATGCCGACGGCAAGATCAACTTCGACAAGTTCGAGTACGACGAGCCCGGTACGTACGTCTACACCATCAGCGAGGTCAAGGGCGACGAGGCCGGTATGACCTACGACAAGTCCGTCTTTACCGCGACCGTCAACGTGGTCGACGACGGCGAGGGCAACCTCAAGGCGAACGTTGCCTTTACCAAGGGCGACAAGAGCGTCGAGGGTATCGTGTTCAACAACACGTACAAGAAGCCCGAGACGCCCGTGCCGACGCCCGATCCCGGCACGCCCAAGACCGTGACGAACATCGTCAAGACGGTCAAGGGTTTCCTGCCCACCACGGGTGACCAGCAGGCCGCTGCACTGCTCATGGCATTCGTCATTGCCATGGCCGGCGTCGGAGCCCTGGTCTGGGGTATCCGTAAGCGCTAGGCACGCTGGTAGTGCCCGGGGCCAAAAGGCCCCGGGCGGCCGGCGGGGAGCCAGAACATAGCCCCCACCCCCAGCCGCCACGGAGGTATCTCCCTCCTCCGTGGCGGCGCTTTTGTGCGTAGGCGAGAAGGGTTCGCCACGAAACCGGCTCATCTACTACGTTTAGCCCCTTACCCCCAACCGTGCCAAAAAACGCGAAAACAAAACCGCAGGTAGAACGCCTGTGGTTTTGTTCAAAACGAAGGTATGGTCAGGGGTATCGAGTCAAACGTAGTAGATGGCCCGATTTCGTGGCGGGCCCCGTCAGCCGATTTCCGCGGGCGGAAGAAAACGGATCATTTTGGTCCCGCGAGGCTTGCGGAGGCGCTCGTGCAGGGCTGCCCGAACAAAACTATGCCGGTTTACTACGATGAATCCGAGATTCTTGACCACACCCGCATTTTTGCAAATATCGCAAGCGTTCTACCTGCGGTTTTGCAAGCGCGCAATTTGCTGTGGTCGGAGGCGGGCGATTCATCGTAGTAAACCGGCATAGTTTTGAAATGGCATTAAATCGGTAGCAGACATTTTACTCTGCCGGGGCGGTCGGTCTTCGGGCAACTACCCTCGCAGGTAGGCGATGGCGATTTGTGTGCGGTTGCGCAGGCCCATTTTGGCAAGGATTGAGCTGATGTGGTTGCGCACGGTGCCTTCGCCCATATAGGCGGTGGCAGCGATCTCCTTGTTGTCGAGACCACGGGCGATGAGCTCGGCGACTTCGAACTCGCGGTCGGTCAGGCTGGCAAAGGCTGCGGGCCTACGGGGCGTACCGGCTTCGGCGTCCGCTCCATCAAAGTCGACATCCTCGATCGCCTTGCCCTCGAGCACGCGTTTGCCATCCATGACCTGCGCCAACGCCGGTGGAATGGCGGCGACATCGGTCTTGATCAGGTAGCCGCGGGCGCCCAGCTTGAGCGCCGACACTATGTACTCGTCATCCGAGAATGTCGTCAGAAACACCACGCGCGCCGCAGGGTCGCGCTTAAGGATCTCGCGTGCCGCCGAAAGTCCGTCGCGTCCCGGCATCTGGATGTCGAGCAGCGCGATATCGGGTGCGTGCTCGGCGTAGAGCGCCACCGCGTCGTCGCCATTGGCGCCGGTGCCCACTACCTCGATTTGCGGCTGGGCGCCTAGGATAATCTTGAGCGAATCGACCACCAAGCGGTCGTCGTCGACAACGATGAGCCTCATCGGTCCTCATCTCCTTGCTGTTTGGGAACGGTGGCAAACACGCGCCAGCCGCCGGCGCCGGCACGCGGGCCGGCGGTGAAGGTGCCGCCAAGCGCCTCGATGCGCTCGCGCATGGAGGAGAGCCCCATGCCCTCCGCGGCGCCGCGACTGTTTGCTTGAACCCCGCCCGCACCATCGTCGGTAACAATGAGCTGGTAAAACGACGGATGCTCCATGCACCGTACGGTGACAGCATGGGCGCAAGCGTGGCGCATGGTGTTGGAGAGCGCCTCGCGCAGGACCGCCGCAAAGCAGTTCGCGACATTTGCGGGCGCATGTTCGGTCATAACTTCAAGCTCAATCTGCGGGCCGCCGTCCGAGCGCGCGCCTTCAACAATGCGTTCGAGCTGCACGGAAAGGTCGACGGCGTTGTCGTTGAGCGCGTGGACGCTGGTGCGCACAAGCTGAAGCGCCTCGTCAACCGTGCGTTTGACGTCGGCGAAATCGGCGGCGACGCCGGGCTCGTCGGCGTGGACCACGCGCAGGGCTTCGGTCTGCAGTGAGGCGCGCGTCAGTTGGTGCCCGACGTTATCGTGGATCTCGCGCGCGATGCGGGCGCGTTCGGCGAGTGTCGCGAGCTCGACTTCGTAGTCCTGGCGGTCGGCAAGATCGCGGTTGCGCGCTTCGAGCGCGAGGGCTCGTTCTTGCAGTTCATCGCGCGTACGGCGCATACGCTGCTGCTCGTGTTCCAGCTGTGCGGTACGCAGCGACAGTAGGGTGGCGGCAACCGAAAGGATGGCGGTCATTAGCAGCGCGCGGGCGGGAAGCATGCCGGCGCGGAAATCCGCAGCGAGTACGAAGGCAAAAATGGTGGCCACACCCAGCGCAGGCCAGACACGCTCACGGTGCACGCGTCGCGCGATGTCATAAAAGGCGAGGGGTGCAAACGGCATAAACGACGGCACAAAGACGGCCATGATGACGTAAGCGTAGCTGCCGGCCTCGCTTGTGCGGCGCGTGCGTTCTCCCTGTGCCACCTCGGCCAGCGAGGTGGCGATAACTCCAAGGCAAAACGCCGCGACCAGGCGAGCGTCCACAGCAAGACCCATGGCGGCCGCAATACAGCACGCCAGCACGATCGATTTGTCGAAAAGCCTGTTCATACGGGTATTGTACGCGAAGCCGCGCGTGGTGGAGGGGCCACCTGCGCAACCGTGACATTCCTCCCACGCGGCAAAGCGGCGTCGATCGCTCGCGCGAGCGGGGGTTTCGCCTCCGCCTCCTCGCACTCGTGACAAAGCTCACTGGTGCGCACCGGCGGCTCCTGCGATGATGCAATCGTACCGGGCCGCAAGCAACAGAAGGACCGCCTCATGACAGATATCGTTCACGTCGAAAACCTCGTCAAGCGCTACGATGATCTTATCGCGCTCGACCACTTTAACCTGAGCATCGCCCCCGGCGAGATCTTTGGCCTGCTGGGCCCCAACGGCTCGGGCAAAACCACGTCCATCAACTGCATCTTGCAGCTGCTCGCCTACGACAAAGGCACCATCGAGCTGTTCGGCGAACCCATGACGCCCGCCCGCTACGACCTCAAGCGCCGCATCGGCGTGGTGCCGCAGCAGGTGGCGGTGTTCGACGAGCTCACGGTGCGCGAGAACATCGATTATTTCTGCAGCCTCTACGTCACCGACCGCAAGCGCCGCCGCGCGCTGGTGGACGAGGCAATCGACTTTGTCGGGCTGGGCGACTTTGCCAAGTTTCGCCCCGGCAAGCTCTCGGGCGGCCTGGCGCGTCGCCTCAACATCGCCTGCGGTATCGCGCACAAGCCCGAGCTCATCTTTTTTGACGAGCCCACGGTGGCGGTCGACCCGCAGAGCCGCAACGCCATCCTGGAGGGCATCTGCCGCCTGCGCGACGAGGGCGCCACGGTGGTGTATACCAGCCATTACATGGAGGAAGTCGAGCAAATCTGCAGTCGCATCATGATCATGGACGGCGGCCGCGTGCTGGCGCAGGGCACCAACGACGAGCTCAAGCGCATGATTCAGATGGGCGAGCGCGTGACCGTCGAGGTGGGCGCCGTCGAGCCAGCCACAATCGAGCGGCTGCGCGCCCTCGAGCACGTGCTTTCGGT
Organism: uncultured Collinsella sp.; assembly: GCA_902465265.1. Classification (GTDB taxonomy): domain Bacteria; phylum Actinomycetota; class Coriobacteriia; order Coriobacteriales; family Coriobacteriaceae; genus Collinsella. Next base: position 8,666 of record CABQMF010000002.1, on the reverse strand, counting down.
TGAGCTTTCCGGCGGCGAGCTCATATGCACCTGCGAAGCGAGCCCGCACAACCTGGTGGACATCCTCGACACGCTGCGCGCCGCCGACGTGGCACTCGGCCGCGTGTGGAGCGAGCCGCCGACCCTCAACGACGTGTTCCTCGAGATCACCGGCCGCGAGCTGCGCGACTAGGGGGCAGCCATGTTCAACACCATCATCACCGCGCTCAAGACGCTACTGCGTCGACCGAGTACATGGGTCTGGGGCGCGATCTTTCCCATTGCGCTTTCAACGATGTTCATGTTTATGTTCGCGAACCTGAGCTCTGACGGCACGGTCGACCCGGTGCCGGTGACCGTCGTAGCGGATGAGGCCTGGGACGCCTCGACCTTTAAGGGCGTGGCGACGTCGCTTGCCAAGGAGGGCGACGACCGGCTGCTCGAGATCCACGAGTACGAAGACTTGGCTGCCGCGCGCAAAGCACTCAAGGCCGGCGAGGTCGCGGGCATCTATACGGTCGACGCTGCGGGCACGCCCAAGCTCACGCTGCTATCGAGTTACGACGGCTCGCGTGCGTCGACGGTGCTCACCGACCGCAGCATCCTTGAGACGGTGGCAAGCTCGTATACGCAAAATGCCGAGCTCATGTCCCAGATTGCCCAGGACAACCCGGCGGCGCTTGCCGACCCGGAGGCGGTTGCGCGCGCCCTGTCGCTCGAGGGCGGCACCCGCCGCGTAAGCCTTACGCGCACCACGCCCGATGGCACAGTCATCTACTATTACGCGCTCTTTGGCCTGGTGGCGATGATGTCTGCCGAGTTTGCCGCCTTGAGCGTCGTCGATCTGCAGCCCAATCTGTCGGGCCTCGGCGCACGTCGCTGCGTGGGCGGTCTTTCCAAGACGGCGTCGCTGGCTGGCATCTTTGTGGGCTCGTGGCTGGTCTCCTTTGCCTCGATGGCGATTGCGATTGGCTACGTGCGCCTGGTCGTGGGCATCGACTTTGGCGGGCGTGAGGGACTGTGTTTGGTGGGCGCCGCCGCTTCCGCGCTTGCTGCCACGGGCTTGGGGCTCTTTGTGGGCACGCTTCCCGTTAAGGGCGGCAAGGCGTCCAAGTCGGGCATCCTCACGGGCTTTGCCACCACGTGCGCCCTGTTCGCCGGCCTCTACGGCGAGCCGGCGATGGCGTTTGCCGACGATGCTGCCCGCGCCTGCCCGGCCGAGTGCTGGTTCAACCCCGTCAAGCTCATCTGCGACATGTTCAACCGCCTGTATTTCTTTGAGGACCTGGGCCCCTTTGCCGTTCGCGCCGGCGCGCTGGTCCTTATGGCGCTGCTGTTCGTTGCCGCCGCCACGCTGATCTTTGGAAGGAGCCGCTATGAGCACCTTTAAGACTGCGCTTCGCATGGCGCTCGCGCACCCGCTCTATCTGCTCATCTACACGGTGTTCATTTCTCTGCTGGGTGTGTTTATCGCGGCATCGGTGAGCTGGAACTCGTCGCAGCTCACCGAGTATAAGCCCTACGATGCCAACGTGATCGTGGTCGACCGCGATGACAGCGACCTTTCGCGTGCGCTTACCAAGCATCTGGGTTCGCGCTTTGAGCTGGTCACGGGCGTCGGCGACGATACGTACAATCTTGCGGACGCGCTTTCTAAGAGCAATAGCGCCAAGGGCAGCGCTGACTGCGTGTTCTTTATCCCGGAGGGGTTTGAGGGCGACCTCGTTGCAGCCGCCCGCGCGGGGGAGTCCCTGCCCAAGCTCGATGTGACCTACGGTGCCGGCACCATGGCGGCGGCGCTCTCGTCTGCCGAGGCCTCGCGCTGGATCTCGCTCGCGGGCGCTGCGGCCGCACTTGAGCCCGCCGCCTCTAACGGCGACGTTGCCAAGACCGCCGAGCATGCGGCCACCGAGCGTGCCGAGGTCGAGATCGAACAGGTCAAGGTCGACTCGACTGCCGCCGCCACGCTCGAGTCGTATTTCAACTTCGGTGCGTACGCGATTATCTCGTCGGTCATCGTGTCGGTGGGGTTGGTGTTCTCGGGCATGAACGAGCCTGAGCGCGTGCGTCGTATGGATGCCGGTCCAATCTCCGAGCGCCGGCGCTCGCTTGCCGTGTTTGCAGCCGCCGCCGTGATCACCGTCTGCATCTGGTTTGTGTCGAGCATGATGGGCGTCGTGGGCTTTGCCGGTGCGGTCGCCGAGGTCGGCGCGGGCCGTGTGTGCTTGGCGCTGGCAGCGACGTTTGCCCTGGCGTGCACGCCGCTGGCCGTTGGCTTTGCGCTGTCGAGCCTGGGTGCGCGCGAGGAGCTGCTCAACGGTGTGGGCAACCTGCTCGGCATGCTCATGACGTTTTTGGGCGGCGCCTGGATGCCGCTGTCGCTGATGGGCCCGGCCGTGCAGACGGTGGCGCACTTTGTGCCGACATATTGGGTGAACGACGCGATCGGCAAGGCGCTCGCCTCGGATTTGACGTCCGCCGTGCTGGGCGACATTGTCTGCGACCTGGGCGTCACGGTGCTCTTTGCCGTGGCCATCGCCGCCGTAGGCCTCGCACTCGCACGCGCCAAATCCCGCGCCTAGCCACCTAGTCATTGGGGACGTTCTTAAACGACCAGCCATCGGGGGCAGTCTTTGCCGATTTGCCGGCTCGCCGGCCGGGCTGGCAAGGACTGTCCCCAAGTGCTGGGCGGCGAAAGGGTGTCCCCAGCGACTGGTCATTTAAGAACGTCCCCAATGACTACCCAATGACCAGTCTGAAATAAATCCCAAGCCTCGCTCCAAAATAGTTCGCCAAGGTTTACTATTACGCTCATAAAGTAGTATGAGGCTAACAATGGGGGGATACCATGGCAACGCAGGAAGCCTATGTCCGGGTTAAGGATCTTAAAAAGCACTACGGCGACGGTGATGCGCGCCTGGCGGTACTCGATGGCATCGACACGTCCATCAACCGCGGCGAGATCTGCGTCATGCTGGGGCCCTCGGGCTCGGGCAAGTCGACCTTTCTCAACCTGATCGGCGGCCTGGAGGATGCCGACGGCGGCTCCATCATGGTAGACGGCTGCGACCTCACGGTGCTCAAGGCCGGAGACCTGGGCGAATACCGACGCCGCGAACTGGGCTTCGTGTTCCAGTTCTATAATCTGGTGCCTGACCTCACCATCAAGGAAAACATCGAGGTCACGGCGCACCTGTCCACAAACCCGCTCAATGTCGACGACCTCTTGCGCTCGCTGGGCCTCTACGAACACCGCAACAAGTTCCCGCGTCAGGTCTCGGGCGGCCAACAGCAGCGTTGCGCCATCGGCCGTGCGCTCGTCAAAAATCCGGGCCTGCTACTGTGCGACGAGCCCACGGGCGCGCTTGACTACAAGACGTCCAAGGAAATCTTGCAGCTCATGGAGGATGTCAACCGCACCTACGGCTGCACCATCATCATCGTCACCCACAATGCCGCCATCGCGCGCATGGCCAATCGCGTGCTGCGCCTGCGCGACGGGCGCATCGTCGAGGATGAGCTCAACGAGTCGCCCGTCGCGGCCGCCGAGCTCGACTGGTAGGGGGCGCCATGACACCTCTCGCAAAACGTCTCCCGCGCGAGCTGCGCCGCAATATCGGCAAGTACCTGGGCATCTTTTTGCTTATGTGCGGAAGCATTGCCCTTACCTCGGGCTTTTTGCTCGCGGCGCATTCCATCGGTTGCCTTATCGACGACATGCGCGATGCGTATACGATTGAGGACGGCCGCGTGACCACCTCCTTCGAGGCCACCGACGATCAACTCAAGGCCGCCGAGGACGCGGCCGACGACGTCGGCGGCGTCACGCTCTACAAGAATTTCTCCATCGACGCCATCATCAAAAAGACCGCCGGCGACGACGGCACCAAGCGCACGCTGCGCACCTATGCGCATCGCACCAAGGTCGATATCGCGTCCTACTGTGAGGGCAGGCAGCCCAAGACGGACGATGAGGTGGCAATCGACCGCGTCTTCGCCACCAACAACGACCTCGCCGTGGGCGATAAGGTCGAGCTCGAGGGCCGCACCTACACCATCTGCGGCATCATGACCCAGCCCGATAGCCAGGCGCTGTTCCTCAACAATTCGGACTTTACGGTGAACACCATCACCTATGGCGTGGCCGAGGTCACCGACGCCGGCTTTGCCGCGCTTGAGGACGCCGGCGGCGCACCCGCCTACACCTACTCCTTCACCTTTGCCGATCGCGATCTCTCCACCGCGGACCGCACCGATGCGGAGCAGGATATGGTCGAGGCACTGACCGAAGCCGATGCGCGCGTGGACGATCTGATCGATGCCGATTCCAACCAGGGCATTGGCTATGCGCGCGACGACGTGGACGGCGACTCCATGATGTGGATGACGCTGCTCGACATCATCATCGCGATCATGGCGTTTGTCTTTGTGGTCCTTACCGACGCCACCATCGAGGAGGAGAGCGCCATCATCGGCACGCTGCTCGCCAGCGGCTATCGTCGACGCGAGATTGTCCTGCACTACCTGGTACTTCCCGCCATCGTGGGCGTGGTCGCGGCGTTTTTGGGCACTGCGCTCGGCGTTGTGTTCTTTACCGAGCCCATGCGCAGCCTCTATTACGGTTCGTACAGTCTGCCGCCTTTCCAGGTGTACTGGAGCTGGGAGATCTTTGTGAAGTGCGCCGTGGTTCCCGCCGTCGCGCTCATCCTCATCACGCTGGTGGGTTTGCTTCGCAAAATGGGCAAGACGCCGTTGCAGTTCCTTCGTCACGAGGCGAGCGGCAAATCGGGCACCAAGCGCGGCTTGCAGCTGCCGGAGCGCATGGGTTTTGTTTCCCGCTTCCGCCTGCGTATCTTCCTGCGCAACCTGGGCAACTTCGCCACGCTCTTCGTGGGCATTGCGTTTGCCTCGCTGCTGCTGCTCTTTGGCCTGGCGATTCTGCCCACGATGACGCACTACGCGGACAACCTGGAGACGAGCCTGGTCGCCGAGCACCAGTACACGCTCAAGGCTCCGCTGGAGCTCGAGGGCACTGCCGAGGAACGCGAGCAGTGGTCGGCGCTCGAGCGCTTGCAGTCGGTTGACGGCGCGCTGCTTTCCGCCGCCCAGGATGCCGATGACGAGCTTGACGACGCGGCCGATGCGGCGCAGACGGCAGCCGATGCCGCGACCGCATCTCCGTCTGCCGAGAGCTTGACTGCAGCGCAGGATGCGCTTGCCAAGGTCCAGGACAAGAAGGATGCGCTCTACGCGCGTCTTGACGATCTTGCCGATGCCCTCGGCTGCAACTGCGACGAGGCTATCGACCTGATTGACAAGGCCTCTAAGATCGACACTGACAACGACGATATCCACCCGGTCAATACGATCGACAACGGTGCAGGCGCAATCGCACAGGCCGAGAAATACGCCGTTTACCAGCTGCAATACGACCGCGGCGATAGAAATGGCGAGGAGACGATTTCCGTCTACGGTATTTCATCCGATTCGCGCTATTGGAAAGACCTCAACGTCGGCGATGGGCGCGTTGTCTTTGGCGGTGGCCTGCTCGACAAGTTTGGCTGGAGCGAGGGCCAGAAGGTCACGCTCGGCGACAAGTACGAGGGCGAGCATTATTCCCTTGAGTATGCGGGCAAGGACTGTGCCTGGGGCTCCAAGTCGGACATGAATATCTATATGAGTATCGAAGACTTTAACGAGCTGTTTGACAACGACGCCGCCTACTTTAACGGCTATGTGAGCGACGAGAAGCTCGACCTCGATTCGCGCTACTTTGCCGGCGACACCACGCCCGACGACATGCGCGCCGTGGGCGACCAGTTCATCGGTATGATGAGCAAAATGATCGGAATGATGATCGGTCTCGCGGTGTTTATCTTCCTGCTGTTTATGTACCTGCTGACCAAGGCTGTGATCGATCACAGCGCCCGTTCGATCAGCTACATGAAAGTCTTTGGCTATCGCGATAGCGAGATCTCGCATCTGTACATCCGCTCGATCACGCTGTGCGTGGCGGCGTCGCTCGTGTTGAGCCTGCCGGTCATTATTGGCTCGCTCACGGCCATCTTCCGCTCGATGCTGCTCGCCTACAACGGCAATATCGAGATCTACGTGCCCGCTTGGTCCATGGCTGCATGCGTCGGCATTGGCTTTGCAACCTACCTGGTCGTGGCGCTGCTGCACATGCGTTCCATCAAACGTGTGGGCCTGGCCGAGGCACTCAAAGTCCAAGAGTAGTCATTTAAGTCTGTCCCCAATGACTAGGTGCCGCGCTTGACATTAACTCTGCTTTAACTGGTACCATCCCTTATGTCTGTAACGCTATATAGACCGAGGGGATAGATTTATGACCGCAACTGCACCCGCAGCACCCGCTAAGGTGTACTTTACCAACCTGCGCACGCATGCTCGCGAGAGCCAGCTCGACAAGCTCAAGCGCCTCATCCGTCACGCCGGTATCGAACAGATCGACTTCGAGAACAAGTTCGTCGCCATTAAGATTCACTTTGGCGAGTTGGGCAACCTGAGTTTTTTGCGCCCCAACTACGCCCGCGCCGTCGCGGATGTCGTCAAGGAGCTGGGCGGCAAACCCTTCCTCACCGACTGCAACACGCTCTATGTCGGTAGCCGCAAAAACGCGCTCGAGCACATCGACACCGCCTACCAGAACGGTTTTACCCCGTATGCCACGGGCTGCCAGATCATCATCGCCGACGGCCTCAAGGGTACCGACGAGGCGCTCGTCCCGGTCGAGGGCGGCGAGTACGTGCGCGAGGCCAAGATCGGTCAGGCGCTCATGGATGCCGATATCGTAATCAGCCTCACCCACTTTAAGGGTCATGAGCAGGCTGGCTTTGGCGGCGCCATGAAGAACCTGGGTATGGGTGGCGGCAGCCGCGCCGGCAAGATGGAGCAGCATGCCGCTGGCAAGCCGAACGTCGCGACCGAGCACTGCATTGGCTGCCGTGCCTGCGAGAAGATTTGCGCTCACGACGCTATCTCGTTTGACGACACCCGCGAGCGCGAGCTTGCCAACGGCAACACCCGCACGGTCCACGTGGCCGCCATCGACCACGATCGCTGCGTGGGCTGCGGCCGCTGCATCGGCGTGTGCAACCAGGACGCCATCAAGCCCGGCTATGACGCTGCGGCCGACGTGCTCAACTACAAGATCGCCGAGTACACCAAGGCTGTCGTCGACGGCCGCCCGAGCTTCCACATCTCGCTTGCTATGGATATCAGCCCCAACTGCGATTGCCATCCCGAAAACGATACGCCCATCGTCAACGATATCGGCATGTTCGCGAGCTTCGACCCGGTCGCCATCGACCAGGCCTGCGCCGATGCCGTCATGGCATCCGAGCCGCTGCCCAACACCGAGCTCACCGACAGCGCCGCCAAGATGGAGCATAACCACGAGCATCTGGAGGGCGAGCAGGCGCACGACCCCTTCTGTATCACGCACCCCGACACCGACTGGCGCGCGTGCATCGCGCATGCCGAGAAGATCGGCTTGGGCACGAGCGAGTACGAGCTCATCGAGGTCAAGTAGCACCTGTCTATTGGACATATCAAGCGATTTTGTAGCGAAACGTTAGTAAAAACCGCCCGCGAGCACAGCGCCCACGGGCGGTTTTTCGGAAGTGCGGGGAAAAATTGAATACCGCCGACCACAAACCGCTTTTTGGCATCAAAACCCCTGATAAATTCTTGGTAAAACAGCGGTCTGCTCGGGGTTCCCGGCATTTTCCCCGCACTTCCGAAAATAGGGGTCAGTTAGAATTGCAAATGTCGATATTCGCCTAAAAAGTCCAGTTTCCCCAGCTAAAACGAGCCATCGCGCGAGGGTTCAAAAAGATTTTTTCGGCGCTGCCGCCGTCCACTGCGAGTGGTCAGTTTGGAACCGCGAGCGGCGGATAACCAACTGGCGCTCGCTCGACTATGGCGTATAACTGGATGTACCGTGCTGGAGAGCTGCTTGGGCATTTTGTCTTGCATACACGCCTACTCAATCATAAGGACATCTTCCATTTGGAAGGAAATATCCTTTGTGGAATCGAGTAACGTTCCTTCCTATTATCAATAGCGAGAGGAGGAACCGTGGACGATAAGTTGTTGCAAATCATTCAGGAGCTCAGGCGTAGCCCGTCGGTTCCTGCAAGTGATTTATCCCGTATGCTTGGGGTGAGCACTCGTACCATCCGTACGTATATCGCTCAGCTGAATCAGCTTTTCCATGATACGGCGCGCATAGATATGAAACGCGGAGAGGGATATGAGTTATCGATTTGCGATAACGACGCGTTCAACGGGATTCTCAAAGCTGATGCTGATAGCATCCATGCCCTGCCAGACACGTCTAGGGGTCGAATTCGTTTCATTTTAAATGAACTGCTCTATCGAAACGGGTGGGTCACACTAGACCGCCTTGCCGACACCTTATATGTTTCAAGGGTGACGATTTCGAATGATCTCAAGGCCGCCGAGGACTATATCGGTCGTTTCGGGTTGCAGATCGAAAGAAAACCAAGACATGGGATTCGAGTCATCGGTCCCGAGTTTATGCATCGTCTTTGTTTGGCGAGCCTTGCAATGGATGCCCCTTTTGGGGACGACCTCGTTGAAATCGCAGAGTGCGTCGATCAATCTCTTGAGCAAAACGAATTCCATATCAATGCGGTCGCATA
>CABQMF010000001.1 GCA_902465265.1 uncultured Collinsella sp. | reverse complement strand
TTGCCCGTAGAAATCAATTCAAAGATTAATGAGCACGATTTACAACCGAATGTCATCGCTGCAAGAATTGTCGCCTCTCGTTACTTGGAATCGCTCGAAGCGCCCCTCGCCGCCTTTCTGGATCTCGCTCTGCATCCTTATCCCGAAAATCACCGCATCATCCTTGATCGCACTCTTCTAAAACTGGCAAAAATAGACCTGGAACCTGAAAAACAATTTGCGGGGAGTCTTACCAGGGCATTTACTGCGCAGCTTCTGGAATATCTTCAGAGCAATCAAGCCTGGCGTTCTTGTGAACTCTGCAAACGTCCCTACAAGATCCGTCAGCAAACGATGCACGCACTTACAAGCCCAGAGGCCGCGAAGAAGGAGCAGTCAAAACCGAGGAGGACGACTAAGAAACAGAAATCATATTGCACAAAGGCGCATGAGGAACATGCGCGTCGCATGGTTCAAGCAGAGAGACAAGCTATACGCCGGATGGATCGGAAAGCACGGGGTTTCGATTCCGAATAACATCGACAAGACGTTCTAAACGTGACGAGATTGTGAATACGCATTTCAATTTTGAAGAGTTAAAACCCGTTTTATTGCACACGCCGTTGCACAGCCTGTTGCACACAGCATCCTAAAAACAAGAACGCAGACCAGAGAAAACAAGCTCTGACCTGCGCTTTTGTTAATGGAGCCAGTGACAGGAATCGAACCTGCAACCCACTGATTACAAATCAGTTGCGCTACCGTTGCGCCACACTGGCACACTTGGCGCTTTCGCGCGAAGCTTGTTTAGGATAAAGGAATTGAGCACGTGGCGCAACAGACCCTTTGACCGACCACATCTCGAAACCCTTCGTCAGAACGAATAGTTTTATCTGTTCGCCAGAACCAATAACTATTCGTTTTGGCGAGGCCGGCCTGCAACTCACTGATTACAAACCAGTTGGTTGGTCAATCGAGAAAGCAGCCCCCATTGAAGGTCTACCTACCTCCCGCGCAGGGCTTTGAGCTTGGCCAAGGCATCGGGGCTCAGGCGGCTGCCCAGAGTCATCTTGATCTGCGGAGCTTCCTCGGCCTCGTGCACGTCGTTGTCGATCTGTTTGATCTCGTCCACCAGCATGCGGCTCGAGATGCGCGTGACGCCCTTGCCCATGACGACGGCCTGGATCGTGCCGTCGCTCGATACCACGGAGCACGCGCGGCCTTCCTCGCGCGCCTCGATGCAGAGCTTCTGCACCACGGTATCGGCCGATACGCCCGTCGGCGAAAACTCGATGCGAACGCCGCGGGCCGGCAGGTTGGGGCGCTCGCTGGAGATATTGCCCGCGCCGTCGAACACGATTACGGCCTCGTAGCGGCCCTGGGCAAACGCCGCAACATCGTTGATGAGTGCAGTGCGCGCCATATCGTGGACGTCGCTGGAATACGGATCGTCGGAATGGTCGTAGACGAGCTTTTCGTAGCGCGGCGTGCAGTGAATCACGTTGTAGCCGTCGACCACCAGCAGCTCGGGCTTATTGGAGTGCACCGTCGAGACCGGATCGGCGATGGCCTGCGCAAACGCATTGCCGCCCACGCCATAGGTCGCGGCCGAAACAATCGGCTTGGCCGAGCCTTCGCCAAAGCGCTTGGCCTTGGACTTGGCGCGGTTCTTCTTGGACATGCGCTACTCCTCCCCCATGAGCTCGCCGGCGTTGCGACGCAGCCACTCAAAGCACAGCGCCGTGGTCGCCTGGGCAACGTTGAGACTCTCGGTCATGCCGCGCTGGGGAAGCTTGGTCAAGAAGTCGCATTTCTCGAGCACCAGTCGCGAGATGCCGTCGCCCTCGGAGCCCATGACGAGCGCCACGCGGCCCTCGAAGGGAGCATCCCAGCAGCTGCCCTCGGCGTGCTCGGAAGCACCGCCCACCCAAAAGCCAGCGGCCTTGAGGTCATCGAGTGCACGGGCAATGTTGGGCACCTGTGCGATGGGCAGATGCATGACGGCGCCGGCAGAAGTCTTGTAGCTGCCCACAGTCACGCCGGCGGCACGTTTGTTGGCTATGATGACGCCCGCCGCGCCCACGACCTCGGCAGAGCGCACGATCGCACCAAAGTTGCCATCGTCGGTCACATGGTCGAGCACGATGACGAGCGCCGGACCGTCGCCCGCACGGTCGAGGATATCGGCAACATCGGCATAGGGGAAGTTGCCAACCTCGAGCGCAATGCCCTGGTGAGCGCCATGGCTCGACAGCGCATCGAGCTGCGCGCGCGGCACATACTTAATGCGGACGCCTGCAGCGTTGAGGTCGTCGACCAGGCGCGACAAGGCGGCATCGCGCTCCCCGCCCTCGGCGATGAGCGCGCACTTGACGGGAAAGCCGGTACGCAGCGCCTCGGCGGCAGCACGGCGACCTTCGATAAACTCGCCCTTGGGAACCTGGACGCTATCGCGGCTACGCTCACGCTGGCCCTTGGGAGCGGCAGCGCGGTCGTTGCGGCGAATCGGACGCGAGCCAGAAGCAGCCTGCTTGCCTCCACGCGATGCGCGCTTGCGATTGTCGGCCATAAAGCGGCCTCCTTTAAATAATTTTCAAACAGGACAAAAGAAGCGACCGCTTAAGACGAATAGCTCAAGCGGTCGGTACGGGTTTTCCAAGTGCCCGAGATTGCCGTGAAAGAGGAGCGACGCGTACTTGAGTACGCGAGCGACGGTTTGAACGGCAAGGTCGGGTGCTTGGGAAACCCGCGGGGATTAGAGAGATTTGATACGGGTGCCGGCGGCAGTATCCTCAATGGTGAGGCCCAGGTCCTTGAGCTGGTCGCGGATGGCGTCGGCCAGATCCCAGTTCTTGGCGGCGCGGGCTTCGGCGCGGGCCTCGAGAATCTTGGCAGCGGCCTCGTCCACGTCGTCACCCGTATAGGCGACCAAACCGGCGGCAACGCCCAGCAGGCCCAGCGGCAGCTCGACCTTGGGCTCGGGGAGCTCAACGCCAAGCGTATCGAGCAGCTCGGCCAGCGTGTCGGCGGCGGCAAGCGCGGCGGCCTTGTCGGCAGCGTCGCCCGCCTGCTCCAGGTACTGGTTGCACTCGGTCACAAAGCCAAAGACGGCACCCATGGCACCAGCGGTGTTAAAGTCGTCGTCCATGCACTCCTTAAAGGTGGCACGGGTCTCGGCGGCCTTGGCGGCAAACGCCTCGGCGGCAGCCGCATCGGCATCGGCCGTCGCATGGTTCGCGGCCCAGCGCAGGTTCTCGACCGTACCGGCGATACGCGTGAGCGAGTTCTCGGCACCCTCCAGGCGCTCCCAAGAAAAATCGAGCGGCGAGCGATAGCTCGTCTGCAGCATCAGCAGGCGCAGGGCGGCAGCGGAGTGCTGCTCGAGGACCTCGGCCAGCGTAAAGAAGTTGCCGAGCGACTTGGACATCTTCTCGCCGTCTACCAGCAGCATGCCCGTGTGCATCCAAGTGTTGGAGAAGCCCTGGTGCCAGGCGCAGGTGGCCTGGGCGCACTCGTTCTCGTGATGCGGGAAGGCAAGGTCGGAGCCGCCGCCGTGGATGTCGATCGGAGTGCCCAGGTAGCGATGCACCATGGCGGCGCACTCGGTGTGCCAACCGGGACGGCCCTCGCCCCAGGGGCTCGGCCAGCTGGGCTCGCCGGGCTTAGCGGCCTTCCACAGGGCAAAGTCGAGTGGGTCGTTCTTGTCCTCGTTCTCCTCGATGCGCGCGCCAACCATAAGGTCGTCGATGTTGCGGCCCGAGACCTGACCATAGTTGGGATCGCTGCGCACGGCAAAATACACGTCGCCGTTATCGGCGGCGTAAGCGTGGCCCTGCTCGATAAGCGTCTTGATCATGGCGATCATGGGGCCGATCTCCTTGGTGGCGCGGGGGCGCACATCGGGATCGAGCACGTTGGCGGCGCGCATGACGCCGATGAACTTATCGGAGAACTCCGTCGCGACTTCGGCAGCCGTACGGCCCTGCTCGTTGGCGCGCTTGATGATCTTGTCATCGACATCGGTAAGGTTCTGGGCAAACGTGACCTCGTAGCCGCTCGCGATGAGCCAGCGACGAATCACGTCAAAGCTGATGAACGTGCGGGCATTGCCGATGTGGATGTTGTCGTAGACCGTGGGGCCGCACACGTACATGCGGACCTTGCCGGACTCGATGGGCTGGAACTCTTCCTTTTTATGGGTAGCGCTGTTGTAGATACGCATTCGTTACTCCTTAACGGTTTTCTGTAGCAGGCAGACGGCCCAGGCGCCGATCCCCTCGCCCTGGCCTTCCCAACCGAGCTTTTCGGTCGTAGTGGCGGCGACGCCCACGTTTTCGACGTCAACGCCCAGGGCATGGGCAAGGTTGGCGCGCATGGCATCGCGGTGCGGGGTGATCTTGGGTTGCTGACAGGCAATGGTGCAATCGGCATCGACAAACTCAAAGCCCAGCTCACGCGCATAGTCCATCACGCGAGCGAGCAGCACCATCGAATCGGCGCCCTCGTAGGCGGGATCGGTGTCGGGAAATAGCTTGCCGATGTCTCCCCCGCGGCAGGCGCCCAGAATGGCGTCGGCTAAGGCGTGCGCGAGCACATCGGCATCCGAGTGGCCCAGCAGGCCGCGCTCGTAGGGAATGTCGACCCCGCCGATGATACATCGACGCCCCTCCACCAAACGGTGGACGTCGTAGCCGTGGCCAATGCGCAGGTTACTGAACATGGGGAAGGTCCTCTCCCTCGGCCATGCGGCCGAGCAGAATCGCGGTTACGGGACGCAGGTCCTCGGGCACCGTCACCTTAAGGTTGTCGCGCGGGCTCTGGACACAGCGGACGCGCCCGCCCATGCGCTCAACCAGCGAAGAATCGTCGGTCCCGATAAAGCCCTCAGCGATAGCTGCGGTGTGGGCGCGCTTCATGGCGTCGACGCTAAAGATCTGCGGCGTCTGTGCGGCCCAATAGAGTTCGCGCGGCGGCGTCTCGACGATATTATCGCCATCGACGATTTTGAGCGTGTCGATCGCGGGCTGACCGCACACGACACCGTCGAGGGCGTGGTCGCTCACGAGCACGTCGATAGCGTGATCGATCGCCTCGGTAGTAATGAGCGGACGAGCGCCGTCGTGAATGGCGACATATTCGAAACCCGCCGGAACCGCATGCACGCCGGCACGGGTGGAATCCTGACGGGTATCGCCGGCGTCGGCAAAGCTGATGGGCGTGTCATAGTCAAACGGGTCGATGGCCAGGCGGCGCATCTCGGCACGACGCTCAGCAGGACACACCACCACGATGTGGCCGACCTTGTCGCTCCGATCGAACGCGCGGATGGACCAGCTCATAAGCGGACGGCCCGCCACGTTAACGAGCTGCTTGCCACCGGGGTTACCAAAGCGCTGGCCGCTGCCGCCGGCAACGACCACGGCGCATACGGGCGCCATTATGCGTTCCCCTGTTTGGTGCCCTTCATGCGGTACAGCGAGTCCGCAAGAATGGCAGGGTTGTTAACACCAAAGTCGCCCAAGCGCTCCGGATCCTCGCTGATGTCGTCCATGAGCTCCTGCAACGAGCCGTACTCGTCGACGATTTTCTCGGCCACGCCGTCGCGCACAACGGACACGCGCGAAAGCGTACGTAGGCCCAGCGGCGTCATGACGGAGTCCTCGTCCAGGTCGTCGTAACCCAGAACCGCCGCCACATGTTGTGGGTCGGACAGGTCCTTAGGTGTCATGCGAGCGAGCTCGGCGCGAATCTTCTCGGCGTTTGCCTCGGAGGAATCGCTCGCGTAGTCGCGGATCATCAGGTCATACTCGGTATCCATGCTGGAGCCCGCGAGCTGCTCGAGCTGCATCTGCACGAGCTTGCCCTGGTTGCCCAGCTTGACGATGCAATCCTTAAGCTCAGTCTTTGCCTGCTGCATGATCTCGAAGCTCGAGAAAATACCGGTAATGTCGGCGAGCGTAACGTAGTCGTCGAGCTCGAGGGCCGTCAGGCGCAGCAGGGAGCGATCGAGCGACTGACGGGTAGTCTGGAGCGTGGCGACGAGCTGGTTGACCGAGCTCATGATGGTGGTGACGGGCTGAATCTCGTAGCTCTTACCGTGAACGTACACGTTGACGACGGCACGACGGGCCGAGACCGAGATCACGATGGCATCGGTGAGCACCGACATGCGAGCGGCGGTGCGGTGACGCATGCCCGTCTCACTCGTGGCGAGCGAGGGATCGGGATTGAGGTGGAAGTTGGCGCGCAGGATCTGGGTGAGGTCGCCATCGATAACGATAGCGCCGTCCATCTTGGAAAGCTCGAACAGGCGGTTCGAGGTGAACGAAATATTGAGCGGGAAGCCGTCGTTACCGGCAGCGAGCACATTTTCGGTGTCGCCGACGCAGATAAGGGCGCCCAGGTGACCGGCGATGATCATGTCGAGGGCGGTGCGGATCGGCTGACCAGGTGCCGTCAGGCGGATGGCCTGTTCCATACGCTTTTGCAGCTCGTTCTTATCCAAGGCATCGCTCCCATCGTATACGCTCCATAAACGCTAAATAGTTTCTCACGGTTTGTCCCCGCAGCGCTTGCGAAATCCGATGCTTACAGAATGAGCTAACACCGCTTAGGTAGCTCATTTGGGACGGGGTTCTTTTGACTGCTCGTGTGGTAGCATCGGGTCTCATATAAATGAGGGAGTAGTCGCGTAATCGGGCTCGCCCGCAGAGAGGGAGCCAGACTATGGGACTCGCAGAGCTTGTGTTGCTCGCTATCGGCCTTTCTATGGACGCTTTTGCCGTATCCATCTGCAAGGGCCTTGGCATGAAGAAAATCAACCTTAAAGTCGCCGTAGTGCTCGGCCTGTTCTTTGGCGGCTTTCAGGCCGGCATGCCCGTAATCGGATGGGCGCTCGGCAGTCAATTCATGGGCATCATCGGGCCCATCGACCATTGGATCGCCTTTATCCTTTTGGCCTTTATCGGCGGCAAAATGCTGTGGGAAGCCTTTTCCGAAGACGAAGATGAGAACGAAGGCGACGACAAGGATGCCGAAAAGATTGACCTGGTAGAATACCTGATCCTCGCCATCGCCACCTCAATCGACGCCCTAGCCGTAGGCATCTCGTTTGCGGCGCTCTCGGTTGACATCGTTCCCGCCGTATCGCTTATCGGCGTCACAACGTTTATCTTCTCCATCGCCGGCGTAGCGATCGGCCACACCTTTGGCGCGCGCTACGAAAAACCCGCCACCATCGTGGGTGGCGTCGTGCTCATCCTCATCGGGCTTAAGATCTTGCTTGAGCATCTGGGGATTTTGGCGCTGTAACGCCAAGCACAATCACTCAAAACTCAATGCCAGCACAAGGCCTCATGCAGAGTTTTGCATGAGGCCTTTTCGTGCAGACTTTTGCATGTCATACTAATATGCAAAAGTCTGCACGTTAGGAGATCGCCGTGGATACCCTTCCCATCACCACACCGCGCCAAGCTGGCATCTACGTGCGCCAGGCACGCGAGGCTCAGGGTCTCACCCGTGCAACCCTCGCTAAAAAAGCCGGTGTTTCGGAGCGCTTGCTCGCATCGCTCGAGCTAGGAGACGCCACCGGCATTCGACTCGACAAGTTGCTGACGATTTTCAATGCTCTTGGACTGGCACTCGCCGCTCAAGGGGATATCGGCGAAGCGAAAAACGAGCGACCAGTCGACGCGCCGCATGCCAATCCGCTGCCTCGCAGCATCCCCAGGCGCCATCACACTCAACGTCCTCATCATCGCAACCGTCGTAGTACCCCCATTCCGGCTCTTGCAGATGCCCCCTTTACATCCGCACTCTACGACGAGGTCTTCGCCGATTTCGCCATGTCCAATCTCGGAGTCTCGATTGCCGCAAACGCATCTAACCAAACCAAGCCCGAAGGAAAATAGCCAATGGCCAGAACATCACTTCGGACCATTATTTGCGGCGTACCTGCGGGAACGCTCACGCAAGATGAGAACGGTCTTATCAGCTTTACCTACGATCATGACTATGACGGGCCAGCCCTATCGACCAACATACCCGTATCGAATCGCACATACGGACAACAGGTCATGAATCCGTACCTGTTTGGCCTTCTACCCGACAGCGAGGACCAACGAAAAGCGATTGCCACCGAATTCGACGTTAGGCCCAACAACCCCGTTGCGTTGCTCAGCCATATCGGACTCGACTGTCCGGGCGGAGTGCAGTTTTGTGCCGAAGAAGATGCCGACGCCGTCCTGCATCGCGCCGGCGAATACCGCCCTATAGACGACCACGAAATTGCTCTCCGTCTCAAGTCGATCAGAGATGACCGCGATGCATCGTGGATGGGTCTAGATGAAAGTTGGTCACTTGGAGGCAACCAGGGCAAGTTCGCGCTCGCGTTCATAAACGGCCGCTGGTGCGAATGCATGGGCTCCTCGCCCACGACGCATATTTTAAAAAATGGCGTTATCGGATTTAAACTCGAGGCTCTCAATGAGTTTGTCTGCATGAAAAGCGCCCAGCGCGCCGGTATCGCAACGGCAAACGTCGAATATCGTATGTTTGAGGACGAACCTGCCCTCATTGTTGAGCGCTATGACCGCGTGAAAGTCGAAGACGGAACGATCAGGCGCCTACATCAAGAAGACCTCTGTCAGGCACTTGGGGTGATGCCCGCCCAAAAGTACACGGCAGACGGCGGCCCGACCGCCCGCGATATTCAAGAGCTCCTCGTAAATACGAGCCACCATCAACTTAACCTGTATCTGTTTACGCAGATACTGTTCTTCAACGCCATTATCGGCGCACCGGATGCGCATGCGAAAAACTATTCCCTGCTCCTTGGAAACGACGGCGCAGCCATGATGGCTCGAATGTACGATGTCGCTTCGGGCTTGGCGTACGAGCGCATGCGTCGCCGGGCGCGCCTTGCCATGAGCGTTGGCGGCGAAAATCGTGTGGGGCGCATCGGTCCAGGCGCCATCCGCCGATACCACGGTATGGGCGACCCCGCACTGGAGGCGGCGCTCACCGATGCCGGGCTATCTGAGAAGTTTTGCTTTGCGACCATGATGGACCTCGCCTACGAGGTACCCATTTGCATGGAAGAGGTCATGGACGAATACGCCGACCTGCCCGGCATGGCGGACCTGCGCGAGCATATGCTCGGCCCCGTCCGCGAAAACTGCCAGCGCACCCTCGACCTCATCAAGGCGGATATAGGCTAGGTGTCCGTAATTTGCCATTTCCCAAAAGAAGAGAGGGGGCACCTGTCGCAAAAGACCGGGTGTCCCCTCTCGTAATGTCATTTGCAATCCGCTAGCACGTGGCTCGGACTGCTGCTAGCGCAATCTTTACGCAGCGAGGCGCTTGAGAACGTCGATGAGCAGCTCATAGAAGCGCTCGGCAGAAGCGAGCTCCATGCTCTCGTCCGGGGTGTGGACATCGGAGAGCGTCGGGCCCACGGCGATGGCGTCCAGGCCGTGCAGGGCCTCGGCAAACAGGCCGCACTCAAGGCCGGCGTGAATGGACTCGATGCGCAGCTCGGAGCCAAAGAGCTCGCGATAGCTCTCGACAAAGATGTCGCGGACCGGCGAATGCTCGGCATAGCTCCAGCCGGGATACTCGAACTCAAACTTGGCGTCGAAGCCCAAGACATCGGCCAGCGTCTGCAGGCGGTCCTTGAACTCGTTCTGCAGCGAAGTGATCGAGGAGCGCGGGGACAGCATGATCTTGACCTGGTCGTCAGAGGTGGCAACCACACCGATGTTGGAGGAAACCTCGACGGAGCCGTCGGTGGCGACGTTGCGGCGAATCACGCCGTTAGGGGCAAGACGCAGGGCGCGGATGAGGGCAAGCGCGGACTTCTGGTCCATGGCCTCGACCTCGGCGTCGTCGGCAATCTCGACGGTGCAGGTAAAGCCGGGGTCGAAGACCTCGAGCTCGGCAGTGACGTCGGCGATGATGCCCTTTGCGATCTGCGCCGCTGCCTCGGCGGCAGCGTGGTCGGCGTAGACCAGAACGGCCTTGCACTCACGGTTGATGGCGTTGTCCTTAGTGCCGCCGTTAAAGCTGACGACGGCGGGCTCGCCGGCTACCATCAAGCGGTCGATGATGCGGGCCATGATGAGGTTGCCGTTGCCGCGCTCCAGGTTGATGTCGGCGCCGGAGTGACCACCCAGCAGGCCAGAGATCTCGAGCGTAAGGGTGCTGCCAGTCTTGTGCTCGCGCACGATCGGGCAGGTGTAGGTAACGACGACGCCGCCGGCGCAGCTGACGGTGGCCACGCCCTCCTCCTCGGAATCGAGGTTGATCATGGTGCGGGCGCTGATCTGGGACTTGTCGAGCGTCTCGGCGCCGACCAGGCCGGTCTCCTCGTCGGTGGTGAACACGCACTCGAGGGCCGGATGAGCAATCGAATCGTCGTTGAGCACGGTAAGCATCAGAGCGACAGCAATGCCGTTGTCGGCGCCCAGGGTGGTGCCGTTAGCGGTGAGGACGCCGTCCTTGACGACCAGGTCGATACCGTCGGTCGTAAAGTCGTGCTCAACGGAGCCCAACTTGTCGCACACCATATCGATATGGCCCTGCAGCATCACGGTCGGGGCATTCTCGGCACCGGCAGATGCGGGCTTGCGAATGATGACGTTGTAGACCTCGTCCTGATACACGTCGAGGCCGCGCTCCTTGGCAAACGCAACCAGGAAATCGCTGATGCCCTTCTCGTTGCCAGACCCACGGGGGATCGCGCTGACCTCCTCAAAGAAATGGAACAGCTGGGCGGGCTCGTAGCCGGTAATCTTGTAGTCCATGGTGCCTCCTTGGCGCAACTGGTTAGACAATAAGACATGCGACTTGTATATTCCCAGACTTTACGTGCATAAACCAGTCGAAAACGCCGAGCGCTCTCGCATCATCGGCTAACGGCGAGGAACGTCACTTTATCAAGATGGAGCAGGCTAGATGGACAGGGCGGATGAGCTGTTGACCTCTCCAACCAACCTCAACGCCTTTTCAACGTTAATGCATACACCATTGGTATGTTTAATGAGATTTTTATCCTCGGTCACCACGTAATCGGCATCGATACGATTGGCGACGCCCAACATAAGGTCGTCCTCGAAGTCGTTGTGATGATACTTGAACACAAAGGAGTCGAAGACCTCGTCTGCACCGACCGGCGCGATGAGGGCGAGCTCGCGCATCTGCCGAACGCATGCCCAGGCCGTTTCGTCCGCCGCCGCAATGGCGTTATCGCTCAGCGAACCATTCTTCCTTCGGCACTCCCTCTTAATCGCCGCCGAGACAAGATACGAGACATCTTTGACCGAAAGAGACGAGGCAAACAGGGCAATCTGCTCCGAGACATCGGCAATCTCGATCAGATGGACGACGTTTGCCGTACGGTCAGACCTACCAGAAAAATAATCCATCCATACATTGGTATCGATGAGCAACTTGAGGATTCCGCCCGCACTCATAGCTCCACCCACTCGGGATAGCGATCGGCCATGGCTTCCTCATAGAGGTCGTCGTAGTCACCCGAGAAGTCAGGGATGGGGATGCCGTATTTGAGGCACGAATCGCGAATGATATGGCTACCCTGTACTGCTCTTGATTCCACGAATCGCTGGTTCGCCTCGTCGGAGAGAATCTCTGCGCTCCCCTCCTTTGAAGGCATGCGTTCGTTGATGACCAGATATTCCCAAAGCGCCCGAACAGCCTGCGACGGCGTCATGCCGACATGGGCAAGCACGGTATCTCCCGCTTCTTTGAGCTGGCGATCTATGCGCACGTTCATCTGAACTGGCCGTGTATCGAGTATTGACGTAGGCATATCAGCTCCTTTGCTATACGTATCTTTAGATTTAGTATAGCACGAAAGATATGAGCGCATTTCAATGGAAATGGGGGCGCTTCCTCATCGGAAACGCCCCCATCTTGCAAGGTTATGCTCAATCCCTACAGCGCGCCGGAACCGGCTTGCATCATGCCGCCGGGGCCCGAGGTCACGCCACCGCTCACGGGCGCGGCGTTGCCAGTGTGCGGTGCCGCCGGGACGGTATCGCCGCCGTGCGCGCCGGCAGGACGCGGTGCCGGGATCTCGCCCGTGCCATGGCTAAAGACAAACTTGCCATCGGCCACGTCGCACAGGACGGTATCGCCCTCGCCCCACTCGCCGGCCAGAAGCTCCTCGGACAGCGGGTCCTCGATGAGCTTTTGAATAGCACGGCGCAGCGGACGCGCACCGTTGGTGAGGTCGGTACCCTCGGCCACGATCTTGTCGTACGCCGCATCGGTGAGCTTGATGTTCATGCCGTTGGCAATCAATCGCTGACGCAGGTCGTCCACCAGCAGGTGCGCGATCTTGGTGAGATTCTCGCCCGAGAGCTTCTGGAACACCACGATGTCGTCGATACGGTTGAGCAGCTCGGGGCGGAACAGGCGCTTGAGCTCGCCCATCGCGCGGCCGCGGATCTCACTCGACGTGAGACCCTGTTCGCCGGTGGTGCCAAAGCCAACGCTTGCATCCTGCGCAATCTCGCGGGCGCCAACGTTGGACGTCATGATGATCACGGTGTTGCGGAAGTCGACCGTCTTGCCCTGGCTATCGGTCAGACGACCCTCCTCCAGCACCTGCAGCAAGATGTTGAAGATATCGGGATGCGCCTTCTCGATCTCGTCGAACAGCACGACCGAGTACGGGTGGCGACGAACGGCCTTGGTGAGCTGGCCACCCTCGTCGTGACCGACGTAACCCGGAGGGCTACCGATGAGCTTGGAGACCTCGAACTCGCTACCGAACTCGGACATGTCGAAGCTGATGAGCGCGTCCTTACTGCCAAAGAGGTACTCGGCGAGCGTCTTGGCGAGCTCGGTCTTGCCCGTGCCGGTGGGACCCAGGAAGATAAAGCTGCCGCCGGGGCGACGCGGATCCTTGAGCGGTGAGCGGCTGCGGCGCACGGCCTTGGCAACCGCCTCGACAGCCTCATCCTGACCGATGATGCGCGTCTTGAGCACGCTTTCGGCTTGCAGCAGGCGACGGCTCTCGCTCTCGGTAAGCGAGGACACCGGCACGCCCGAAGTCACGGACACGATGTCGGCAATCTGACTCACATCGATGGTGAGCGGGCTGGCGTCGAGCTCGGCGGTCCAGGCAGCCTTGGCCTCGGCGAGCTCAATCTCGGCGGCCTTCTGCTGCTCGGTGATCTCGGCGGCCTTGTTCATGTCGTCGCTCTCGGTAGCCTCCTGCGCGGCGGCCTTGAGCTCCTCTATGCGATGCTCGGCCTCGCGCACCGGCTCGGGCGCGCGATTCGCGGCGATGCGAGCGCGGGCACCGGCCTCGTCGATGAGGTCGATGGCCTTATCGGGCAGGAAGCGATCCTGGATGTAGCGGTTGGAAAGGTTCGCGGCGGCCTCGATAGCACCCTGCGTATAGCGCACATGGTGGTGCTCCTCGTAGCGCGGCTTGAGCGCGGTCAGGATCTTGACCGTGTCCTCGACGCTCGGCTCCTCGACATCGATGGTCTGGAAGCGACGCTCGAAGGCCGGGTCCTTGGTGAGGTACTTGCGGAATTCCTCGGCCGTGGTGGCGCCGATAATCTGGAAGGCACCGCGCGCAAGCACGGGCTTGAGCATGGAACTCGCGTCGATGGAGCCCTCGGCAGAACCGGCACCGATGATGGTGTGCATCTCGTCGATAAACAGGATGACGTCGTCGGCTTCAGTGGCCTCCTGGATCACGTTCTTGAGGCGCTCCTCAAACTCGCCGCGATACTTGGCACCCGCCACGAGGCCCGGCAGGTCGAGCGTCCAGATATTCTGGTTCATGAGGTTCTCGGGCACGTTGCCGGCTGCAATCTGCTGCGCCAGGCCCTCGACGATGGCCGTCTTGCCCACGCCGGGGTCGCCCAGAATGAGCGGGTTGTTCTTGGTGCGGCGCGAAAGAATTTCCATCATGCGCTGGACTTCCTTTTCGCGACCAATTACAGGGTCGAGTTCGCCGTCGCGCGCCTTCTGCGTGAGGTTGGTCGCGAACTGCTTAAGCGTATCGGTGCCACTCCCCTTTTGCTGAGAGGCATCCGAACCGCTAAAGAACGGCAGGCCCGCACCGGGACGACCAGCGCCGGCGCCGGCGAGCGGACGCTTCTTGTCCTGGTCCTTGGCAGTGAGTTTCTCGATAGCCTTTTTGATGGAAGCGGACGACACACCCAGGCGCATGAGGATGTCCATGGCCATGCCGTTGCCCTCTTCGACGATGCCGATCAGCAAGTGCTCGGTCGACACGTAGGTCTGGTTGTTCTCACGCGCCACGCGGAAGGAGCGCTCCATCACGCTAATGACGAGCGGCGTAAAGGCGAGCTTGGCCGCCTCGGTCTCCTCACTGGGCTCGGGAACCGTGGTCTGAACCTCTTTGAGAGTATCCATGATGTCATCGTAGGAGATGTCGAGCGAACGCAATGCCTCGGCGGCAATGCCCTCGTCCTCCTTGGCAAGCGCGAGCAGCAGGTGCTCGGTGCCCACCTTATTTGAATGAAGATCGAGCGCCTCTTGCTTGGCCATAGACATGACCTTACGCGCACGATCGGTAAAACGGTCTAACATGCTAGTTCCTCTTAGACGAGCTAGTTTTTTCAAACGCAAAGCGCCGCCCCGCGGCAGCGCTTTGGTCTCTTTACCCATATGGAGTATATGTTAACCGTTGGGACCTTTCCTGCCCGTAGCCGCGCGACAACGTCTACAAAAAAGGAATCGCTCCGGTCTTTTTGGGAGTCTGGTCTTGAGCGTTGCCTAGCAGGCAGGCTCGGCGTCCATGCCCTCGGAAATGCTGGCAACCTCCTCGGCAGCGGGAGCACCCGGCATGTGCACGAGCTCCATGTGCGGCTCGGCAAAGACCGTGCCCACGGGGAAGGCGCGGCGGAAGACAAAACGAGCAACCGGACCGGCCACCAGCAGGTTCCAGGGCAGGGCCATGATAAAGTTGCGCGGGATGTTGACGAGCCACATCATCGGCAGCGTCTGCAAATTGGCGAGCGGGCCGCCGGGCATATGGAACAGTCCCTCGCACGCACCGTAGAACGACATGATGATGACCATGGGAACGACCATGCAGGAGCTGACGGCGAGCGTCATAGCGAGCGGCGAGCTCTTGCCCGGAGTAACCAGGAACTTGAAGGCGAAGCCTTTGGCCAGCGGGCTGGCAACAAACCAGTCGCAGCACATGGCAAAGACATAGGCAACGGGGAAGCCGAGCCACGCAGCGGCAACGACTTCGCCGTTGATGGCCCCGTGCTGCAGGGCAACGTTGTAGATGCTCATCCAGAGCACCATGCAAAAGCACATGATAAAGGTGAACAGCAGGCTCTCTCGTTTGTTGATAGGCATGAAGGGCAGATTCCTTTCTGTGTTACGCCGCGGCACCACGCAACAAAAACGGGCGGGCAAGATGGAGCTGTTGGGACTTCATCTCGCCCGCCCGTGATACGTGCGTCTGCGACTACTTATGTGGTGGAACCAGCCTAGCACGAAAACCCCGCGCTTCGTAAGCGTTGAGTTTATGAAGATGCAGGGCACCAACAATCCCCCGACCCCATAAGTTGCGGTGGAATACGGACTGTTTTGACCCTTTAAGCAGCAATTCAGTCCCTATTTCACCGCAACTCATTTGGTGCAAAGTAACCTGTTCCCTTTGCAACAATTAGCTGGTGTGGCGCCAGCGAGGGTCGGTGAGCGTACGCGCCACACCCAGGCCAACGGGCAAAAACGCCACGATGAGCACTGCACGCACAAACCAGCCGAGCATATTGACCGTGTCGAAGGTGCACATGTAATACATCGAGCGATACAGATACAAACCCGGCACCATAATGACAATCGATGGCACCGTGAGGGCGATGCGTGGGTAGGTGAGCTTGATTTCGGCTAAGCTCGCGAGCAGCCCCGATACCAACGCACCGATAAACGCAGCCGCCTCGGGAGGCATACCCGCACTCAGGCCCAGGAAGGGAAACAGCGTCGGCGCATCGACGAGCGTAAGGCGCAAGGTATTAGACACGGCGCCGATGAGCCCTGCCGCCGCTGCCATCTTTACCGGGCTGTTGAACATAACCGAGAAGCCAAATACGCCGATAAAGCTCATCAGTATGCGCAAGAGCGTAAGAGCCAACGGTGAGAGGCCGAGCGGGGCGAAGTCATCCGGCGCCAGTCCCACGCACTCGGCAACCATCCAACCCACGAGGGTCGCCATCACAATAATCGACACAGCGTACGAAAGACGCTCGATACCGCTTCGCATGTCGAGCTTAGCGATGTCGAGGCCTGCCGTAATGAGCGGAAAGCCAGGAATCACAAAGAGCATGGCGCCGATATAGCCTTCTTGGTGCGACATTGCCCCCGGTACGAGCTGGCCAAGGCCGAGCAATGCCAGCAGATACGAAACGCAAGCGAGCGCAACGCCGGTCGTCAGCGCGCTAAACTGGCCAAGACCCTGCTTGAGAATATGGGAGCGAGCAAAGTTGCCGACACCAGCGCCTACGAATGCGCAAGCCATCTCGATAGGGCCGCCGCCGAGCAAAAAGACGAAGGCGCCGCAAGCACAGGCCGCCGCAAGGCCCTGTTGCCAGGGAGAGTAATCGGGCTTTGAGCTCTCAACGGTCTTGAGCATCTCGTGGTACTCATGCACGGTAAACCGGCGCCCGTAAATCTCGATTTCCTTTAAGAAGCTCTCCATCATCCAAATGCGATGAGTGTTGACCCCCGTTGTGGGTAGGCTGACGACCTCGTTAAAGCAGTGGCCGCCTTCGATGCAGGTGCACTCGAACGACAGGAGACTCAGGTCAACGTGGATGGTGACACCGAGTACGGCGGCGACGCGATTCATGGTATCGCGTACACGCCAGGCACCCGTTCCGCTCGCGAGCATAAGCATGCCGGTGCGGCAGATGATGGATGATTTGTCGGTAAGTGGTGCATCGACGGCAAGCTCATCGCCCGCGGTCACGATTTGGCGCCAGTCAGTTTTCATATGGAGCGCACCGGCACGAACACCGTGGTGCATGGGAGCTCTCGAAAGCAGCGAGTCAAGGCGCGAAGGCTGTGGGAGTTCCGCTGATTCGCTCTCGTCCTCGTCGGGCTCTTCATCGACCAGATCAAAGGAATCAAGCGGCGCTGGCTCGCGACGGTCGATCAGCTCCTCGTCCTCATCATCAAAGTAGTTGAACTGATCGAGCATGTCCTCTTCGATTGCGCGCTCGCTCGCGTCGTCCATACAGACGCTCCCTTCCTGCCGACTAACCCCCATCCTAGGCAACGACGGCTAAAGGAAACATAAAAGAGACAACTGTCATGCGAGCCATGTGCTCAATAGCCATTGAGTAGTCGTTTAAGAACGTCCCCAATGACTACATCGATGTTTTGGCAACGCCAGCGAGCAGGCCGCATTCCAACCAGGACAACGCCGCAGGCAGAGGACGGACAGCGAGCCGCGTCCAGCTTGACAGCCAAGGCAACGCCGATGCCTTGGCAACGACAGCGAAAGCCCGCCAGAGCGAGCAAGGTGCCTTCGGAACGAGATGCCACCATAGGTTGAGCATAAGTCAGCGAGCGGGTCGCATTTGAGACAAGGTGACGTGAAACGAAAGGGCGCTGACCTTCTGGTCGCGCCCTTGAAGTTGAACGTCAGATTGTCCAAATGCGGCCCGCGCAGCGTCGAGCCGTTACGCGGTTCGTAGAACCGCGTAACTAATTAGTACATCTTTGCGCCGGCAGGGATGGAAGCGTCGAGCTGAATCAGGTTGAGACGCTCCTCGCCCTCCTCCTCGTGGATGGCACTGATGAGCATGCCGCAGCTGGGGATACCCATCATCTTGCGCGGAGGCAGGTTGGTGATGGCGAGCAGGGTCTTGCCGACCAGGTCCTCGGGCTCATAATAATCGTGAATGCCGGAGAGAATGGTACGGTCGGTGCCGGTGCCGTCATCGAGCGTAAAGTTCAGCAGCTTCTTGGACTTCTTGACGGCCTCGCATGCCTTGACCTTCACGGCGCGGAAGTCGCTCTTGGAGAAGGTATCAAAGTCGACGAACTCCTCAAACAGCGGCTCAACGGCAATCTTGGAATAATCAACCGTGGGCTTAAGCGGCTTGACGAAGGGGCTCGCGGTGTTGCCGGCCTCGGCAGCCTTGGCAGCAGCGGCACCGGACTGGAAACCCTTCTCGGGCTTCATGTGCGGGAACAGCAGCACGTCGCGGATGGATGCCTGGTTGGTGAGCAGCATGACCACGCGGTCGATACCAATGCCAATGCCGCCCGCGGGAGGCATACCGTACTCGAGGGCGCGCACGTAGTCCTCGTCGTACTCCATGGCCTCGTCATCGCCGCCGGCCTTCTCGGCCATCTGGGCAGCGAAGCGCTCGGCCTGGTCGACCGGGTCGTTGAGCTCGGAGAACGCGTTCGCGTACTCGTGGCCGGCGATGACCAGCTCAAAGCGATGGGTCAGACGCGGGTCATCCTCAAAGCGCTTGGCAAGCGGGCTGACCTCGATGGGGTAATCGCACACGAAGGTGGGGTTGACGATGGTGTCCTCGCCCAGCTCGTCATAGATCTCGGCGATGATCTTGCCGGCGGTCCACTCGGGCTTGATCTCCAGGCCCTTCTCGCGTGCGGCGGCAGCAAGCTCCTCAACCGGCGTGTCGATGGTGACCTGCTTGCCAATCACGTCAGAGACGATATCGGTCATGGGACGGCTGGCCCACTCACCAGAAAGGTCGATGGTCTGGCCCTGGTACTCGATGACCTCGGGGTTGCCGATGGCCTTGTTAGCCGCCTTAATGACACCCTGGGCGAGCGCCTTCATGCCCTCGAGGTCGGAGAAGGCACGGTAGGCCTCCATCGTGGTGAACTCGGGGTTGTGGGTAAGGTCCATGCCCTCGTTACGGAAGATGCGGCCGATCTCGAACACGCGCTCAAAACCACCGACGATGCAGCGCTTGAGGTGCAGCTCAGTGGCAATACGCAGGTAGCACTCCTGATCGAGCGCGTTGAAGTGGGTAATGAACGGCTTGGCAGTAGCGCCGCCCTGGATGGTCTGCAGGATGGGGGTCTCGACCTCCATGTAGCCGTCGGACTCCATAAAGCGACGGAAGGTAGAGAGAATCTGCGAGCGCTTGCGGAAGGTCTCGCGAACGTCGTCGTTGGCGATCAGGTCGACATAGCGCTGACGATAGCGGGTCTCCTTGTCGGAAAGACCGTGGAACTTCTCGGGCAGCGGGCGAACGGCCTTGGACAGCAGCGTCGCGCTCTTGGGGGCAACGGAAAGCTGGCCACGCTTGGTGCGCACGACTACGCCGGTCACGCCCAGGATATCGCCCAGGTCGAGTGCCTTGAGCGTGTTCCAGGCGGCCTCGTCCATATCGTTGATGCGGCAGAACAGCTGGATCTCGCCGGTTGCGTCGCGCACGACGATGAACATGATCTTGCCCTGACCGCGCTTGGCGACCACACGGCCGCCGATCTTCACGACGTCCTCGGTGTCCTCGCCATCGGTGAGCTCGGCGTACTTAGTCTCGATGTCGACGACGTAGTCCTCAATCTCGGAGTGCTCGGGATACGGGTTCTGGCCCGCCTCGAACAGGGAGGCACGCTTTGCCAGGCGGGTGGCACGCTCGTCGTTGAGCGTCGATGCCTGATCGGCGGCGTTCTGGTTTTCTGCCATAGTTAGCTCCTCAAACTAAAACGCTCCCCAGGATTCGGTCCCAGGGAGCGAAAACATACCTTTACGCGGGACCGTGGTCTAGCGTGCGATCTTAGCGATGGTGTAGACGCGGGTCTTGCCGGAAGGCGTAACGACCTCGACGGAGTCGCCCTCGCCATGACCGATGATGGCGTGACCGACCGGAGACTCGTTGGAGATCTTGTGCTCGAGCGAGTTGGTCTCGGTGGTACCGACAAGCGTGACCTCGATGAGCTCACCGTTGGGGTCGACCAGGGTAACAGTCGAGCCAATGGAGACAGTCAGGTCGCCCGTGCTGGCAGCGATCTGAGCGTTGGCGAGGATGGCCTGGATCTCGGCGATACGAGCGGCGTTCTGGGCCTGCTTGTCCTTGGCGGCATCGTACTCGGAGTTCTCCGAAAGGTCGCCGAACGCGCGGGCTTCCTTGATGTCCTCGACGATCTCCTTGGCGTAATCGCCCTCACGCCAAGCGAGCTCCTCGACGAGCTTCTGGCGGCCTTCAGCGGTCAGTACGATCTGGCTTGCGTCCATACGGATATCTCCCCAACTATGATGTAACGATCAACTGTCAACAAAACGAAAAAAGACCGGCTAGCCTGCGGGCAAGCCGGTCAGGTGCTCACCCCAAAGGGATGGGACTACTCTGCGTCCGCGTCGCTGTCCTCTGCCTTCTTTTGCTTGGCAGCAGCGAGCTTGGCCTCGAGCTCTGCGATCTCCTTGTCCTCCTTGGACTCCTCGACCACAACCTCCTCGGCCTGCTTGGTTTCGCCCTTATCGTCGCCCTCCATACCCTCGCGGATATTCTTGACGGTAGAGCCGAGGGACTTACCGAGCTTCGGCAGGTTCTTGGGCCCAAAGATAATCAGGACAACGACGAGAATAATGATGAGCTCAGGAGCCCTCAGTCCAAACATGTAGACCTCCACAATACAGCGAGACAAGCTCGAATGAGTATACCGCGGGTATCGCGGTATCACAACAATAGCTAAAAAAAGGGACCGCAAGAAGCGGTCCCTCCTCATGCTCTGGTCGGGTTGACTGGATTTGAACCAGCGACCCCTGCGTCCCGAACGCAGTGCTCTACCAAACTGAGCCACAACCCGTTAGCTCGACTATAGTAACAAAGATTTCCGTCGTGTGCCAGAGAAATTTTTACTTCTTTGGCGCTTCAATACGAACCGTGTCGGAAACGAGCTCCGTTGCATAAGCCCACCAGCCATTTTGTTGAGCGACTGCCGCAAGATTGACTGCCGTGGCGGCAGTATCGCAGAGAGCAAACGAGCAGGCACCCGAACCGCACACGTTTGCGGTAATGGTACCGTCCTGTGAACGGAGCCAGTCGAGCACCGTTTGAATCCGCGGCTCCATCTGCGCGGAAATGACACCCAGGTTGTTGTGGACGAGCGCGTAGGCCGTCTCTGCGTCTCCCGAGCGAAGGGCAGATGCGATCGCTCCGGGCTTGTCCGCAGGCGCTGGGGTCTCGTCAAAATGTCGATAGGCTTCAATTGTTGAAACGCTTGCCTCGCGCGGCTTGACCAGCACGACGGGTGTCGCGGGTAGTGCGGGGTACTCGGTTGCCAGCACGTCTCCCCCACCCACGTAAAATGCAGGGCTGGCATGCAAAAAGAAGGGAACGTCGGCGCCAATGCCGCGCGCAATGTTGTCCAGCGCGGGGTCGGCACGGTCGATACCCCAACTCTCTGCCAAGGCGACAATGACCGCCGCGGCATCCGTCGAAGGACCGCCCAGGCCGGCACACAACGGGATGCGCTTCTCGATCGTGATGCAGACATTGGCTTCGCGACCATAATGCTCGGCCATAGCGAGCGCAGCACGATACGCCGTATTCTTTTGCATGGGAAAGTCGGATGCCGGAATCGTCTGGACGATCAGCGCCTGTGCCGGCGTAACCGTCACGGTATCGACAAGACCGACGGCTGCCATCAGGGAATCGACCTTATGGTAGCCGCGGTCGTCACGCTCGGTATGAACCCCCAGATAGAGGTTGATCTTTGCCGGCGCGGAAAGGGTCAGGGACCAATCGGTCACCGCTAGTGCTCCTCGAGCTGATTGCCGAGCGGGGTAAAAATGTGCTCGCCGCTCTCGGGGTCGAACAGCTCGACCTGGCCGGTGAGAACATCAATATACTGGTAGGACTGACGCGACTTGCGGCCACGGCGCTCGTCGACCTCGACGATAAAGACTGCCGGATGGACGCTCTTGATGGTGCCCATGCGCTCGACGACGCGGGTGCGGCCCATGTTGGCCTTCACCTTAACGCGATCGCCCACCATATCGGTCAGCTTCTCGTGGATGTCGTCGACGTGATTGACTTCCATCTCTTCCATGAACAGGGCCTCCAGAAGGTGCAATTCAAAAAGGGGATAATACCCCTAAGATAGACAAAACTCTAATACTATAGCACCCTGTTACAACCCCGCGCAAGTAGCTAAATAAGCCCCGTCCCAAATTGACTACTTACAGATTGTCTGTGTCCAGAACGATGGTGAATGGACCGTCGTTGACGAGGTCGACCTTCATGTCGGCGCCGAAAATGCCATGCGCTACGTGCTCGACGTCCTCGCGCACAAGCGTCAGGAAGTACTCGTAGAGCTCGTTGGCGACATCGGGCGCGCCGGCATCCGTAAACGACGGACGGCGGCCGTGGCGGCAATCGGCAAACAGCGTGAACTGTGACACTACGAGCACCTCGCCGTCGACATCGGCCAGTGCCAAGTTGGTCTTGCCGTTCTCGTCCTCGTTGATACGCAGCCCGCGGAGCTTGCCCCACAGCTTGTCGGCTTCGGCGCGTGTGTCGCCATGGCCCACACCCAGCAGCACCAGGTAGCCGCGCCCAATTTTGCCCACGCACTCGCCGTCGACCGTCACGCCGGCGTTGAGCACGCGCTGCACCACCGCACGCACGGCCTACTCCTCGCCCGTCAGTTTGGCGGATAGGTGCTCGAGCGCATGGAATCGATGGCTGATGGCGTTCTTCTCGTCCGCCGTCAGCTCGGCCATGGTCTTGCCCGGCGTGTCGACCGGCAGGAACAGCGGGTCGTAGCCAAAGCCGTGATCGCCGCGGCCCTCGTGTGCGATAACGCCCTCGCAGGCGCCCTCACCATAGGTGACCAAACCGTCCGTGTCGATGAGCGCGACGACGCTCATAAAACGCGCAGTGCGGTCCTCGTCGGCCACGCCCTCCAGATTCACGAGCAGCTTGGCGTTGTTGGCGGCATCGTCGCCGTGAACGCCCGCATAGCGCGCGCTATACACACCGGGTTCACCGTCCAGCGCGTCGACGACCAGGCCCGAATCGTCGGCAATGGCCATGAGCCCCGTCTCTTCGACGGCAGCCTGCGCCTTGATGATGGCGTTCTCCAAAAACGTCGTGCCGTTTTCCTCGGGGTCCTCAAAATCGCCCAGCTGTCCGAGCGCCACAAAGCGAACCTCGGGCATAACCTTGCCCAAAATGGCCTCGATCTCGATGAGCTTATGGGCGTTGCCCGTTGCCACGACGATGGTCGCCGCCGGGTCGAGGGTGTCGATGTCGATCTTCTCAAGTGCCATGAGTGGTCTCCTTGTCCGTATAGCAAAGTCACGTAAAAGGGACTGGCCCTTCGGCATCTCCCCTTTCATGTGGCATCAACCTTATCTATCGGCGTTTCCACAGATAAAACCTGCCCAAAATAAACCTGTCCCTTTTTGGCAGGTTATAACCATCTCTTTTTGATAGGTTAGGCGAGGGCTTGGCGCTGGAGCTCGATGAGCTCGGCAATGCCCTTGTCGCCCAAATCGAGCAGGGCATTGAGGCGCTTGCGGTCGAAGGGCGCCTGCTCGCCAGTGCCCTGAAGTTCGATCATCTCACCGGTATCGGTGGCGACAAGATTCATGTCGACCTCGGCGTGACTGTCCTCGGAATAATCCAGGTCGAGCAGGGTGTTGCCGTCGACAACGCCCATGGAAATCGCGGCGACCTGGCCCGTGAGCGGGATGCGCTCGAGCTTACCCGCCTCGACCCACATGGCAAGGGCTTCGTGCAGTGCCACCCAGGCGCCGGTAATGCTCGCCGTTCGCGTGCCGCCGTCTGCCTGAATCACGTCGCAGTCGACGGTAACGGTGTACTCGCCGAGTGCCTTCATATTGACG
The DNA here is from genome assembly GCA_902465265.1 of uncultured Collinsella sp. Taxonomy (GTDB): domain Bacteria; phylum Actinomycetota; class Coriobacteriia; order Coriobacteriales; family Coriobacteriaceae; genus Collinsella. The sequence goes on along the minus strand of CABQMF010000001.1, from coordinate 102,916 downwards.
ACGGTACGCAGGCTGCGACCGATGAGGCGCTCGATCTCCATGGAGCGGCCCTTGCGGTTGGCATGCTCGCGCTTGCAGCGCTTGCCGGTCGATGCCGGCAGCATGGCGTACTCCGCCGTTACCCAACCGGCCTTGGCGCCCTTGCGCCAGCCCGGCACGCCCTCCTCGATGGTGGCAGCGCACAGCACGCGCGTATCGCCAAACTCGGCCAAGCACGAACCGTGGGCGTGCTTCATGACGCCGCGAGTAAGCTTGATGGGGCGCAGCTCATCGGCGGCGCGGCCGTTGGCGCGATTGACCTGCATGTACTCCATAGAAATATCCTTTCGGCAAAAGGTGAACGTGAGCCTTTGGTCGGTGACCTTATATCTATTTGAGTTCGTCGATATCGATATGCTCAATGCTCTTGAGCGGCTGGCCAAAGATAAAACTGCCCGCCACCGCAAACTCGGCAATGTTGTCAGACGTGGTGGCAAAGCGATGCTGCGGCTCGGCTGCTTCGCCCGCCAGCTGCTCACGGCGCGTGAGAATATCGGTCAGCTCGCGCGTGGTCTCCTCGGCGGAGCTCACCACGCGCACTCCGGGACCCAGCGCATGGCGAATAGGCCCCACGAGCAGCGGAAAATGCGTGCAGCCGAGTACCACGGTATCGATGCCGTGGTCGCGCAGCGGTTCAACCGTGGCGCCGACCAGCGCGCGTACGGCAGGCGTATCAAAGATGTCCTCGTTCTCGAGCCACTGCTCTTGCAGATGTGCGCCCGAGGCGAGCTCGTGCTCAACGACCTCGACAAAGCTCGAGGCAGGGCAGCCGTATACGTCGACGCCGGCATCCAGGTCCTGAATGGCACGCGTGTAAGCGCCTGAGCGAATGGTGAGGTTGGTGGCGAGCACGCCCACCCGGCGCGTGCGGGTGCTGTTGATTGCCGCGCGTGCGCCCGGTGCGATCACACCGATGACGGGGACGTCGAGCACCTGCTGGGCCAAACGCAAGGCCGCAGCGGTCGCCGTATTGCAGGCGATGACCATGATCTTGACGTCGTGCTTCGACAGCCAACGGCCCGCCTGCAGTGCAAACGTGCGCACCTCGTCCTCGGTGCGGGTGCCGTAGGGGCAGCGCTTGGTGTCGCCAAAGTAGTAGACGGACTCGTGCGGCAACGCCGTCGCAATCGCGCGCGCAACCGTCAGACCGCCTAGACCCGAGTCGAATACGCCAATGGGGCGTGTGTCGCCAGCCAGATTCTCGATATCGGACATTACTTCACCAGATTCTCTCTCGAAAAGATATGGCTCAGAACGATAGGACCGCACTACGAGCGGGCCGCGACGAGCAGCTCTGCCGTTGCCGCCCAGCCGTCGACAATCTTTCCGCGCGTGACGTAGGCGTTATCGCAGGCATCCAGGAACTCGGGCGCGCCGGCGCTGGTCAAACCGTTCTCGACCAGGCAGAACGTGCCCACGTGGTCAGCCATGTAGAAGTCGGACTCGGAATCGCCGAGCGCCAGCGTCTCCTCGCGCTCGATACCCAGGTGCTCACAGAAACGTGCGATGGCAACGCCCTTGTTGAGGCCGGCGGGATTGATGTTAAACGCGCGGCCATCCTCGACGCGTTCGAGCTCGAGCGTCGTCGGCTTGGACAGATGCGTCAGGTGACCGTTGCAGGCCCAGACCAGGCCGCAGCCGGCCTCGTCCAGGATGGCCTGGACCTCGTCGTCGGGCACATCGCCGCGCATGCCGACGGTGACCTCGCGGTACTTGTAGCCAGTCGACATGTCGTTGTGGTACTCGATCTTATGCGGCCAGCGGGCGAGAATCTTCTCGCACACGCCGGTCTGCTCGATCACCTGATGCGGCGTGAGGCCGCAGGCGGGGTCGTAGGGCATATCGCCGGTCAGATACTCCCAATCGTTGGCTTTGAGATCGTACATGACCAGACCACCCATCTCGCCGATGTAGGAGTTGAGGCCGAGCACGCGCGCATCCTCGTGGATCATGGTACGGTTGCGGCCCGAGGTGGGAACCACCTGGATGCCGGCGCGGGCAAGTGCCACGACAGCCTCGACGAGCTTGGTCGAGGGGTTGCCGTCGTTGTCGCGCAGCACGCACGAGCCGGGCGCGAGCATGGTGGCGTCCAGGTCGGTAAAGACGTACTTAACCTTGGCAAGACGCTCGCGCATCTCGCCCGAAAGCTCAGCGACGGTCGGCAGGGTATTGTGGGACATGGTCACTCCATTTACGTAGAAGGGGATTCTGGTCTTAGGCGTCGTACGCTGCAAGGGTGCGCTTGAGAATCGAACCGTCGCGCTCGCAAGGCTCGGGTCCGTTCTTGCGCAGCATACGCTCTTCCTCGCCCTTACCGGTCACGATGACCACGGCAGGACGGACGGTTTCGCGCACGGCAGTCTCGATAGCGGCAACGCGATCAGTCACGATTTGCCAGTTATCATTTCCCTGCGCTTGAACGTTGCGCGCGATCTCGGTGCAGATGTCCTCGACGTCCTCGGGGCCGGGGTCGTCCTCGGTAATCACGATTCGGTCGGCATACTTGCCAGCGGCGATGCCCATCGTGGTGCGTCGGTCGACACCCTTACCGCCCGTAGCGCCAAATACAACCGCCAGCTCGCGCTCGGGATAGTTCTCGCGCAGGTCACGCAGGAGTGTCTCGAGGCTCATGCCGTTATGTGCAAAATCGACGATACCCAAGATGTTGCCCGATACGGACGGATAGAGCTCCATACGGCCGGGAACGAAGACGCCCTCAAAGCCGTGGACGATACCCTCTTCGGAAATGCCCAGAGCCTCGGCGCAGGCAATAGCGGCAAGCGCGTTGGACACATTGAACTTAACCGGCGTGGGAATCACAATGTCGCGCGTAAAGCGGGGCGTGCGCACCGTTGCCACCACGCCGCAGTCACCATTGCGAATCGCCAGCGCAAGCACGTCGGCACGCTCGTCGGTCAGGGAGAACGTCACCGTACGTTCGCAACGAGATGCCGCCTCGAGCACACGATCGACCTTATCCATATCGAGATTGACCACGGCAAAGCGGCTCTGCGAGAAGATTTTGAGCTTGCTGGCAAAGTAATCCTCGAGCGTCGGATGCTCAATCGGCGAAATGTGATCCTCGCCGATATTGGTAAAGGCGCCGACTTCAAAGGCGATCTTGCCCGTGCGCTCGTATTTGAGGCCCTGGCTCGATGCCTCCATAACCAGCCACGGGGCACCCGCCTCGGCAGCATGCGCGATGCGAGACTGCAGCAGGAAGGATTCGGGAGTCGTCAGTTTGGAAGGGCCTGCCTCGATGCCGTCGTCGAACTCAATGCCCGTATTAAGAGCGGGTCGATGACAGCCCGTAAGCTTGGCCTCGTTGGCGAGAATGCCGCGCAGATAAAAGCTGCAGGTCGACTTGCCCTTGGTGCCTGTAAAGGCGCAGACCTTCACCTTACCCGACGGGTGCCCATAAAAGGCATCTGCCACCACGGCGAGCGTGCGACGAATATCACTCACAATCACCGCGGGAAGATCAACATCGTAATCGACCTCGGAAACGTAGGCCACGGCGCCATCGGCGATTGCCGAAAGCAGGTACTCACGCTTAAACGCGCGGCCCTTGCAGACAAACAACGTGCCCGGGCGCACCTGGCGCGAGTCATCAGTCGCAAACTCAATGCGCTGGTCGCACGAAGCGCTCGGTTTGGAAACAACAAGATCATCTTCCTCGAGCAACTCTATATAGCGCATCAGAGTTAGCTTCTCTTGTGTCGGACTCGACATACAAAGACCTCTCTCGCTAAATTCAGCCTTAAAGGGCAAAAGACGTCCCGCGGCAGAAACGATGAAACATTCTGTATTATCAACCATCCTAATATGCCACCTGACCTTGCGCGTACTGCAGCCTTCTAAAAAATTGCATGGACTGCGTCGTGGGTTAATAAATGACAACAGTGTTCACCCCACGTAAAAACAAGGAAATCTGGGTGCTATTCTTTATCCAAATGTCTTGATGTGCCTCATTGACCCACAATGCCGACCCATCATGCCAAAGCAAAGGATTCCAGATGAAACGACACTTCGAACGTCGCCACCACTCGACACGTGTCCAGTTGACCCGGCACATCGTCTGCGCCTTCGCGACGGTCGTTGTGGCCCTTGCCACCATCATCGGCGCGAGCGGCTGTTCGTCCTCCCAGAACGCCTCGAGCACCTACACACTCGTCGAGAATGGCAAGCTCACCGTCGCAAGTGACTTGGCCACACCCCCGTTTGAATACGTCAACGATTCCGGCGAAGACCAGGGCTTTACCTATGAACTCATGGGCATGATCGCAGACGAATTCGGTCTGGAGCTCAACTACTTGCCGGCGCAAAAGTTCGACGGTATTATCCCCATGGTCAAGCAGGGTGTAAAGACCGATGTCGGCGCATGTAACATCACGATTACCGACGAGCGCAAGGAAGAGGTCGACTTCACCGACCCCTATATCGACTCCAACCAGGGCGTCGCAGTTGCAAAGAACACTGGATACGACACGGTCGATAGCCTCAACGCACCGGGCGTCAAAATTGCCGTGCAGTCGGGCACCACGTCCGAGGAGTGGGCAATCGAAAACCTGCCGCAGGCAACCACCGTCAACTTTGACGACTGGACGGCAGCCTTCACCGCCGTCATGAGTGGTCAGTGCCAGGCGGTCGTATGCGATCTGCCCGTTGAGCAGTGGATGGTTTCGAACTCCTTTACCGGTATGGAGATCATCAAAGAGGTTCCGACGGGCGAGCAGTTTGGCATTGCCGTCTCTAAAGACAACCCCGGGCTGACACAGGCCATCAACGATGCCCTTGCCAAGATCAAGAGCTCCGGTGCCTATGACAAACTGTACGAGAAGTGGTTTGGCATGGCACCCACGAGCGGGGCCGATAACGAGGATGTCTCGAGCTCAGACGACGCGACGGGCGCTTCACTTGCCGTCACCTCGGCGACCGCCAAGTCAAACGAAGACGGCGGTAACGGCGTGCTCGGCGGCATCGCAACCCGCCTGACCTGGGAAGCGACAACGGGTAGCGACGAGGGCGACGTTTCGCAAATTGAGCTTGAGCTGCCCGAGGGCGGATCGTTTGAAAGCACCGATGTTAAGGTCACGCTGCTCGACGGATTGAACCAGACGGGTGTCAAGGCATCGTGCTCGCTGAACGGCTCAAAGCTCGTCATCAAGTTCGCCGATCTCGTCGCTGCCGGCTCGCAGATTCGCGTTGTCGTCCCCGACGTCGTATTCCCGAGCAACGCGGGTGCCTATGCCGTCACCGGCAGCTATGTCGCCGACGACAACAAGCGAGATCTTCCCGAGAGCCCCACCATCAGCGTCTCGGAGAGCACCATGGTGCAAGAAATCGTCGCCTGGCTCGATGCCCAGCCTTGGGTTGCCGCGTGGAACTCCAACCCGTTTTTGGGCATGTTCTGCAAGCCGCAGATTATCGTCACCTCAATCGCCTCGCTCTTTAAGGGCTGGGGCATAGCACTTGCCGTGACTGCCATCGGTTTTCCGCTCGCCATCCCCATCGGCTTGCTGTTTGCCTTTATGAAAATCAGTCATAGTCGTATGCTGCGCGGCATCGCCGTAACATACATCAACGTCCTGCGTGGAACCCCGCTCTTCCTGCAGATCTACATTGCGTTCTTTGGGTTCCCTATGATCGGTCTCAACGTGCCCAATCTGCCGCTCGGCGTTGGCGTGCTCGCCATCAACTGCTCGGCCTATCTTGCCGAGATTTTCCGTGCCGGTATCGAGAGCGTACCGCATGGTCAAGCGGAAGCTGCCTACTCGCTTGGCATGACTTGGTCCCAAGTTATGTCGCGCATCGTGATCCCACAAGCCGTACGTTACGTTATACCGACTATGACCAGCGAGTTCGTTATGCTGTACAAGGACACGTCACTGCTTTCGAGCGTTGGCGTCATGGAGCTCATGCTGTTCTCCAAAACCTCACGGCCACCACGGGCAACATTACGCCCTACATTTGCGCCGCACTTTACTATCTGGTCGTGACGATTCCGCTCATCCACATCGTCACCAAGGTGGAGCACCGTCTCGCCGAGCGCAGCAAGCGCTAACCGCTCATACATAGCATTCGCAACCACGGCCCGCCGCTTCGCCTGAAGATCGGGCCGTGGTTTTTTCGGTTCGCTCGGCGCTTATGCCCTATCACGAAACAAAAGATTGGCATGATAGTAAAGATTATTTGACATCAGCTGCCGCAATCCTTGCGGCAGTACACCTGAGCCGTCAGCAGAAAGGATCTTGCATGTGCGGTTTTGTCGGTTTTACCGGTACAGATGAACAGAGTGAGCTGGTTCTCACGGCTATGATGAATCGCATCATCCACCGTGGTCCCGATATGGGCGGCCAGCATATCGTCGACAACGTTGCCCTTGGCTTCCGTCGTCTTTCGATTCTCGATCTTTCCGAAGCTGGAGCTCAGCCCATGTCGAGCGACGACGGCAAGGTCACGATTGTCTTCAACGGAGAGATCTACAACTTCCAGGAGCTTCGCGCCGAGCTGGAGGCAGCCGGCTACGCCTTCCACTGCAACGCCGATACCGAGGTCCTGGTACACGGTTACGAGGAGTGGGGCGAGGACCTGGTCAACCGCCTACGCGGCATGTACGCGTTCGTGATCCACGACCAGAACAAGAACAAACTCTTTGGCGCTCGTGACATCTTCGGTATCAAGCCGTTCTATTACTACCAGGCATCCGATGGCTCGCTGCTGTTTGGCTCCGAGATCAAGAGCTTCCTGGACCATCCCAAGTTTGAGAAGGCTGTCAACCACGACGCGCTGCGCCCCTACCTGACGCTGCAATTCCCCGCCACGGAGGAGACCTTCTTTAAGGGCGTGTTCAAGCTTGCCCCGGCGCATTGCTTTACGTATGACCTGACGACCAACACCATGGACATCAAGCGTTACTGGAGCTGTGACTTCACCGACGACAACTCCAAGACCTTCGAGGAGTACGTGGACGAGTGCGACAAGGTCGTGCACGAAAGCGTCGCTGCACACCGAATCGCCGATGTTAAGGTGGGCTCGTTCCTTTCTGGCGGCGTGGACTCCAGCTACATTGCCGCCTGTCTCATGCCCGACACCACGTATTCTGTCGGCTTTGATTACAAGAACTTCAACGAGACCAACTACGCTGCCGAGCTTTCCGACAAGCTGGGCATCAAGAACGTCCGCAAGATGATTACCGCCGACGAGTTCTTCGATGCACTGCCCGATATCCAGTATCACATGGACGAGCCGCAATCGAACCTGTCCAGCGTGCCGCTGTACTATCTGGCGCAGATGGCTTCCGAAGAGGTCACCGTCGTCCTTTCGGGCGAGGGTGCCGACGAGCTGTTTGCCGGCTACGAGTGGTACGAGGACACCCCCGAGATGCGCTCCTTTAAGAAGCGCGTGCCGCTCGGCGTACGTCGCGCCCTGGGCTCGCTCGTTCAGCATCTCCCCTACTTTAAGGGCCACAACTTCCTGACGAAATGCGCCGAGGTTCCCGAGCGCTGGTATGTGGGTCAGGCAAAGGTGTTCGACCCCTCCGAGGTCGACGAGGTGCTCAAGCCCGCTTATGACACCGGCAAGAACGCCGCCGAGATGTGCGCCGAGTACTACAAGCAGGTTCCCGATTGCTGCGAGCTTTCCAAGAAACAGTATTTGGATATGAACATGTGGCTGCCGGGCGACATTCTGCTCAAGGCCGACAAGATGTGCATGGCGCATTCTCTGGAGCTCCGCGTCCCGTTCCTAGACAAGAAGGTCATGGAGTTTGCCGAGCACATTCCCGCCAACTACCGTGTTAACGAAGAAGGCTGCAAGCTCGTCCTGCGTCACGCCGCCAACCGCACGCTGCCCGACGAGTGGGCAACGCGCAAGAAGGTGGGCTTCCCCGTACCGGTCAAGTTCTGGCTGCGCGAGCAAAAGTACTACGACTACGTAAAGGAATACTTCACCGCACCGTGGGCTGCCGATTTCTTTGACACCGATGCGCTCATGAAACTGCTTGACGATCACTTTGAGGGTCGCGCGCTCAACCAGCGCAAGATCTATACCACGCTGACGTTCCTCATCTGGTACAAGCGCTTCTTTATCGACGAGGACAAGGGCGCCGAAGTCGCCGCGTAAGTTTCGTTATGAATTAGCGGTGAACAGCACAGGGTTTCCGCTATACTCAATCCCTGCGGGCGATTGGCGCAACGGTTAGCGCAGGTGCTTTACACGCACAAGGCTGGGGGTTCGAATCCCTCATCGCCCACCACTTGATTGAAAAGGCTCCCAGCGATGGGGGCCTTTCCTTTTTGGGCCCATCGCAGAGGGATTCGAACCCGCAAGGGTGCGGAGCTGAGGAAACGCGAGGCGTTTTCCAGCGCAGCACGCGAGGAGCGAAGCGACGACGCGGGGCGCGGGCGGCGAAGCCGCACGCGGACATCCCTCATCGCCCACCACTTGATTGAAAAGGCTCCCAGCGATGGGGGCCTTTCCTTTTTGGGCCCATCGCAGAGGGATTCGAACCCGCAAGGGTGCGGAGCTGAGGAAACGCGAGGCGTTTTCCAGCGCAGCACGCGAGGAGCGAAGCGCGCTGTGTTAGGCCAAAACGTCCGACAAAATCTCGATCAGGCTGTCCACGTCGGCTTCCTCGCAGATAAGCGGCGGCAGGAAACGCAGCGTATGAGCTCCGGTCGCGTTAATCACGGCGCCGGCGGCCAGCGCGCGGGCAACAATATCATGCGCATCGCCCGCAGCGTCATCCAAGTCGCAGCCGAGCATCAGGCCGCGGCCACGAACCTCAACCACGTGCGGAAGCTTGGCCAGCGCCTGCTCCATATAAGCACCCACCTTGGCAGCATGCTCGGCATAATCGCCGCGCACGAGCGCGGAGAGCGTCGCGGCGCACGCCGCGACAGCCAAGCAGCTACCGCCAAAGGTCGAACCGTGGTCACCCGGCTTAAACACGTCGGCGATCTCCTTCTTTGCCACCACGGCACCCATGGGCACGCCATCGGCAATGCCCTTGGCAAGGCTCATGATGTCGGGCTCCACGCCATAGGTTTGGAATGCAAATGGCTTGCCAGAGCGGAAGATGCCACACTGGACCTCGTCGGCGATAAGAACGGCGTCCACCTCGTGCGCCAAGTCGCGCGCCGCCGTCATAAACTCCTCGGTCATGGGGTGCACACCGCTCTCGCCCTGAATCGGCTCGAGCATGACGGCGCAGACCTCGCTTCCCAGCTGCTTAAAGATCGAGCGCAGTTCATTGACATCGTTGGGCGTGCAGGCCACAAAGCCACCCGGCAGCGGACGGAAGCTGTCCTGTAGCCAATCCTGCATGGTGGCAGCAATGGTCTCGAGCGTACGGCCGTGGAAGCCGCCACGCATGCATACGATGGTGTTGCCGCCGTTACCAGCACGCTTGGCGTACAGACGCGCGAGCTTCATCGAGCCCTCGTTGGCTTCGGCACCAGAATTGGCAAAGAACGTCTCCCACACCTGCTCGCCCGCAGCCGGGGCACCGAGCGCAGCGGCCGTGGTCTCATCGCCGGCGGCAATGGCATCGGCCAGAACGCACGCTCCATCTACGTCGTCGTTGGCAAGCTTGGACAGCAGCGCCGCGACCTGTCCACGCTGCTCGATGTAGAAGTAATTGGAGACATGCATGAGCTTTTTGGTCTGCGCCTCGAGCGCCGAGAGCACTGCAGGATTGCCGTGGCCAAGGCTGCACACACCGATACCAGCCAGAAAGTCAAGATACTCACGGCCGTCATCGCCGGTGAGCTTCATGCCGTGGCCTTCGACAAACTCTACCGGAGAGCGACCAAAGGTATGCATAACGTAATGGGATTCGAGCGATTGTTGAGTTGCAAGTGACATGAGATGCCTTTCGTTGGGCGCCGTACGGCGCAGGGCTATGGGTGCAGGGACGCGACGACCGCGGGTCAGCTAGACCGTCTGGAGCTTCTCGACCTCGTCGAGGTTCTCGGTCAGGCGCGCCGCAAACGTCGAAAGCGGGTGCGGGTGCGTATCAAACTCGTAGGCCGTCTCGGTGGAGTGGATCACGGTACCGACGCCGGCATCGGTCAGCAGCTCCAGCAGCAGCGAGTGCGGCGTCGTGCCGTTGATGATGTGGGCCCGGAACACGCCAGCGGTAAGCGCATCGACGGCGGCGCGCAGCTTGGGGATCATGCCCTTGTCGACCTCGCCGCCGTAGAGCATCTCATTGACCTCGTCGAGCGTCAGGTTGGAGATAAGCGAATCCTTGTCGCTAAAGTCCTTGTACAGACCGTCGACATCGGTCAAAAAAATCGCCTTGTGCGCATGAAGCGCCGCCGCGACGGCGCCGGCGGCGGTATCGGCGTTGATGTTGAAGAAGCCGCCGTCCTCCCCCGCTGCGACCGTGGCGATAACGGGAATGTACTCGCTGTCGAGCAGGCGCTCGATATAGTCGGTGTTGACGTGCGTAACCTTGCCTACGCGGCCGAGCTCGGGGTCGAGCGGCTCGGCGATAAGGGTACCGGCATCGCTGCCCGATACGCCCACGGCCAGGTTGCCGTGGTGGTTGATGGCAGCAACCAGCTCCTGGTTAACCTTGCCGCCCAGCACCTCGCGCACGATATCCATGGTCGCCGGCGTGGTCACGCGCTGGCCGTTCTTAAACTCGACGGGAATATCGTAATGGCTCAGCGCCTCGTTGATAGCCTTGCCGCCGCCATGCACGATGACGGGGCGCATACCGATGATCTTGAGCAAAACGATGTCGCTCATCACGTCGCGGCGCAGCTGCTCATCAACCATGGCGGCTCCGCCATATTTGATGACAACCGTCTTGCCGGTCAGGTTCTTAATCCACGGCAGCGCTTCGAACAGCAGCTGCGCGGTAACTTCGTTGGATTCGCTCGAGCGACAATCGCGTGCGAACTTCATAGTCTGCCTCGTCTTTCGTGTAGCTATCGCGCCGCACCTCGTTGTCCGCGATTGCAGCGGGACGCGCGGCACATCGGGAGTCTAGGAACGGTAGTCGCCGTTAATGGAGATGTACTCGTGCGTGAGGTCGCAAGTCCACACGGTGGTCGCCGCGTCCCCTGCGCCCAGGTCTGCCGAGATCACGATCTCGGGCGCCTCAAAGCGACGCAGCGCCTCGTCCTCGTCAAAGGGAACGGTCAGGCCATCACGGCAGACGGGCATGCCCATCATGTCGATGGACACATCTTCTTGGTTAAACTGCACGCCGCACTTGCCGAGCGCCATGGCAACGCGGCCCCAGTTGCAGTCGTGGCCGGCGATGCAGGTCTTGACGAGCGGCGAGTTGGCAACAGCACGGGCGGCGATATCGGCCTCCTCGTCGTTTACGGCGCCGGTGACGTTAACCGTCACGAGCTTGGATGCGCCCTCGCCATCTGCGGCGATGTTGCGCGCCAGGCTCTCGCACACTTCATGCACGGCAAAGGCTAGCTCGTCGAAGGCGTCAGAGCCCTCGACAATAGGCTCGGCATCTGCGGCAGCGCCGGAAGCAAGCATGATGCAGGTGTCGTTAGTCGAGGTGTCGGAATCGACCGTTACCTTGTTGAAGGTCTGTTTGACGGTCGAGAGTAGCAGGGAGTGGAGCGCCGCCGGCTCGACGGGAGCATCGGTAGTGATGACCGCGATCATGGTGGCCATGTTGGGCATGATCATGCCCGAGCCCTTGCACATACCGCCCACCGTATAGGCATTGTCTGCGTGCCCCGCGGCCTCGCTGCGGTAACACACGGCATACTCCTTGGAGTGCGTGTCGGTCGTCATGATAGCGCGGGCGGCATCGGCGCCACCGTGGGCGGAGAGCGCCTCGTAGGCGGCAGGAACGGCAGTCTCAAACGTGTCGATCGGCAGAATCTGACCAATTACGCCCGTGGAGGCGACCAAAATCTGCTGGGGCTCGCAGCCGATGACCTGCGAGGCAATGTTGCAGGTCTCGCGCGCGCAGGCAAGACCGGCCTCGCCCGTGGCGGCGTTGGCGTTGCCGGAGTTGATAGAAACACCGGCGATGATGCCATAGCCCTTGTCGGCGCCGCCCAGATTGGCGCGGCTCACCTGCACAGGCGCTGCGCAAAAGCGGTTGGTCGTAAACACGCCGGCGCCGGGACAGGGCTTATCGGGCACGACAAGCGCGTAATCCAAGCGCTCGGGATTCTTGCGGAATCCGGCATGAATACCCGCGGCCTTAAAGCCGGCCGCTGCCGTAACGCCACCCTCGACGGCGCGAATCTTGATATCGAACTGCTCTGTATTCATCGTCTTTATGACTCCTTATGTCAAACAAAAAATGGGCATCGGTTGGTGCGCCATGCCAGCCACAATCATGAGACCAGCTTAAGAGTGGCGCCCCACTCGATGCCCGACTACCAAATCGCTAACAATCGAATGTGCTACACCGGGCACGCCACTGTGGGCAAGCCTCGTCGCTCGTCAAAACCAAAGACGATGTTGGCGCACTGGACCGCCTGGCCTGCTGCACCCTTGCACAGATTGTCGATGGCGCCCGTAGCCACCAGAACGCCCGCGCGCTTGTTGAGCGCGAGGCCGATCTGGGCGGCGTTGGTGCCGACGACCGAAGCCGTCTTGGGCTGCTGGCCGGCATCGAGCACGTACACAAAGGTGCGACCGGCGTAGAACTGCTTGTAATGGTCGACAACGTCCTCAAGGGCCAGCGTGTCGATGGCCTGCGGTGTAAGCGGCATCGTCACCGTAGAGAGCAGACCACGCTTGAGCGGTGCCAGGTGCGGGGTAAAGACGACGCGATCGGTTAGGCCCAAGATCTGCTCGATTTCGGGCGTGTGACGATGCTTGCCCACGCCATAGGCCTCCAGGTTTTCGTCCGCGCTGCAAAAATGCGTACGGGCGTTGCAGGACTTACCGGCACCCGTTACACCGCTGATAGCGTCAACGATCACGGGGCCGCTCTGGGCGACCCAGCCGGCGCGCACGGCAGGCGCGGCGGCAAGGCTCGTTGCGGTGGGATAGCAACCGGCGCAGGCGACCAGCACGGGCTTGCCGTCGGCGTGGTCGGATGCAGCGGTCTCCAAGTCCTGGCAGAACAGCTCGGGCAGGCCAAAAGCGCGGGTCTTGAGCAGCTCGGGGCTCGTGTGCTCGGCGGCATACCACGCCTCGAACACGGCCGGATCGCTCAGGCGGTAGTCGGCAGACAGGTCGAAGCAGGAAACGCCTGCGGCAAGCAGGGCGGGCACCTGCGCCATGGCGGCGGTGTGCGGCACGGCCAAAAAGACAGCGTCGCAGGATGTAAGCTCGGGAGCATCGTGCGTCGTGAAGACAAGATCGCTCACGCCGGCGAAACTCGGATATACCGCGGACAGCGGTTGGCCGGCATCGGCATTGGACGTGATGGCGACAAGTTCAAACTCGGGATGGCCGAGTACGAGGCGAATGAGCTCGGCACCGGCATATCCTGCCGCACCGACGATTCCAACCTTCAAAGACATATCAGACTCCTTGTCTGCGATTTATGCACCGATGCGCATTTCGCAGCGGTCGTTATGAAGTGGGTTGAAACTTTAGCACCAAAAGATGCATTTATACGCAAATCTTTTGCATATTCATGCATTGAAACAAACCAGACACATTCACGCGAAGGAATTGACAAATAAATGCGGGCCCCATATTGCCCAGTGCGCCTTACGGTGACGTTGCAATGTGGGGCCCGCTACATGCGAGAATTTGAATTGTCGAAGCTTGCTGAGAGACTCGTTTAGAACTCGATCGACACCCATTCGTCATGGTTGCAGATAAAGGCCTCGGGTTCCTCCACGCTAAAGAAGACGAGCGTGGGATCGCCTGCGCCCTCGTAGTGCTCGCCTAGGCGCTCCAGATGCTTCCAGCCGGCCTCGCGCATATCGGGAGCGGCCTGGTCATCCAGACCCGCACGCCCGCGCAAGATGAGCCAGCCATGGCCCGGCCACCAACTCGTGGCCTCAAAGCGTTGATTTTGCAGCAGCTCTTGCCACACATCTTTGGTGCGCGCCGTTACAAACCACAGCTTGCCGTCCTGAATCTGCGCAAACGAAAACGGACGCACATGCGGCTGTCCGTCAACGCTCGTCGCCAAATACCATGCCGGCACCGACGTCAGATACTCCAACACCGTATTCAATCCGTCCATGTGTCCTCCTGATCATCCCATGTGCCCAAAGTAGCTAAAATAGCCCCGTCCCAAATTAGCTACCCTATGGTTAAAGCTCCAGACGCTCCTCGCTGCCGTCGATATCACAGAAGCGGGCGGCGATATTGCGCACCGAGAAAAACGCAAGGCGACCGTCGTTGGCACTATCGTGTTGCTCGCCGATGCCCACCATATGCTTAAAGCCGGCTTGGCGCACCCGGTCGCTCACGACCGCGTCGTCCTCGAGCGCGGCCTCACCGGTCAGTACAATCCAACACTCCCCCGGTTTCCAACCCGAAACCTCAAACTTGGGGTTCGCGCTGAGCTCGGCCCACACGTCCTTATCGCGCGAGGTGCAAAACCACAGCTTGCCATCATCGACCATGGCAAACGAGAACGGCCTCACGCGCGGCTGATGTCCGTCCGTCACGTCGATCGTGGCGAGATACCACGCCGGAATACGCCTAAGATACGAACAGGCGCGCTCGAGCTGCGCCGTGCGATCGTTGTCGGTCATAGGGACCCCTTTCCTGCGCTCGAATCGCGCCTAAACAAGTTGAAGATTGATGACGATGACGCAGATGAGCAGCAACGCCGTCACCACCGCCGCCAACGCATCGCCGCGGCCAAATGTAAGCGCATGCAGACGTGTGCGGCCCTGCTCGCCATGATAGCAACGGGCATCCATGGCGGCAGACAGCGTTTCGGCATGACGGAACACGCCCGTGAACAGCGGAATCGCCACACTGCCAAGCATACGCACGCCGCCGAGCGGGCCTCCCGTCACGCGCGCACCGCGGCTCGCCTGCGCATCGGCCGTCTGCTTCATCTCGGTGGCAAACTGCGGCATAAAGCGCAGCGCGATACCCATGATCATGCCGAGCTCGTGCGCAGGAAGTCCCACACGCGCAAACGGCGCGAGCAGGCGCTCAAAACCCGCGGTGAGGTCGAGCGTCGGTGTGGTGAGCGTGATAGCGCTCATACCGGCCATCATCAAGGTCAGGCGGCACGCCATAAAGGCGGCGGAATGCAGTGAGCCCTCGCTTATCTGCAAAAAGCCGAGCTGCCACAGAATGCGCCCGCTCTGGTCGGAAAACAGGTTGAGCACCGCGACCACCGCGACGATCGCCAGCAGCGGTACCATCGATGACAGGACGCGACGAGCCGGCACCCGGGACACGGTATAGATCAGGACAACGAAGATTGCGACCGGGACCAGTCCGCGGAAGCTACTGACCGTGAGCGTCGTGATCAGAAACACAAAGCCCAAGAGCAACTTGGTTCGCGGGTCCAGGCGGTGGATTGCGCTATCGCCGGGATAGTAGCTGCCAAACGAAAACGCCTCCATTAGCAGCCCTCCTCTCGCGCGGGCGCACTGGAATCGGCCCGATGCGAAGCGCCCGAAGGACCATCCGCACAACCGAGCAGCAAGTCTGACAGTTCGACTGCCAACGACTCAACCGTATAGAGGCCGTCAAAGCGCAGCGGCACGCCCGCCTTCGCAAGCGCCAGCGCCATGCGCTGGGCAGCGGGAACACCCAAGCCGATTGATTTAAGATCATCCGCATGCGCAAAAACCTGAGCGGGTGTGCCCTCGGCAAACACCGCGCCCTCGTTCATTACGACGATACGGTCGCAGCAATTGGCCAGGTCATCCATACTGTGCGAAACCATGACGACGGTCAGGCCATCGCGGTGAAGTCGATCGATGAGCTCCAAGAAATCACTGCGCGCCGCCGGATCGAGCCCCGCCATGGGCTCATCGAGCACCAGGACTTCGGGCTCCATGGCGAGCACGCCGGCGAATGCCACGCGCCGTTGCTGCCCGCCCGAAAGTTCAAAGGGGCTCTTGTCGCCCACCGTGGCCAGGTCGAGGCCCACGCGCGCGAGCGATGTCTCAACGCGGCGGACAACCTCGGCCTGCGACAAGCCAAGGTTATGCGGACCAAATGCCACGTCCTGCGCCACGGTCTCGGCAAACAGCTGACGCTCGGGATATTGAAACACCACGCCGACCTTTGCCTTAACCGCGGCGGCGTCTTTCTTGTTTACCAGGTCGAGCCCCAACGCGTAAACTGAACCCTCCTGGGGACGAATCAGGCCGTTGAGATGCTGAACCAGCGTCGACTTACCCGAACCGGTATGACCCGCAAGGCCCAGAAACTCGCCACGACGCACCGTTAGCGACACATTTCGCAACGCCCAGGGGCTGCTAGGGTCGTTGCCCCAGAGGGCCTGTTTGTTCGATGTGCCCTCGGCGGCTGAGCGCTTGTGCCAACGGCGACGCTCACGGGCGCTCAGCGAATAGCTATACGAAAGGTGCGAAATCTCGATGACGGGCTCCAGCGCGTCTGCGCCATCGAGCGCAGAGGAAACGTTGTCGGGAATACGAGGATCGGATGCGAAAGGCCGCCCGGCGATGCCTGTCCTACTCCGCTCGGCATAAGCCTGCGCAACATCGGCAACCATATCCGCCTCGCGCACTTTCGCGCAAATGGGCACGCCCTTCGCGCGAAGCGCCCTGCCAAGACAGCACGATGCCGGCATATCCAGGTTCAGCCGCGCGAGTTCGTCCGCCCGCGTCAAGATCTCCTCGGGCGTACCGAGCATGGCAACGCGGCCCGCCTGGAAGACAGCAACGCGATCGGCCTCAGCTGCCTCTTCCATAAAGTGCGTAATCATCACGACGGTCATGCCGCGTTCGTGCAGTGCGTGACAGGCCTTCATAAGGCCCTTGC
This sequence comes from uncultured Collinsella sp., assembly GCA_902465265.1. Lineage (GTDB taxonomy): Bacteria > Actinomycetota > Coriobacteriia > Coriobacteriales > Coriobacteriaceae > Collinsella. Next base: position 85,993 of record CABQMF010000001.1, on the reverse strand, counting down.
GCCCGCGCGGATCGAGCATCGAGGACGCCTCGTCCAAAATGAGCACGCGCGGCTCCATGGCGAGCACGCCGGCAAGCGCCACGCGCTGCTTTTGTCCGCCCGAGAGAGCGTGGGTCTCGTGGCGCTCAAAGCCCACCAGACCCACGGCCTTCAGCGCCTCGCGCACGCGCTGCGCGATCTGGGCCGATGGCACGCCAAGGTTTTCGGGACCAAACGCAACATCGTCCTCGACAAGCGTCGCCACAAGCTGGTCGTCGGGATTCTGGAACACCATGCCCGCAGTCGAGCGGATGTCGTAAACCAGCTCGGGATCGGACGCGTCCATGCCGCCGATGCGTACCGTGCCCGCATCGGGTTGCAACAGCGCATTCAGATGCTTGGCAAACGTCGACTTTCCCGACCCATTACCACCGAGGATGCAGAAAAACTCGCCGTCCCCGATATTCAGATCGATGCCATCGAGCGCCAGTGCAGCACCGTCATAGCTAAAGGAAACGCCCCGACACTCAATCATGCGCGGCCTTTGACCTGGTCCTTCTTGGGCGTGATGAGATTAGAGACCGCCTTGTACACCGCCAGCGTCAACACCGAGTTGAGCACGGTCTTGATGAGGTTGAACGGCAGCACGGCGGGAATCATGAGCGGGGCGATCACATCGACCGAGCCATACCAGAACCAAACGCCGATGGTCAGGTTCGCGACCATGGACAGCGCCGTAGCGGCAATGACGCCGAGCGCCAGGCCAATCACGGCACCCTTGTAGGTGTGCATCTTCTGATAAACGATAGCCGCAGGCAGAATATAGCCCATCGTGGCAACCAAGTTCATAAGCGCGCCGACCCAGTCGCCCGTGGTAAGCGCATGGATAACGATCGCCATAGCGGCAACAGCGGTACCGGCACCGGGGCCATATGCAAACCCACACACCATCGCCGGCACCAGCGACGGGTCATAGGTCAAAAACGGCGCCGAAGGAAGGATGGGCAGCTGCACGTACATAAACAGGGCACCCAAGGCGCACATCAACGCCATGGTAACGAGCTGTTTGGTGCTCCACCTATTCGTGTTCTCAAAATGGATATGCTGCGACTGTTCAGACATAAGATCACCTGCCTCTTTCATCCGGACTCTAACCGTTGGTACTGGAATCTCACCAGTTCAGCCGGCATGCGAACCAACACACACACGGGTCGCGGACTCATCGGCTCGATCGCAGGCATCTCACCTGCGCCACGGCGTCCCTTTGACACCGCCCGATTTACCGCCAGTGGGGAATTTCACCCCGCCCTGAAACAGCAATTGCAAGTGTAGCACGAGGGAAGAGAGGTGCAAGTACGCCAAGGGTAATTTCTGGCAAGGACCAGTTGCCGCGACAACCACGTCTCCCACTCGCCCCAAAGTGGTGCGCTTTTCGTGGCTTTGCCGCGAAACAGCAACCGGGACACGTATCCCTATCAACCACATCCTTCTCCGCCCGCCGACCTCAAGGCCGTAAACGCAGGGAATCCGGGGGCGTGACGGGGGCTTCTCTCCGGAACATTCCGCAGGACGCAAAGAGGCTCCGCAGCGCGAAGCGCGATGCGGAGCCTCTTTGCATGTCCGAGGACGTTCCGGAGAGAAGCCCCCGTCACGCCCCCGGATTCCCGGTGGGAGTTCTAGACCTTGTCGGCCTTAGTACATACCGCCGCCCTGCTGACCAGCGGTGGCAGCAGCGATAGCGTCCTCAAGCTGAGTGTTCTTGGGCACATCGGAGACGGTGGCCTCGGTGATGAGGATCAGGCTGGCGACAGAAGCAGCGTTCTGCAGGGTGACGCGGCTGACCTTGACGGGGTCGAGGACGCCCATCTCGATCATGTCGCCCCACTCGCCGTTGGCAGAGTTGAGACCCTGGCCGGCGGGCAGCTCGGCAACCTTGTCGACCACGACAGCACCCTCAAAGCCAGCGTTCTTGGCGATGGTAGCGACCGGAGCGGTCAGAGCCTTCTTGACGATATCGACGCCAATCTTCTCCTCGGGGTCGTCGATCTCCACAGCGTCGAGCGCAGGAGCAGCGTCCATGAAGGCGACGCCGCCGCCAGCGACAATGCCCTCCTCGACAGCAGCGCGGGTAGCCTGCAGGGCGTCCTCGACGCGATGCTTGATCTCCTTGAGCTCAGACTCGGTAGCAGCGCCGACCTTGATGACGGCAACGCCACCGGAGAGCTTGGCCAGGCGCTCCTGGAGCTTCTCGCGGTCGAAGTCAGAGGTGGTGTTCTCCATCTCGCCCTTGATCTGAGCGATACGGGCGTCGATGGCCTCCTTGGAGCCAGCGCCGCCGACGACGACGGTGTTGTCCTTGGAGATGGTGACGGACTTAGCGGTACCGAGCATATCGGCGGTGATGTCAGCGACCTTCACGCCAAGCTCGTCCAGGGCAGCCTGACCACCGGTGAGGACGGCGATGTCCTCGAGGATGCGCTTGCGGCGATCGCCGTAGCCCGGAGCCTTGACGGCGCAGACGTTGAGGGCGCCACGGATCTTGTTGAGGACCAGGGTCGGCAGAGCCTCGCCGTCGATGTCCTCAGCGATGATGAGCAGGCCACGGCCAGCGCGCTGGACAGCCTCGAGAACGGGCATGATGTCCTGGACGCTGGAGATCTTCTGGTCGGTGATGAGGATGTACGGATCCTTCATCACGGCCTCCATGCGGTCGTTGTCCGTGACGAAATAAGCGGAGACATAGCCCTTGTCGAACTGCATGCCCTCGACAGTGTCGATGGTAATGTCGAACGTCTGGGAATCCTCGACGGTGATGACGCCGTCCTTGCCCACGACCTCCATGGCCTCGGCGATCTTCTCGCCGACCTCGGGGTCGCCGGCAGAAATGGTACCGACGGAAGCGATCTGCTCCTTGGTCTCGACCGGCTTGGCCTGCTTCTTCATCTCGGCGACGGCGGCGTTGACGGCCTTGTCGATGCCGCGACGAATGGCCAGCGGGTTGGCGCCAGCGGCGACGTTGCGCAGACCGTCGTTGACGATAGCCTGAGCGAGCAGGGTTGCGGTGGTGGTGCCGTCACCCACGGTGTCGTTGGTCTTGGTGGCGACCTCCTTCACCAGCTGAGCGCCCATGTTCTCGATGTTGTCCTCGAGCTCGATCTCCTTAGCGACGGAAACGCCGTCGTTGGTGATGGTCGGGGCACCGAACGTGCGCTGCAGAGCGACGTAACGGCCCTTGGGGCCCATGGTGACGGTAACGGCGTCGGCCAGAGTGTTGACGCCCTTTGCGAGCTTGGCGCGGGCATCGGTGTTGAACGTAATGTTCTTTGCCATGGTAGGTAATCCTCCAAAAGAAATGTGACTCGCGTCGCCGTTTCCGAGTCTTATACGGCGGACGCGTTCAAAGACGAATCAGAGATTCTGACGAGACTAGGCCTCGACGACGGCGTAGATGTCGTCGGCGCGCATCAGCAGATACTTCTCGCCGTCGACCTTGACCTCGTTGCCACCAAACTTACCGTAGATGACAACGTCGCCGACCTGAACGTCCATGGGGATGCGCTCGCCCTTGTCGTTGACCTTGCCAGCGCCCACGGCAACGATGGTGCCGCGCTGCGGCTTCTCCTGAGCGTTGCTGGCGATGTACAGACCAGAAGCGGTCTTCTGCTCGGCCTCGTCGGGCTTGACCAGGACGCGATCTGCAAGCGGCTTCAAAGACGACATGCTTGTTTCCTCCTTTGTGGGCCGCGCGGTCATGCCGCGCGGGTTAACCCTTTTTGTTTGCGTACGCGTTGAATGGTACCCACGAATGGCGGGTTATACAACACGGAGTCAAAAAATCTTATTTTTTGGCACTTAGATTTTCTGAATGCCGAGGGATAACTTGGCAGTGGCTCCCGGGGCGGACCGGAGGGCATGAAGTTTGCTGCTCTACAGTCCTGCGCAAGACGGAAAGCACATTAAGTGCTTTCCTTTGCGTGCGGAACTCGCGACAAACTTCATGCCCCGCCCCTCCGGAGCCACACGGGAGCTGAGTCAACGTTATCGGGCCCGGTATTCAGAAAAGTCAGTGCAGCAAAATGGCGATGCGGATAGCGACATGGGCATGGTTTTCGCCGCGCGCACGGGTCCCCCGGGGAGCACCGTGCATTTTTGGGAGTATTCAGCAGGCCAGAACGGCTGCATACGCACCGGACATACCTTATTGGTCCCAAAGACGCCTTCGACAGGCGACTTGGATCGGCAGGCAGGCCCCGTCAGGACAAAAAGGCATGCCTCGCGTCGCACCGGAGCCCGAAATGACGTCAATCTCCACAACGTTACCCGACTGCAGCGGCGCCGACGGGGCTTGCGTTGCTGAATACTCCGTTTTTTGCACGGCCCAGGCGGGGGTACATCAGGACCAGAAAGAACATCCCAGCCTTTTTATGCAATCTGCAATGGAAAGTATGCAAAACACCAAGAGACGGCATTGCTGATGTCCAAATTAAATGCGCGGGGCAGCGGCGCCCCACCCCACGCTCAAATCAAGCAGAGCAGGGATGCTCATAGCGGGTCCCCACCGATATACAAACGCGGCTCGAGCGCCATCCCAAAATAGGCTGCCCGAGCCGCGTTTAACGATACGGTATGAGTATCAGCGCTCGTAAATCAAGTTGCCTGCCAGGTAGGTGGCCTGAACCTTGGTGGCTTGCAGCTCTTGGGGGTCGATGGTGAGCGGGTTTTGGTCCAGGACTACCAGGTCGGCGTATTTGCCGGGCTCCAGGCTGCCGAGGTTTTGCTCGTCACCTGCTGCGTAGGCGCTGCCCAGGGTGTAGTTGCGCAGAGCTGTAGCTGCGTCGATGCGCTCGCTGGGGAGCCAGCCGCCCTCGGGCCAGTGGCTGCGGGGGTCTTGGCGCGTGATAGCCGTGTAGAGCACGTTCATGCTGGTAACGGCCGTGATGGGGCTATCGGTGCCGAAGGCTTGGCGGATGCCGCGCTGCTGATAGGTCGCAAACGGCCACATGATGCGGCTGCGCTCCAGGCCCAGGTCGCGCTCCGGGCCACCCGGGTCGAGCGTGATGTGGCAAGGCTGGCTCGAGGCAATGACGTTGAGCTTGCGCAGACGATCGATGTCCTCGGGCAGCAGATTCTCCAAATGCTCAAGCGTATTATGGCCGTGCTGGGGCAAGCCGTAGAGCTCTGCCGCCTCCTCAAAGATATCGAGCGCAGCATGGATGGCGCCGTCGCCGATAACGTGGATGCGCACGGTGTGGCCACGCTCCGCAGCCGCTAGAACCAACTTGCGCATGCGCTCGACAGGAACCGTCAGGCGACCCTGGTCGCCCGGGAAGCGCGGGTTGGTATAAGGATCGGTGAGGTATGCGGTATGCTCGCTCGACACGCCGTCGAAGAACTGTTTAAAGCCTGGCGCCGAGAGCAGCTCGTTGTTCGCGTAGCGGGTCTGGAGTTCTTCCAAGCGTGATTGGTCATCCAGCAGCGTGGGAAACAGATGAGCACGGATGCCCAGCTTGCCGGCGGCCTGCAGCTTGTCGTAAACATCGTCGCGAATAAAGTCACAGCCCGGCATGGGCATGAGCGACATATCGCAGATTGAGGTGATGCCTTGCTCGGCCATACGCTTCATCTGGTCGGCGTAAGCGCTCGCGATGCGGTCCTCGCCCAGCCACTCAAGACAGCGCGGCAGCAGCTGCATGGCCGCAGCCTCGTGAGCGATACCCGTGAGTTCGCCATTTGCATTCTTGTCGTAGCTGCCGCCCGCCGGCGGCTCGCTGTCACGCGTCACGCCGAGGGCTTCGAGTGCGCGGCTGTTGAGCCACAGGGTATGCCCATCGCCCGAATACATAACGCAGGGGCGATCGGGGAAGGCGGCGTCGAGAGAAGCCTTGGTAGGGTGCTCAGGCGGATCCCAGCGGTAATCGCGCCAGCCCTGGGTCACGACCCAGGCGTCATCGGGCAAGCCTTGGGAAAACTTGAGCGCATGCTGCACCAGTGCCGCCTCTGACGTGCCCATATCCATGAGCATGTACGGCGAGGAACCGACCGAGGTATGGAAGAAGTGCAGGTGCGCATCATGGAAACCGGGGCAGATGAATTGCTCGCCGTAGTCGACCACCGGCGTGGCAGCAGGGGCGGCGGCAATCACGTCATCGGGCGTGCCGACCGCGACGATGCGATCGCCCGCAATGGCAATCGCCAGCTCGCGGGCGGCATCGATACCGTCTTGCGCGGTAAAGACGTTCTTGGAGCGGATAATCCGATCGATATGTTGCATGGGCATCCCCATCTCTGGCAGGAAATTCAACACCCCCGAGTGTACTCCCCCACTCTTGTTTCAAAACCCCAAGCGGCAAACGGCAACTTTACCAGCCCTAGCGGCAGGTGGCATACTGGAGAGAGCCTGTACGATTTTGCGATCGAGCCAACAAGGAGCAAATCGACCATGACGAAGACCAAGGCACAGCAGATTATGGCGGCAACCGAGGTTCGCGCGGCAGACGACGTCACCGCGGCCATCCAGGATATCGCCGCCGAGTTTGAACCCTACATCATCAAGCAGCGCCGGCACTTCCATAAGCACCCGGAGCTGAGCCTTGCCGAGGAGCGCACGACTTCCGACATCGCCAACCAGCTCGACGCCATGAATATCCCCTACGAGCGTCCGCTCAAGACGGGCCTGGTGGCGACGCTCCGCGGTACCGCGCCCGATGCCTACCGCGAGGACGGCACGCCGCGCCGCCGTATCCTGCTGCGCGCCGATATCGACGCCCTGCCCGTCACCGAGCAGACCGGCGAGGAGTTCGCCAGCGTCAACGAGGGCTGCATGCACGCCTGCGGTCACGACTGCCATATCGCCATGATGCTCGGCACGCTGCAAATCCTGCGCCACATGACCGATGACATCCACGGCGAGATTCGCATCGTATTCCAGCCCAGCGAGGAAAACGGCCAGGGCGCCAAGCTCATGATCGGCACCGGCGTGCTCGATGGCGTCGACGGCGCCTACGCCGCGCACATCTGGAGCGAGGTCGACGCCGGCACCGTAAGCTGCGAGCCCGGCCCACGCATGGCAAACACCGACTGGTTCCGCATCGACGTCCGCGGCACCTCGTGCCATGGCGCCATGCCCCAGCGCGGCCACGATGCCGTTATGGTTGCCGCCGAGATCGTCAACGCCCTGCAGACCATCGTCTCGCGCGAGATTAGCCCCTACGAACCCGCCGTCATCACCGTCGGCGAGCTGCACGGCGGCACCGCGCGCAACGTTATCGCCGGCACGGCGTACCTCGCCGGCACGGTGCGCACCTATGGCGATTCGACGCACGAGGAAATGCCCGAGCTTATGCGCCGCATCGTGGAGCACACCGCGGCAGCCCTGGGCGCCGAGGCCGAACTCACCGACTACACCATTGCCAACTACAAGGTCGAAAACGATGCCGCCTCGAGCGAGCGCTGCCGCCAAGCTGCGCTCAAGTGCTTGGGCCCCGCGGGCGAGGGCCATTACCGCGGCACGCTTTCGGGCGAGGACTTCTCGGAGTACCTGCGTCGCGTACCGGGCGTGCTCGCCTTTGTTGGCACGCGCAACCCCCAGATTGGCGCCACCTATGCCCAGCACTCCTGCTTCTATAAGATCGACGAGAGCGTGCTCGCCAAGGGCTCCATGGTAGCCGCTCAGTATGCCATCGACTTTTTGGCCGAGCCCACGCAAGAGGAGCTCGACGGCCCCACGATCGCCGCGGTTGCCGAAACCAACCCCGACTTGGCCGCCAAGCTGCGCTCTGCCAAGGCAACGGCCGCCGAGGCCCGCGACGCCATGCACGACGCCCGCACCGCCCGCCATGCCGCCATCAAGGGCATTCACGATGCCCGTGCCGCTGCTCGCCACGATGAGAAGCATGACGAGTAGACTGTAAGATTCTTCAAACACCCATTCAAAATAATGAGAGGGCGGATGTCGAAACGAACATCCGCCCTCTCATTATTTGTCAAGCGCTATTTCTGCCATTTCAACCCCGTCCCCAAATGGCAGAGCCAGCGTGGGGTTTCGAGGTGGATGATATCGGTGGGAACTCCGGCGGGAGCGTGACCACCAAAGAGCAGGCCCGCGTCTGCCGGGTTGATAAGGCGCACGATCCATACGGCAACGACCAGCACGCACAGAACAACAACCGCAATGTCGATGCCACGCTTTAGCTTGCTCGATGCCACCTCCTCGCGCACGAACGCGAGCATAAACGCAATCGGCACCACCCAAAACAGCGGATGATAAGCGAAGGCCGCCGCAAAATCGAGGCGCAGTGCTGCCAGCCAGGCCCTCGTCATGCCACATCCCGGACAGGGAATGCCCGTCATCAGGCGAAACACGCAGCCGATATCGAGCAGGTAGAGTGCGAGCCAGGCGACAAAGAGCGCGCCGATGCAAGAAAGGGCGCGGCGAATGAGTTCCGCCGCGCCCTTATGTCCCTGGGAGCTGTTCACGCCGCTCTTATCGTTAGGCACGAGCACCAAGACGGACGTTGTAAGCCGTTGCCATGGCATTGGTATTCTTGATGATGATGTTCATGGCAAAGATGGGGCCAAGGCCGCACAGCAGCGCGCCGACGATCTGCCACATAAGAACGGTGGTACCGTTCTCCTGGAACATCAGGCCATAGCGAGGAGCATTAGCCTGCAGGCGGTTACCGATCTTGTAGTACCAGTAGAGTGCGTAGAAGCCGCAGGTCACGAACGACAGCAGGATAAATGCTGCCAGACCCGGCGTGGAATCGCCGTCGTCCTGGCACATGACATTGATGTCGCGGGCGAGGCAATAGAGGAAGTAATATGAATAGATGCCGCAGGTCACGATGGAAAGCAGGAGCCAGCCGATCACGCCACGGTCGGTTTTAATCGGAGCATAGCCCATCGGGGCAGGTGCAGGCTGCTGAGCATACTGCTGCTGACCGGTGTACTGCTGCTGGCCGGCGTACTGCGGCTGAGGTTGAGGCTGAACTGCCTGAACCGGAGTGGGCTGAATCTGCGTGGGCTGCGGAGCAGGCTGGGGCTGAGGTGCAGGCTGCGGCGCGGGCTGCGGAGCAGGAGCAGCAGAAGCGGCACCGATGGCAGAACCGCAGACAGGGCAGAATTTGGCATCATCCGAAATGGGAGAACCACAAGTGGGACAGAACATAAGCCTCTCCTTTTCCTAAGGCGTTGCACGCCTTCAAACCTTACACGTCTATGTTCTCAACAATAGCCGCGACGTTGTTGCGCAACATTGACCAATTTCCGAGAAATTTTGCTGCAACCGTTTTCCCGGGCATTTTCTTGCTTTCGCAGTAGAAAAAGGCACCCCGGGCTCAGTTGCCCAGGGCGCCTCGACCGACTATTCGGTTTGATTGTTTTCGGCAGCAGGATTATCGCCCGGCTCATCCGCCGGCGTGGCAACGGCATCCCAATCGGGCTCCGCAGGCGTCGCCTCGGGTGCCGGAGCGGGTGCAGGGGCAGAAGCCGGAGCAGGTGCGGGCGCGGGCGCCGGGGCAGGTGCAGGCGCGGGCGCCGGTGCGGGTGCTGGCGCGGGCGCCGGTGCGGGTGCAGCACCAGTGGCGACCGTGGGATTGAATCCCGCAGGAGCAGGCTTCTTCTCACCCGGAAGCACAAACGTCAGGACATCGTCGGCATCCTCATCGGCCCACTCGCTGGCATAGCGCGCGGCCCAGTAGCCAACGGCGCGATACTTGAGCATCTTGCCAAACACAGTCAGGAACACCGTGACAAAGGCAACGATCATCAAGAACAGAATGAGCGTGATGCCGCCGCCCTCGATGATTGCCTCTATGCCCGACGGGCGAGAATAGTAGCCATAATAGCCGTAGCTGCTAATTCCCAGCGCGGCGATAAAGCCGAAGATGGCGGTGAAGATCCACGTGATGATGTGCGACACGATGCCCGTCAAGAACTCAGGGAGAATCGAGGCGCAGAACAGCTTGCCCAGGTTGGCCTTATAGGACTTCCAAACCTTCTCGAGCGAGAACGCGCTTTCCACGCGCCCCGCGACGGCAAAGTGCATCACGGCAGCATCGCCAAACATCTTAAAGAAGATGCCCAGTACCACCGACACGATCATGGCAAAGACGAGCAGGCCCATCGAGCCGAAGAGTGCGGCCTCGAGACCGCTCGAACCATTGAAATAATATGAACCGACGGCACCGATCACGACGCTCTCGATAGCCGAGAACACCACGCCAATCACCGGAATAATGGCCACGAACTCGAGCACACCGGTAATGACAGACGAGAAAATGCCCAATCCAAACGAGGTCGAGCGCAACAGCGGACGCTCCATGCCGTTATCATCCTTGAGCGACAGGTCACGACCCCACTCGATAGCAAAGCCCGCGCCGCACACGCTTGCCACGTACGCGAGCAAAAAGCCAATGGCCGCTGCGATACCGCCGATAACGGGGATAAACAGCACCAGCACCGAGACAACACAGATCAGCGCCGGCAAAAAGGCGATTTGGCATACGCGAACCAAGGCGCCGGGAACCTTAAGCATGTCGTTGAAGGCCTGAGCCATGCAACCCTTGGGCGCGTTCATAGCCGGCTGGGGCGCAACGAACGGCTGCGGCTGCGGCTGGGCAAACGGCTGACCCTGCGGCTGAGGTTGAGCTTGCGGAGCGGGACCGGCGGCCTTAACCTCGGTATTAGGGGCACCGCACACGCCGCAGAACTTGTCGTTATCGCCCATGGGGGCGCCACACTGCGAACAGAACATCGAAATCATCCCTTCGTATCTAGAGCGAATCACCTGGATCGCAAACGATGTCTTTGGCAACATTATCGCCCAATGTGGGGACAAATACCCCAAGATGACCGATTTGCAACGTAGGCAGCTTTATTCAACGATTCGAAGGGTATATCCGCGCTAGTTCGTGCCGCGGAAGCCCTTGCCCACAATCTCGGAGCTGTCAACGATCGTGATAAACGCATTCGGATCGATATCGCGGGTATAGCGGCGCAGTTGTACTGCCTCGCGACGGCTCAGCACGCTCATAATCACCGTGACGCACCTGCCCGAGAAGGCGCCGTAACCACGGCTGATTGTTGCTGTGCGGTTGAGATGCTTGACGATAAACTCCTCGACTTTGCGCGGTTCGGCGCAAATAATCGTACAGACCTTACGAAGGTGAATGCTCTCGATGGCCTTATCGACCACGAGCGTCTTGGCAAACAGGCCAAGTACGCAGTACAGGCCGACGCGCGGGCCATACAGGAAAGCCGCGATGGTCACGATGCCGATATCGACCAGCAGCAAGGCGCGTCCGATCTCGAGCGTCGTACGACGCTTGAGGATCATGGCAAGGATGTCGGTGCCGCCCGTCGAGGCGCCAATGTCAAAGACAATGGCGCTGCCCAGCGCCGGCAAGATGACGGCAAAACACAGGTCGAGCCACATATCGCCCGTCATCGAAACATCCGTCGGGATGAAGAGCTCAAACAGCGAGACGTAGGCCGAAAGCGCAAACGAGGCAAAAACGCTCCAAAGGATTGCCTTGCGCTCCAAAAAGATAAAGCCCAGGATGACCAGGACCGCGTTGATAATCCACATAAAGATGCCGACGGGCAGAGTCGGGAACAGCGTGGAAAGAATGACCGACACACCCGAGGTGCCGCCGAAGGCAAAGTGATTGGGCGTTTTGAAAGCCACGATGGCAAAGGCCGTGAGGATCAGGCCCAAATTGAGCTCGGCAAAAAAGCGCGGAAAGCCTGGCTCCTGGCTGCGCTTGCGGCCGGCGCGCTCGCCACGTTCGATATCCTCGCGACCGACAACGCGCTCCATCGGCACCACCGGAGGACGATGCACCTCCTCGGCAGCACGCGACGCCGCCTCTGCCGCAGCGGCCTCAATCGCCCATGCCTTGCTTTCGGTCTCGTGTTCGTCGGCCATTACGGCAACCCCTCGTTAACAATTTGGAAACAATGCGCCCATTAGGGTAACGCGGAACGCGAAGATTGCAACCCTTAGTTAGACGAGCGGTATGCCTGCATCGGGGGCATATAGAAAACGGTCGACCGCACTTTTGCTTGCGCGGTCGACCGTTTAGCGTTTTCGCAGGTAAAACCTATCGAAACAAACCTGTCCCTATTTGGCAGGTTACTCGTGCTGGCTGGTGCGGTGCTCGTACTCCTCGGGGGTGATGACATCCTCGATGCGCAGGTTGACGCCTGCCACCTCAAGGCCGGTCATCGCGGCCAGACGCTCGGTGACGCGCGCCTTAACGTCGTCAAAGATCGCAGGCGCATAGGCGCCGTACTCGATGATGACCGAGATGTTGACGACCACGCGGTTGTCATCGGTGACCTCGACCGTCACGCCCTTGGTCAGGTTCTCGGCACCAAACTGCTCCTGCACAAAGTGCATGAGGTTGCCCTTCATGCCCAGGACGTGCGGCACCTCGCGGGTGGCCATGGCGACGATTTTCTCGATCACGCCGTTGGAATAGGTCAGCGAGTCCTCGGACTCGTCCGCCTCCTCATCCATCTCCTCGTTATCCTCGTCCGCATCGGACTCGGCCTCGACGAGTGCCTCGTCCTCGAGCGTTACGTCCTCCGCCTCGGCGGCGACGGCCTCATTCGCCTCGAGCTCGGTATCGGCTACATCGACCTTCGTGTTAAAAGCCATGGTTCCTCCTTATGCCTGCCGCGGATGCGACAGTCGAATACGTATTAGCGGCCGCTAAACAGGCGGCCGAAGAAGTTGACGATACCGTTCTCGCCGTCGCGAATCTGGCCGATCACGGCGCCGATCAGCACAAAGAATGCGATGACGAGCGTGTCCCACAGGCCCAACGTAAGTACCAGCACGGCGAGGATAAAGCCTGCCAAGGCGCCGAGCGTAGTGTTGGGGTGGCGCACGGCGTAGCTCCAGATAGCAGCGCCCGTACCTTTGATGAGACCCATGGCCTCGTCAAAGTCGTTGGCGGCGCTGTCGTGCTGCTCGCCGGCCTCGGGCTTGGTGTCGGCGGACTCGCCTGCCGGCGTAGCGTTCTGGTCGATCGTCAGGCGCGGCGTGCGGGCGGTCTTGTCTTGGTTGGTATCACTCACCGGAAACCTCCACGGTCTGGACGGTAGTCTTGGACGGCAAAAAACGGACGCGCGCGGTCGTGCCCGGCGTGCCGAGCATGGTGTCGCAGGCCTTCTCGATGCGCTGCTGCATCGAGGTGGCAAGAGCGGCAACGTCCTTGTCATCGAGCGCGATGGCCTCGACCTTAAAACGAACGCGCGACTCGTCGGAGCCTTGAACGCGTGCCTCGATATGCTCAACCATCACGCGATCATCGCACTCTGCCGCGGCACGGGCGCACGAGGAAAGCGCTGCGAGCGTGACCTCGATATTGCGCTCCCCCGCCGGATGCACGCAGGACGGCTCGCGACGCGCGAACATCAGGCGGAAAAAACCGATGAGCACGCCAAGCGCCACGATAGCGGCGCACACCGTAACGACGACGCGAGGCATGGTGTCACGCAACAGCAGCATAAAGCGATACGTATACGGTCCCCAGAACTGGCAGACAAGCGTACCCAGCGCCACGATGGCGGCGGCAAGATACACGATCGCTAGGGCTCGTTTGAGTACGCGCACGCGCGCTCCCTTCAGGTTTCGGTCCACAGAATGCAAAACGGTTCGCATCATTATAAAAGAGCCGGGTCCGGTGCCATACGCACGCGGATCCGGCTCATCTATTCCACGAGGCTTGCATGCTCGCTTCATTATGCCCAGATATGCACGGCTTAACCCGTGTGGGCGCTACTCCTCCTCGAGGGCAGCGATGACCTCGTCGGTCATGTCCATGGTGCTGTAGACGTCCTGGACGTCGTCGAGCTCCTCAAGACGGTCGATGAGGCGCTGGACCTTCTTGGCGTCGGTACCGGAGACCTCGGTCGGGGTGGTCGGGACCATGGTGGTCTCGGAGCCCTTGACCTGGACGCCCTGCTCCTCGAGCGCCTTGGAGACAGCCATGACGTCGTTAGCAGCGGTCCAGACGATCCACTCCTCGCCGGCGTCCTCGTAGTCCTCGCCACCGGCCTCGGCGATGGCCATCATGAACTCATCCTCGTCACCGGCAGGACCGTTGGCGATCATGGTCTCCTTCTTGGCGTTCTCGTCCAGGATCTCCTTGGCGACGACGATCTGGCCCTTGCGCTCAAACTGGAAGGCGACGGAGCCCGAGGTGCCCAGGTTACCACCAGCGTGGGAGAAGGCGGAACGGACATCAGCGGCGGTGCGGTTGCGGTTGTCGGTCAGGCAGTCAACGTAGACGGCGACACCGGCGGGACCGTAGCCCTCGTACACGATGTTCTCGTAGACGGCGGCATCGGCACCCGAACCGAAGGCCTTGTCGATAGCGGACTTGATCTTGTCCTTGGGCATGGACTGAGCCTTGGCCTTAGCAACGGCAGCGGCGAGGCTGGCGTTGTTCTCGGGCAGCGGGTCGCCGCCGAGACGGGCAGCAACGGTGATGTTGCGGCTCAGCTTGGAGAAGAGGGCGGAACGCTTGGCGTCCTGCGCGCCCTTACGATGCTTGGTTGTGGCCCACTTAGAGTGTCCGGACATACGTGTCTCCTATCGGTTTCGACCTAAAGCCCAGCGCAGATGCTCGGGCAATATAAACAAACGCTATAAATGATATACCTACTGGCCTGTGAGATAAACAAAAAAATGAAGCCACCATGATGATGCAACCCTTTGGTGCATTGGGGTCAGGTTTGTTTGCGCCAACATGGTTCAGATTAACCTGTCCCCTTTGCACCAAATTAGGACCAGAGGAGGTCGCTGCGGGTGATGGTGGCGCCGATGGCAAAGGGCATGCAGGCGATGACCGGATACAGGTAGCGCATGTAGGTCGAGCCGTTGCAGGGACCGATCAGGCACACGGCGAGCACGCCCAGCAGCGGCACCCAAATGGCCAGCCCGCGCCACGAATGACGACGTAGCAGATAGACCACCACGGCGATCATGATCCACACATAGGTGGCCGAGCTCATGGTGAGCGAGATAAACGGGATGCGTTGTACTGCCACGCGATATAGGTTGATCAGGTGGTCGCACCAGCGCACAACCTTGCTATCGACCGGATGGAAGTCAAAGTACTTGAGGTTATCGGGCTTCGCCATGATCTCGGCACTGCGCGCCGTGCTGTAGACCCATGCGTCGCGAGCGCTCGGATAAAAATACCCATAGTAGTTATTGATGAGCGCCGAGATATAGCACCCGGGGTCCTTTTTGAACATCTGGGCCCACACCTCAAAATAGGCCTTGATGTCCTCCTGCGAGGCATACTCGTTAAAGCAATTTTTGACGGCGTCCGACTTATCCGGGTTGTAACGGCGGCCCAGGTTCTCGTACTTGAGCACACGGTCGATCACGGCACGCTCTTTGTCGGTCACCAAGCCGTCGCAAGGAGCCTCCACGATGGTGCCGTCCTCCTTAACCGTGGGGTTGACGCCCGAGTTAAGGCCATCGTGCTTTTGGACGAAACGAGCCGTCTGCTGGAACGGAATCGAGAGGATTTCGCGCTTGGAACCAGGCGTGATATCGTGCGCCGGCATAAAGACCTTGGTGAAGTACATGTTGGAGGCAAGGCAGAGCGCGAGCACCGCGAGGACGCCGACCCAGCGGAAGCGCGGCGTGGCGCCCGAAGTCGCAGCACCGGCCTGTTTGGCTGCACGATGAGCCACATGCGCGTCCCATGCGCAAAACGCCGCCGCGATTACACATGCCGCCAGGGGAAACACCAGGCCGCCGTTGCGCAGAAACGTGGAACCCATGGCGCCCAGAGCGAGCAGCAGCCAGTCATGGCGCGCAAAGAGCACGGGCCTCTGTTCGCCCGCACGCTCGGCATTGGCATCGCGACGGGGCAGGCCGCAGGCCACGAGCTTCACGGTCTGCACCAACAGCACTAAAAACGCGTCGGCAAACAGCACATCTTTGGTAAGTAGGGCCGCGTAGTTGGAGAACATGGGCATAAACACAAAGAACAGCAAGATCACGCCACGGACCGGCAGGCTCACGCCCAGCTTGCGCAGCGACGAGATGGAATAGGCCATGCAGGCGGCCGTAATGACGAACTGAGCGCAGGTGTAGATGGCAAGACCCGCGTTGGCGCTGTTGAACAGTGAAAGCCCCAGCTGGACGCACGAACCGATGATAGCCGTGTGCACCACGGGGTGATGTCCGTTGAGCAACACATTGGGATTGAGCAGACGCAGGTAGTCACTCGTGCCGTTGGGGTAGTTGAACCACTGGCGAATCTGCGCACCCGTATCTCCCATAAAAAGGCCAGGCAGCGAAGCGATGAGCGTGGGCGCCCAGGCGATCATAAGCACCAGGAAGGGCCCGGCAAAGGGATGGACCGAGAGCACGGCGTGAGCCACACGCCATACGCGGCCAAAGTGCGCTTCGGAAAACGGAATGCGCCGAGAGCTCAGCCAATCCAGGCACTCAAAGGCAAGGTAGAAGGCGACGACTGCCAAGAGTATCCAGCCCGCGCCGCCAATCCAGGCGCAGATGACGCGCGCCTTGTCGCCAAGGACAAGCTCGGCGGAATCGATAAGATCGTAGCTGCGGCCGAACACCATGCAGATGGCAAAGAGCAGCGACGGCAGAATCACCGATGGGCGCCAAGCGTCGCCGCGGCCAAAGAACACGTAGCGAAAGGGCAACGTGAGTAGGCAGGCCAGCGCGAGTAGCATGACCGCGTCGGTGTGACCGGCAAACGACAGGAGCACCTCGTAGCACACGTAAAGCATGCCCGAGGCCTTTGGATCGATCGCCAGGACAGCATTGCTCGACACCGGGGCGGGATCGATGGAAAACGCCGTGGTCGCCAGCAGGGCGAGCAAAAAGGCGATGAGCGTCTGCTTGGCGGGATAGCGCTTAAACCAAACAATGCGAGCGGCGTCGCGCGCAGCTGTTGTGGAGAGGTCGGAATCCTTCACAGTCCAAAAAGCCTTTCTAGAAACCTGCCAAAAAGGGACAGGTTTATTTTGGCAGGTTTTATCTGGGAAAACGTTACGGTTCTGTCATCGTTGCCCAGCGAACCACCACAAAGGTGCCTGTCCCCCTTGTGGTGGTTTTGGTGGTTAGGCGTCCAGGTAGACGCGCTGGGGCTGGTTGCGGTGGCGGGCGAAGATGATGAGCGCCAGGCCCGCGATTACGAGCGGCAGGCTCAGCAGCTGACCCATGGTGATGACGCCACCCAGCAGATAGCCCAGCTGCGCATCGGGCACGCGCACAAACTCAATCAAAAAGCGAACGATGCCGTAGCCCATCACAAAGACGCCCATAAACGTACCCTGGGGCAGCAGCGGTTTTTTGCGACTGAACGCCTGCAGGATGCAAAAGAGCACGATGCCCTCAAGAAACGCCTCGTAGAGCTGGGAGGGATGGCGCGGCATATCGCCCGCGGTGCCGCCAAAGACCACACCCCAGGGCAGATCGGTCGGCTTACCCCACAGCTCACCGTTCACGAAGTTGGCGCAACGTCCCAGGCACAGTGCCAGCGGAGCACCGATAACGGCAAGGTCGGCGATGGTCCAGGCGTCGAGCTTATACATGCGGCACACGATGATGCCGCCCAAGATGCCGCCGACCAGGCCACCGTGGAAGCTCATGCCGCCCTCGTTGGTGGCAAAGATCTCGAGCGGGTGGGCCCAATAGTAGCCATCACCGTAAAAGACGACGTAGAACAGGCGCGCGCCGATAATAAGGCCAAAGACCGCGCCGACCACGACGCTCGTCAGGTCATCGATCGTGATGTTGAAACCCCAGCGGCGCTGCGTGCGATACATGACGACTGCCGTAAGCAGGGCGCCGACCACATAGGCCAGACCGTACCAGTAGATCGTGATGGGACCCGCCGAGATTGCGACGGGGTCAAGCATATGGTAGAGGTCGTTGAGCATATCGATCCCCCTGCTCCCTACATACAAATGCGGCCGCGGGCCTTGCGCTCGCAGCCGCATATCTGGGCGTAACGTCTATGCGGAGCATGGCGTCCGCAGCTTTCGCAGCTTAGAACGGCGCATACTCGTCGTACAGATCGTCGGTCTCGCCGGAAGCATTGACCTGCTCGACGCGGGTAACGCCGGGCACGTGCTCCTTCAGGATGCGCTCGATACCCATGGACAGAGTCAGTGCACTCATAGGGCAGCCGGCGCAGGCGCCCTGCAGTTCCAGCTTGACGACACCCTCGTCGTCGACGCCCACATACTCCATATCGCCGCCGTCGGCCTGCAGGTTGGGGCGGATCTCTTCAAGAACCTTCTTAAGCAGCTCTTCGTTAACAGCCACAGGGGCTCCTTTCTCACAATAACGCGGGCACGCCCGCGGACAGAAGCTATGTTACTACAGCCATGTACCCGCTCACGAGCCGTCCATGCGCGCAGACGCGACTTTCACGAGTAGTCAATTTGGGACGGGGCTCTTTGAGCTGCGTTCGTCGTCAGATGGCGACAACGCATACTACTGCTGAGCCTGTCCCCCGGTACCAATCTGGACATCGACGATGACCTGGCGGTAGCTGATGCCGCAGGAGTCGAGAATGCGGCGGCTGATACGGCCGTCATCGGTGTCGGCATACTTATTGTCCAGGTAGACGACCTCGCCCACACCCACCTGCGCCAGGATCTTGGCGCAGTCGTGGCACGGAAACAGCGTGACGTAGACCGTGGAACCCTCGAGGTCTTTGAGCGAGCCGCGGTAGTTGAGCACGGCGTTTGCCTCGGCATGCACCACGTAGTTGTGCTTGTCCTGCAACGGATCATCACTCGTGCCCCACGGGAAAAAGTCATCGTTGAGCGCCGAGGGCGTACCGTTGTAGCCCACCGAAAGGATGCGGTGGTTGGTGCTGGCGATGCACGCGCCTACCTGCGTGTTGGGGTCCTTGCTGCGGCGCTGCGCGGCAATGGCCACGCTCATAAAGAACTCGTCCCAGCTAATGACGTCGCGGCGCTTGCCCGACGCGGTTTGATGAAGATCGTCCGACATGGCAGACACCTCCGAAATCGCAATAGTTTGACCCATTGTAGCAGGTGGAAAGTGAAGACGTTTTTGTCCCACCGTCTCCATCGCTACGCGCGACGGGGCTTTTGATTGATGTGGTAGAGCTCGGCGAGACCCCGCAGCGTCAGTGCATCGTCGACCGTCAGGCTATGGCCGACCAGCGCCGCAAGCGCCTCGGCATCGTCGCCGGTAATGACGATGGGCACATCGCCCTCCCCCGCGGCCTTGGTCGCGCGCATCTCGGCTAGCACCATGTCGAGCATGCCGTCGATGCGTGCCACCTCGCCCAGAACCACGCCCGAGCGCATGGCCTCACGCGTGTTACGGCCGATGACGTGTGTCGGCGCCGAGGGCTCAACTTGAGGCAGGCGCGCCGCAGCGGCCGAGAGCGAACGGGCGCCGAGCGCCAGCCCCGGCGCGATAACGCCGCCGACAAAGGTGCCGTGTGCGTCGATGACCTCGATATTGGTCGTCGTGCCCAGGTCGATCACAATGCACGGCGAGCCGTAGACGGCGCGGGCAGCCACGGCGTCGGCGATGCGGTCGGGACCGATCTCGGCCGGGTCATCGTAGTACACGGGCATGCCGGTCTTAAGTCCCGGCCCCACCGTGAGCACGCGCCCCGTGCAGGTACGGGAAAGTGCCGCCTTCCACGGGCGCTCGAGCGCCGGGACCACGCAGCTCAGCACAGCAGCCGTGGGCACAAGCGCGCCCGGCATGCCCGCATCGGCCGCCAGTGCGGCCATGACCTGCACGAGACGCATGCGCGCCTCGTCTGCCGTGATGCTCGACGGCGTGGTGATCTCGCACGTCGCAAGCGGACATTCCTGCGCCGCGGCCGAATCCTCTGCAAACAGGCCAAAGCGAATGAACGTGTTGCCCACGTCGACCGTCAATATATATGCGCACCCATTAAGCATCGTCGGCGCTCCTTTCGTCTGCCCAGCAGTATATCGCCTACCTAAACCAGTCATCCCAAAATGACTACCTTGCCGCTATACTGGTGCGCGGTCGTTTGCGAGCTCACGCGGCGGCCCTTGGTAACCCGACTTCCCGCGCCGTATCCGTAACGGCGCTCCCGGGGGAAGCGGATATACGCAAAGGAGTTTTATATGAGCAATCCCTCGAACCGCGCTTCGATGCGCGGGCAACTTACGCTGCGCGGCGTCGTCATCGGCGTCCTTGGCTGCGTGATCATCACGGCAAGCTCGGCCTACACCGCCCTCAAGATGGGCGCCCTCCCCTGGCCGATCATTTTCGCTGCCGTCATTTCGCTGTTCTTCCTGAAGCTCATGGGCAACGCCAGCCTCAACGAGGCCAACGTCACCCACACCATCATGTCCGCAGGCGCCATGGTCGCTGGCGGTCTGGCGTTTACCATCCCGGGCGCCTGGATGCTGGGCTATGCCGACCAGATCAGTTGGCTCGACATGTTTATCGTGGCGCTCGCCGGCACTATCCTGGGCCTGCTGGCCACGGCGCTCATCCACCGTCACTTTATCGTGGACGCCGCGCTTGAGTTCCCCACCGGCAACGCCGCAGCTCAGACCCTGCGCGCGACCGAGGCCGGCGGCAAGACCGGCAAGCAGCTCTTTGGCTCCATGGCCATCGCCGGCATCTACAGCGTGCTGCGCGACGCTCTGGGCATTGTGCCCAGCATGTTGTGCACGCTCAACATCCCCGGCGTGACCTTTGCCATCTACAACTCGCCCATGTTGCTGTCCATCGGCTTTTTGGTGGGCTTCGCCCCCGTCGCGTTCTGGTTTGCCGGCGCGCTGCTGGGCAACTTTGGCATCATCGTCGGCGGCACCGCTGCCGGCCTGTTCGACGTTATGACCGCACAGGGCATTGTTAAATCCCTGGGTATGGGCCTTATGATGGGCTTTGGCGTCGCCGTCGTCCTCAAGGACATCCTGCCGCAGGTCGCCGGTATCGTCCGCGGCCTCGCTGCCGACAGCTCCACCGACACCGACGAGCAGTCGCTCATCTCGGGCTCCCTTAAGCTCGACGCCGGTATCATCGGCCTGGGCGCTGCCGCCATCGCCGTGATCATCGCCATCGTGCTCGACCTTGGCCCCGTTCCGGCCGTCATCGTCACGCTGTTCACCTTTGTCACCACCATCATGAGCGCGCAGAGCTGCGGTCAGACGGGTATCGACCCCATGGAGATCTTCGGCCTCATCGTCATGCTCATCGTGGCAGCCTTCGCGCAGCTCGCTCAGGTCAAGCTGTTCTTTATCGCCGGCATCGTGGCCGTAGCGTGCGGCCTTGCGGGCGACGTCATGAACGACTTTAAGGCCGGCGCCGTGCTGGGCACCAACCCGCGCGCGCAGTGGGTTGGCCAGGCCATCGGCGGCATCGTGGGCGCCCTGGTCGCCGCCGCCGTCATGGTCGCACTCGTCACCGCCTATGGTCCGGACGCCTTTGGTCCCGACAAGAGCTTCGTTGCCGCACAGGCAAGCGTGGTCGCCACCATGGTCTCGGGCATCCCGAGCGTGCCGTGGTTCGCAGGCGGCTTTATCGCCGGCATCGTCATGTACT
Organism: uncultured Collinsella sp.; assembly: GCA_902465265.1. Classification (GTDB taxonomy): domain Bacteria; phylum Actinomycetota; class Coriobacteriia; order Coriobacteriales; family Coriobacteriaceae; genus Collinsella. Next base: position 64,431 of record CABQMF010000001.1, on the reverse strand, counting down.
GGCTCGGCATTCCGGCCATGATGATCGGCCTGGGCGTGTACCTGCCGTTCTACATGTCGCTCACGGCCTTCTTGGGCTCCTGCGTCAAGCTCGCCTACGACAAGTGGGCCGCACACCGTGACGCCGCCGCCGGCCTTTCGGACGAGGAGAAGGCCACCAAGGACGCCGCCTTCCAGGAGCAGGGTCTGGTTGTCGCCAGCGGCCTGCTCGGTGGCGAGTCTATCGTCGGCGTTATCCTGGCGTTTGTCTCCGTCGGTCTGAGCCTGCTGGGATAAGCTGAGCAGCTGTTCGCTCGTACTTTAGCGACAGCCCGGTCGCAATCATATTGCCTACGGCTTGCCCGGTTGGCAGCTTTTATGGCTACCGACCGGGCTTTTTGATATCGATACAGAGAAAGGCCGACGCGCTGCGTATCACAGCACGCCGGCCTTATCGGTTGAGTCATCGAGTCAGTCTCGCAATTAACCGCAGCTCATTGCGAAACCAGTACTCAAAATACTACATCTGCTTGCGGCGACGATCGCCCAGCATTACGCCCGCAGCTACGAGCGTAATGCCGCCGATGACGAAGACCTCGCCCGCAAGCGCGGAGTTGTCGCCCGTCTGGGCGAGCGCACCATCCGCGGCCTGCTTCTTGGCAGCGGGGGCCTTTGCGGCGGCCTGCGCAACCTGGGGCTTAGCCTGCGGCTCGGCCTTGGGATGATATTTGTCGTACTCGGCCTGTGCGGCTGCCAGGGCTTCCTTGGCATCGTTAAGCTCTGCCAACGCGGCGGCATAGACGTCGTTGGCATCGGACAGCTTGGCATCAGCGTCGCCCAAGGCAGCCTTGAGACCAGCGGCGGCGTCGACGGCAGCCTTGTAGCGAGCATAGGCAGCATCGAGCTTGGGCAGCTGATTTTGTGCCGTCCAGCCCGCGTTGAATACCGTTACGCCGGCGGCAAGGGAAGCCTCAGGATTGACATGATCAAGATCGGCCTGAAGGGCCTTGTCACGTTCAAGCTCGGTCTTGGCATCGTCGATGTCCTTTTTTGCGTCCTCGACTGCCTGGTTGGCGGCAGCGAGCTGCTCCTGAGCAGTGTTCACGCCGGCGCCGGCGTCGGCAAGGGCTGCCTTGGCATCATCGAGAGCCTTTTGAGCGGCGGCATAGCGCTTGAATGAGGCATTCGCGGCATTGAGGGCCGTCTGGGCAGACGTGACCCCCTGCTGTGCGGCGGCAAGCGCCTGCTCCTTGTTGGTGACAGCTTGTTGCGCGTTCGAGAAGGCCGTTGCCGCGGCTGTCGCTACGGCCTCGGCATCGTTAACGCCAGCCTGGGCAGTGACGTCGGCCACCTTTGCCTTGCCATACGCCTCGTTAGCCTGATTGGACTCTGTCCTAGCGGCATCGAGCTTGGCGGTAAGGTCCTTGACCGAAGCGGTAGCGTCGCCATACGCCTTTTTGGCCTTATCGGACTTTGCCTTGGCGGCGTCGTAGCCGCTCTGAGCATTCAGTTTACGAGTCGAAGCCTTAGATGCGTTCGTCTGGCAATCGGTGACCGTCGCGTTGGCCTTGTCGAGAGCAGTCTGAGCAGCGGTGGCTTCGCTCTTGGCGGCTTCGAGCTTCTGATTAAGCGCGTCAATGTCAATGCCAGAGCCATCAAACTCGCTCTTGGCGGCGTCATAGGCACCCTTGGCGGTTGCAGTGGCAGCCTGAGCGCTCTCATACTCGCCCTTGGCGGTGTTCACGTTCGTACCGGCAGCCTTAAAGGCCTCTTGAGCGTCAAACTGCTTGTTGAGCGCATCGTTATAGGCGCCGCTAGCAGTTCCAAACTTCTTCTGCGCATCGGCGAGCTTGCCCTGAAGCTCCTTGAGCTGCTGCTTTTGTGTCTGCGTACCACCGGCGCTGTAAGCGGAGTCAATGTAGTCGTTCACGAGCTTCTTGAACTTGGAGACAGTGAAATCAGCCTGAGTGTCATCAGCGCTGTAATCGAATATGGTTACCTCGGAATCGGTGTTCTTACCGCTACCGGTCGCGATGCCGATTGCCGTCATATCGGAATCGATGATATTGAGATAGTGCCCACACTCATGGTAGATGCTGTTGTAGTTCTGGTAGAAGTAATAGGAATCATATCGGTGGCTACCGAATTCGTCGCCATACTGCTCTACATACTTGTCGAAGATCTCCTTCTCCTGAGTATAGAGCCCGGTATAGGGCCAGCCGAGCGTGTCGACAGTCTCGCCTCCCATGTAGACGCCGCCGCCACCTGCGAGATTCTCAGCATTATCGAAATAGTGATCCGAGTGTCCCCAAATATTCGATGAATAGGATGCGTTGAGCGCTGCTGCAGCCGTCATACGGAGGCTGACGCTGAGCTCGGACTGACCGTTTGCCTTGCGGATGTTGTTCTGAGTATCGAGATACGTCAGCGCATTGCGCAGCTGCTCGAGGGAGAGCGGATTGGTATCGCGAGACATATCCTGGTCAACATAGCTGTCATACCAGCTAGCCTTGTCATATCGCTGGTTCGTGTTGGGCGCGCCGGTGAGCATAGACGATGCAGCGCTGGCATTGGCCTTCTGCTGGGCAGTAAAATCGCTGCTGTTGCTAATGTAGGCCATAAAACCGAGCATGCCATTATTGATGATGTCTTGATCGACAGTCATGTTGGACTTGAGCTCGGCAATCTGCTGCTCAAGCTTGTCCACCTCTGCGCTAGCGGCATCGCTGGCAGCCTCCGCAGCGTCTGCGGCATCGCATGCCGCCTTGTACTCGGCTCGTTTGTCGTCCCTATCCTTTACGGCCTGATCGTAGACAGCCTTCTTGTCTGCCTCGGTCTGCTGGGCTTGATTGTACGCGGCCTTAGCGGTGTTGTACTTGTTCGTCAGGTCGCCGAGTTTGCCGCTGGCTTCGTCGTATGCGGTCTGCGCGGACGAAACGGCAGCGTTGGCGGCGTTGACCTTCTCCTGCGCGGCGCTGGCAGCAGCCTGGGCGGTCTGCAGATTCGCCTGTGCGGTGGCGTCGGCAGCCGTCGCGGCATTAAGCTCTGCCTGCGCGGTCTTGAGCTCACCGGCAGCAGCGTTCTTGGCGGCCTCAAGCGCTTTTAGATCGATGCCCGTGCCCGAGATGGCGGCATCGAGCGCTTTCTGGGCGTCGTTCAGCTTATCCTGGGCGTTGTCGCGCGCGGTGGTCGCAGCGGCAAGGGCCTTGGCAGTCTCCTGCTTCTTGGCCTGGGCGGACGTCAGAGCAGACTCGGCATCGCTCTTTGCCTGCTCGGCATTGGAGACAGCCGTCTTAGCGGCATCGAGCTCACCCTTGGCCGTCTTCACATCGGCATTCGCCGCATCAAGCTTTGCCTGCGCGTCCTCGACGTCCTTCTTGGCGGCCTCGTACTTGTCCATACCCATAGCCTTGAGCTTGGCCCGGGCGTCATCGAGGGCTTTCTTGGCTTCGTCGCGCTTTGCCTCGGCTTCCTTGAGCGCCTGGGTCTTGTCCTCAACGCTCTTCTTGGCCTGGTCGAGCTGGCCGTTCAGGTCGCCCAGCTTCTTCTGCTGCTGCTCGGCCTTGTCGACGGCGGCCTTAAGCTCGTCGATCTTCTCCCGCAGCGCGGCGACTTCCGTCGCGTTCTGCTCGGCCGCGTTCTCGGTCACGGCCTGCGAAGCCTGGTCTTTTTGCTGCTGAGCCTGCTTCTGCGCCTGGCCCGCGGCGTCGGCTTTCTTCTGAGCCGCATCATAGGCCGCCTTGGCAGCCTCAAACTGCTTTGCCGACTCCTCGGCCAGCTGCGCCGCCGTCTTCGCGACCGCCTGGTTGCCGGCAACGACGGTGCTCTCGATGGGGCTTTCGCCCTTCACGGCATCGGTGCTGTCACCGGCCGGCGCGGCAATTGCCGCCAGCGGCGACATGAGCGGCTGGGCGATGAGGCCTGCCGTCAAAACAGTTGCGACGGCGCGGTTGGCGACACCCCTCACGTTGACCGTCTTGGCTGGAGACGAAAGATGCTTTGGACTGTACTTTGCCATGTTGTACTCCCTTCGACGCAACGCTATCTGCGTTACCGCGAGTCTAGGGCCGCATTTCCAGGTCTTTGTTGCGCAACAATGCGGCAAAGCGGGCAAGTCGGTTGTTCAACAGCTTTCGTCACAGTTCCGTCACATATGCAGTTGAGATTGATTCATTTTTCGAGGCGTTGCTAAATGCAGGCAAAGCCGTTTGGACGCCCCATCCCGCGCCCCGGAATCCGTTCCACTTGCCACGGTGTAGAGTAATAGCAGCAAGCGCAACGCGGCCCGTGCTAGAACGAGGTGGACATGGAACTCGATAAACAACAGCTCAAGCGATTGCGCGAGCGCCATCATCGGCGCCACGGCATCCGTCCTGCCCATAGCGAGGCCCTGGAGAACGCCGGCCGTTTCCTTAAGCAGGCATTCAACATTCGCGAGGGCCGCGCGCCCTATCACGTGATTCGCAAGCGTTTTGTAAACGGGGCGCGCCTGACCGGCTCTCACCTGTGTATCCTCATCATCGCCATGCTCATCGCGAGCATCGGCCTCGATATCGACTCGGACATTGCCATCGTGGGCGCCATGCTCATCTGCCCGCTCATGGGCTCGGTCCTTGCCATGGCATATGGCATCGCCACGCTCGACCGTGAGATTACCGTCGAGGCCGTCGCCGGCCTCGCGCTGCAGATGGTCTTTTGCCTGGTCACGTCCACGCTGTACTTTAAGCTCTCGCCCCTTGGCACCACCACGGCCGCCATTATCGACAACTCGACGCCCACCGTCTGGGACCTTGCCGTCGCGCTCGCGGGCGGCTTTGCGGGTGGCCTGGGCAACTCACGCGATCAGGAACCCGCCACGCTCATCGCCGGCGTGGCCGTGGCGACCGCGCTCATGCCGCCCCTGTGCGCGGCGGGCTATGGTATTGCCATCGCGAGCGGATCGCTGTTCTTCTCGGCCCTCTACGAGTTTGGCATCAACGTCGTCTTTATCGCGCTGGCGGCCGAAGCCGTGCTGCTTATCTTGCGCGTGCCGCTCAAGCGTGACCTGAACGGAGACGGCGTCGTAACGGCCGAGGAAGACGCCGAGATTGACGAGCTGTCGCGCAAGGTGCGCCGCCGCATCATTGTGGGTACGGTGATCTTTGCCATCCCCTGCATCGTTATGACCGCGGGGTCTATTGGCTCAGCGCAGGCCGGCGTGCAGGACGGCTATGGCGTCACCGAAACTACGCGTGAGCTCGCCGCGGTGCTGCCGGGCTTTAAGGGCTACACCGTCGCCGTCGAGACCTCGGCTACCGAAGGCGAGGAAGAGGGCCTCGTCGAGCGCGAGGTTGTCGCCCATGTGACGACAAGCGAGGCGCTTGGGGCACACGACCGTCACCTCGCCCGCAAGCTCATCGACCTCAACGTGCCTGAACTCGATCGCGTGGAGTTTGACGTGAAGTGATGCGGAACGTGAGGTGGGCCCGGCGCGAGCGCGCGCAGCCACGGGGCACAGGCACAGCCAAGCGCAGCGCTACAGCTCGTACTTGTACACGCGGTAGATGTACTTTTCGGCTTCCATCTCGTAGGTGGCGATGGGAAGTCCATAGCGGTCGTACTCGGTAAAGGTCTTGGCCTGGCCCGAAGCCACGAGCATACTATCTGAATCGCCGACGCGCTGCGCACTGCTGACGTAGCCCGAGAACGGCACCGCGATCTGGTCTTCGAGCTCGTAGGTGCACGCCGTCTCGTCCACCGTAAAGATGCGTCCAAACGAATGCGTGCCCTTGTTGTAGTCGGTCACCACCGCGGCGCCCAGCTGGCCCCAGTCGAACTTGGGATAGCTTTCGGCCGCACCAAAGTTGTTGTCGTACAGCAGCACCTGGTAGCGACCGGTCGTTGCCGTGTCAGAACTCGGCAGATACGTCACGCTGTGCTGGCCCGCGTTGAGCGAAAAATCGCCCTGGGCTTGCAGCAGCTTGTCCTCAAAGCCCGAACCGGCCCAGAAATCGGGCGAGCCCATAAGCCAATCGACCGTGGGCGTGCCGTAGATATCGGTGAGCTTAATGACCGTCGAGGTCTCGCGCGAGCTGAGCAGAACGGTGCCGCCGCCGAGCCACTGAATCGTGTTGATGTGAATCCAATCCAGGTCGCCGTCCGAGGCCACCTTGGCGCGTGCCTTGAGGTCGGGGAATATATCACCCAGGTCCACGACGAGAGAGACGTCGCCGGTTGTTACGTCGACCTTAATGACGAGGTCCTCGACATTAACGCGATCGTCCTTGTCTTTTTTGGCAGCCGCGCGATAAACGTCCAAGTCGGCTTCGGAGCCGGCGTGACTTGCCAGCACCAACAGGTTGCCGTCGTCATCGAAGGCGTAGTCGTGGTGCAGTTCGTAGTCGCCCGTGCTCCAAACGTTTACCACCTGGCCGATGGCGTCGATCTGGGCCATCTTGGTCGTCGAGACGCTCATGATCATGCTGCCGTCGCCCGGGAACAGCAAGCGGTGGCTGCGGTAGCCGATGATCGGCACCTCGCCACGAATCTGGCCAGCGTTGTCGTAGAGGTACATAAAGTCGAGCTTGGACGAGTCGTTACCCAAGATGGTAAAGAGGCCATCGGCAAGCGGCGTGTTGGACTCCCCCGCCGTGACGGCGAGCCGCTCTTCTTCCTCACCCTTGAGAGCCGGCGTCTCGATCGTGAACGTCGAAGTGCGGCTGGTGCCATCTTGCGCTGTGCAGGTGAGGGTCACCTTGTTTTTATGGTTGGGAATGAGGCCAATGAGCTTGAACTCGTGCTCTATGGCCGGCGCGTCGCCGCCGCGGGGCGTACGGGAAAACGCGGCGACTTTGGGGGCGTCGCCGGCCTTTTTGCATTCGGCGACCTTGTAGGAAATGGTTACGGGATCCGCCGTTGCAAAGCGCACGTAGCAGCTCAGGGTATCGGTGCCAAAGGGATCTGCCACGACATAAGGTTCGCTCTCGTCGAACGCGCCGGCGGCATACCCGGCATCGAGCCGCTCCTTGATGGCCGCTTGCTTCTCGACGTCATAGGTCGCGACAATCTGCTTGTGGAGCTTCTTTTGCTCGTCGGTGAGCTCGCTGCTCGCAGTAGATGCGTCGCCTGCACCGGCACCGCCGACCGAGCAGCCCATGAGCCCCGTCCCGGCAAGCGCCAACGCGCCCGCCGCACCCGCAAGAGCCGCTCGACGCGAGAGCAGCCTGCTGTCTTTGTCGCTCAATTCCATATCGTTACCGTGTTTGAATGCCACCGTCGTTTCCCTTCATACATCAGGGAGCTTGCCCGTCTCTATCCCAATATGGCTCAGAGATTAACAAACACCCCTAAGCGGTAGTTTAAGCTTGCAGCAGCGTGAAAACACGGCTTTGGGGGCGCGGCCGATCCGTTTTCCTCCGCACTCGAGGGATCGTTTTTTAGTACTTGAAGAAGCCCTCGCCCGAGCTTTCGCCCAGCTTACCTTCGTCGAGCATTTTCTTGAGGACGGAGGCCATGGCCTTAAAGTTGTAGGGCATCATCATCTTTTTGAGCAGTGGGCTCACCAAGCCCGGCACCTTCTGATACTGCATGACGATGTTGTAGGCCGTCTGAATACCCACCGTGTCGAATACGCGGAACGGGCCCTTGGGAGCACCGGTGCCACGCGTCCATGCAAGGTCGATGCTCTTGGGATCGCTCACGCCCGAGACGTACAGGTCAAGGCCCGAAAGCAGCCATGGCACCAGCATGGAATTGAGCAGGTAACCGTTCTTTTCCTTGTTGACGGGCAGGGCAAGCATACGGATGTCGTTAGCAAAGTCGACAAGCTCATCGAAATAGCGCTTGTCGGTCTGGTCCTGAGCCATGACCTCGGTCATGTTGTTCTTCCAGATGGAATTGGCAAAGTGCAGCGACAGGTACTTCTCGGGGCGGCCGGTGTGCTTGGCAAAGGTACTCGGCAGCAGCGTGGAGGAGTTGGTCACGACGACGGTCTTTTGCGGGAGGACCGGGGCGAGCTTCTTGTAGAAGTCGATCTTTGCCTGGGTGTCCTCGGCCATAGATTCGATGACCAGGTCGGCGTCGGCCACTGCCTTGGCGAGGTCGAGCTCCAGCTTGAGCGTGGAATAGGCACGCTCGACGGCGGCGAGTGCCGCCTCCTTGTCGAAGGGCTGGCCGCTATCGGCGATACCGGCGCACCACTCGCCCGTGCCGTCCGCCATGCCCTCGATAGCAGCGATGTACTCCTCGCGCACATGATCGATCTTGGGCTGGGTACGGCCGATGCTGCCCTCGCTGCGCAGCCAAATCGTTACATCAAAGCCGCAGTAGGCTGCCTGAAAGGCAATCTGGCTTCCCAGCACGCCGCCGCCGGCAACGCAAACGGTCTTATAGCTCATGGGACGGTCCTCTCTTACGTAATTCCATAGATGTGTATTTATTCAACCGTAAGGAGGACGCGCGCTGGAGGTGGGTTCTATAAACGGACGGTAATTTGCGGCAAACGGATACACTTGTTCATTTACTCAGGGCTTTACAGGCCATTTTTCGTGCCGCAGGACCGTCGTTTTCGGAAGTGCGGTGAAAAATTGAGCTTCGCCGACCAGACCGACTTTTTTATCAACAAAACCGCAGGTCACGAGAGCCTAAAAAGGCAGTGTGCTCGGGAGGTTCGCGTTTTTCACCGCACTTCTGAAATACGAGCCCACAGAAGGCTGCAGCAAGGTCATTTGTGCAACATATGTCCAGTAAAAACGGGTGGTAGCCGGTACGGCTACCACCCGTTTGCCTCACATCTAGCCCAAAGCGGGCCGTCTACTTCTTAATGCCGCGTCCCAGGCGCTCAGCGACCGACGCCACGGCACTCTCGTCGACCGAGCCGCAGCTCACGCAGCCATCGTGGGCACGCATCTGGCCGGTGACCTCGTCCATCGCGAGCGGCGCCACCTTCTCGAGCTTAAAGCCCTTGCCGGCACGCATGTTTTCCTTGGCCACGCTGATCATGAGCTTAATGCGGTTGAGCTGGTTGACCTCAGACGCGCCGGGGTCGTAGTCCACCGCGACGATATTGCTCTCGGGGTGCTGACGGCGCAGTTCCTTGATCACGGCCTTGCCCACCACGTGATTGGGCAGGCACGCAAAGGGCTGTGTGCAGATGATGTTGGGCGCGCCGTGGTCGATCAGGTCGAGCATCTCGGCCGTGAGCAGCCAGCCCTCGCCCATGTTGTTGCACACCGAAAGCACCGTGCGGGCCTTGTCGGCCATGGTGCCGATGCGCTCGGGAGCCTCAAAGCGGCGGGACTTTTCGAGCATCTCCTCCACCGGCGTACGCATCCAGTCCACGAGCTTGATGAGCGCCTGCATACCAGCGCGCGTGGTAGCAGAGCTTCCCAGTTCGTCCTTCTGCAGCTCGGCGTTGCTCATGGAGTACAGGAAGAAGTCGAGCAGGCCCGGCACCACGGCCTCGCAGCCCTCGCGCTCGATGACATCAACCACGTGGTTGTTGGCTGTGGGATGGAACTTGACCAAGATCTCACCGACCACGCCCACGCGCGGCTTGGTGCCCTCGCCCACGAGCGGCATAGTGTCGAACGCGCGGATGGCCTCACGGCACAGCTTGGTGTAGTTATGCCTGTTGAACTTGGGCGCCAGCTTGCGGGCTCGTGCCATGTACTCCTCGTAGAGCGCGTTGGCGGCACCGGGCGTGGCCTCGTACGGACGGCAGCGGTAGAGCATCTGCATCATTACGTCACCAAAGAGCACTGCGTAGACTGCTTGCTTGAGCAGCGCCGGCGTAATCTTAAAGCCGGGGTTGTCCTCGCCGAGCGCCACGGCCGAAAGCGAGATCACCGGAATCTCGGGGTGGCCGCTCTCGCGCAGGGCCTTGCGGATGAGCGCGATGTAGTTGGTGGCACGGCAGCCGCCGCCGGTCTGGCTGATAACCACGGCCGTCTTGGACAGGTCGTATCGACCGCTCTCGATGGCCTCCATAATCTGGCCCGTCACCAGAATCGACGGGTAGCAAATGTCATTGTTCACATAGCGCAGGCCGGCCTCGACGGCGTCGTGATCGGTTGAGGGCAGCAGCTCCAAGTTGTAGCCGGCACCGCGGAACACCTCTTTGACCAGGTCAAAGTGGATCGGTGCCATCTGCGGGCACAGGATGGTGTAGCCCTCCTCGCGCATCTGCTCGGTAAAGGGCACCTTGGGCCACGCGGTCGAAGCACTCTCGCGCTGCGCCTCAAACGTGTACTTGCGACTCGCGAACGCGGGGGCATCCGTGGAGGGAGCCACCGGTGCAGCATCGCCCTGCTCGTAGGCCTCGCCCGCGGCCGTGGCCTCGGCCAAGCGCTCGGCCTCCTGGTCCTTGAGCGCCGCCATGAGCGAGCGGATGCGGATGCGCGCGGCGCCCAGGTTGGACACTTCGTCGATCTTGAGCACGGTGTAGATCTTGCCACTGGCCTCCAGAATCTCCTGCACCTGATCGGTGGTCAGAGCGTCCAGGCCGCAGCCGAAGGAGTTGAGCTGGATCAGGTCCAAGTCGTTGCGCATCGTCACAAAACGGGCGACGGCGTACAGACGGCTGTGGTACATCCACTGATCGACGACGCGGATGGGACGCTCGGGCTTCACCAGATGCGCGAGCGAATCCTCGGTAAAGACCGCAAAGCCAAAGCTCGAGATAAGCTCGGGCAGGGCATGGTTGATCTCGGGGTCGTTATGGTAGGGACGGCCGGCGAGTACGATGCCGTGGCCGCCGTGGTCCTCGACCCACTTAAGAGCCTCCTCGCCCATGGTCTGGATATCCTCGTGGAAGCGCGCATCGGCCTCAAAAGCAGCGTTGACAGCGGCATCGACCTCGGAGCGCGTGATTTTAGGACCGCGCACGCGGCCGCGACCAGCCTCGGCGTCGGCCACGCGGTCAACAGCGAGCACCTGGTACAGACGGCGCTTGAGCTCGGTCTTGTCGTGATACGGCACAAACGGATACAGGAACTCGATGTTCTGCTCGCGGATCTCGTCGATGTTGAGCGCCAGCGCCGTGGGATAGCTCATGACGATGGGGCAGTTATAGCAGTTGCCAGCCGTCGGGTCCTCCTTGCGCTCCCAGCGCACGCACGGCATCCAGATGAAGTCGACGTCACGGTCGATGAGGTTCATCACGTGGCCGTGGCTCATCTTGGCCGGATAGCACACGCTCTCGGACGGCATGGACTCGATGCCCGCCTGGTAGGTCTTTTTGCTCGACTGGTCGGACAGCTGCACGCTAAAGCCTAGGCGCGTAAAGAACGCATGCCAGAAGGGATAGTTCTCGTACATGTTGAGTGCGCGCGGGATGCCGACGGTGCCGCGCGGGGCCTCGTCGGGACTCAGCACCTCGCGGTTAAAGAGCAGCTCATTTTTCTTTTTGAAGAGGTTGGGGGCCTCAGTCTTCTGCTTTTTGTGGCCGGCGCCCTTCTCGCAGCGGTTGCCGGTGATAAAGCGCCTGCCGCCGCCAAAATCGTTGACGGTAAGCTGGCAGTTGTTAGAGCAACGACCGCAGCGGACGTGTTTTTGCGTCACGGTGAGGTGCGCGATGTCCTCGGCAGAAAGAATGGTTGAAGTGCCGTCGGCGCCAGCGCGATCGCGGGCGAGCAGGGCCGCACCGTAGGCGCCCATGCAGCCGGCGATGTCGGGACGCACGGCGTGAACGCCGGTGAGCTGCTCAAACGCGCGCAGCGTGGCATCGGACATAAAGGTGCCGCCCTGAACGATCACCTGGCTGCCGATCTCCTTGGGATCACGCAGCTTAATGACCTTGAACAGGGCATTCTTGATGACGGAATAGGACAGGCCGGCCGCGATGTCGCCCACCGTAGCGCCTTCCTTTTGCGCCTGCTTGACGCGCGAGTTCATAAAGACCGTGCAGCGACTTCCCAGGTCGACCGGAGCCTTGGCATGGATGGCAGCGTTGGCGAACGCGCGCACGTCCATGTTCATAGAGACGGCGAAGCTCTCGATAAAGCTACCGCAACCCGACGAGCAGGCCTCGTTGAGCATGATGTGCTCGATGACGCCGTCCTTGACGCGCAGGCACTTCATGTCCTGGCCGCCGATGTCCAGAATGAACTCGACGCCGGGCAGGAACGCCTTGGCGCCGCGCAGGTGCGCGACAGTCTCGATCTCGCCGGAATCGGCCTTGAGGGCCTCGATGAGCAGCGCCTCGCCATAGCCCGTGGTGGTCACGTGGCCGATGGTGCAGCCGGCGGGGATGTGATTGTAGAAATCGGCCATGATGACCTTGGCCGTGCCCAAGATGTCACCGTTGTTGTTGCCGTACCAGGTGTGCAGCAGCTGACCGTCCTCGCCCACGAGCGCGGCCTTCATGGTGGTGGAACCGGCGTCGATGCCAATGAACACGCGGCCGGTGTAGCCGTCGAGCTTTCCCTTGGGGACGACTTCCTGGTCGTGGCGGTTCTTGAACTCGGCAAAGTCCTCGTCGGTGGCAAAGAGCGGGTCCAGACGCTCGACCTCGGCACCCTGTGTGTCGCCCAAGCTGTCGATGGCCTCGATAAGCTGCGGGAACGTGCTGAGCTTGTTGGACTCGTGCGCCATGGCGGCGCCGCTCGCCACAAACAGGTGAGCGTTTTGGGGCACGATACGATGCTCCTCGTCCAGGTTGAGTGTGAGGTAGAAGCGGTGACGCAGCTCGGAGAGATACTGCAGCGGGCCGCCCAGGAAGGCGACGTTGCCGCGAATGGGACGGCCGCATGCCAGGCCCGAGATGGTCTGGGTCACGACGGCCTGGAATATGGAGGCGGCCACGTCCTCGGGTCGGGCGCCCTCGTTGAGCAGCGGCTGGACATCGGTCTTGGCAAAGACGCCGCAGCGGCTGGCGATGGGATAGATGGTGGTGGCGTTGGCCGCGAGTTCGTTAAGGCCGCTGGCATCGGTGTGCAGCAGGGTTGCCATCTGGTCGATGAACGCGCCCGTACCGCCGGCGCAGGTGCCGTTCATGCGCTGCTCGATGCCGTTGTCGAAGTAGATGATCTTGGCGTCCTCGCCGCCCAGCTCGATGGCGACATCGGTGGCCGGGATGAGGGTCTCGACGGCACGCTTGCTGGCAATGACCTCCTGGACAAACTCCAGGTCGAGCCACTGAGACAGCAGCAGACCGCCCGAACCGGTGATGGCGCAGGTCATCTGGGCCGTCGGCAGCACGGTCGCAGCACCCTCGAACAGGTCGCGGGCGCAGGCACGGACGTCGGTGTGGTGGCGCTGGTACTTGGCGTAGACAATCTGGTTATCGTCGTTGAGCACGGCGAGCTTAACGGTGGTGGAGCCTACGTCGATGCCCAGGTGCAGGTTGCCGCGGGCGGCCTCAGAGTTGAAGATCGCGCCTTCGGGGGTGTGGGCGGCGGCTACGGGCTCAGCGGCGGTGGCGGGCTCGCCAGCGACGGACGTCTCCCCTGCCGCGTTCTTGGCATCGGCAACTGCCTCGGCAACTTTCTCGGCAGCCGCGGTCGCGGCCTTCTGCGCGGCGTCCACCACGGCGGGCGCGGCCTCGCGTGCGGCAGCGACCATGCGGTCCTTGATGCCCTCGACGAGTTTGCTCATCTGTCTCTCCTCTTAGTTGTTGGACTCGACGGCTGCGGCGGTGTCGGCCGCGTCCTCGAGCTGCAAATTCAATAACTTCATGCCGTATTCCGGCACGTTGATATCGATGGGTTGGCCATACAGATCACCAGGGCGCACAAAAGCGAGCACCGTCATAATGCGCGCCATGGCCTCGGGCGATTCGGTGAGTCCACGCTCAAACCAGCGCTGAATCATGCCGACCTCGGCACTCACGACGTAGGTGACGTAGTAGTCAAAGAACGTGCCCAGCGCCAGGCCCAAAATGCCCGTCTGCGCACGCGGCACCACAGCCTCACGAGCGGTGTCGATGATCCTTTTAATGAAGGCCTGGTCGCCGCCCGGACCTAACAGCGCACCGATTAAGTCGCGGTTGGCCGCAAGATAACGCAGCAGCTCAACCGAACCGGGCGCCGGCTCGAGCTCATCTATGTTGTGATAGAGATCGGGCAGCTGAGCTGCGGTGATGAGCTCAATGCGCTCACGGATCTCGGCCAGCAAGCCGTCCTCGATTTGATTGATAAAGTCGGGGATATCGCGGTAGTGCGAATAGAACGTGCGGCGCGTAAGGCCGGCGCGCTCGGTGAGCGACGCGACATTAATGCGCGAAAGGTCGCCGCTTTCGGCAAGCTCGCTGGCAAGTGCCTGGCGAAGGGCACGCTGCGAGCGAAGGGACCGGCGATCGCATTTCTCGAGCTGGGACAAGCGTCCTCCTTGTTACTCAGCCTGTGCGCTATTGCACAGTGCGAGTATTATTGCACACCGTGTGCATCAACACGTAAAGGCAATATTTTGAATGCGACAAAAGGACAGTCCCTTTGTCGCATTCAGCGACCGCCTAGGTTGTGCCAGTTGTGCCTGGCTTTTGAAGCGGCGTTACCAATTGTCCAAAAAGTCATTCGTGGGTAGAATAGTGTCGACGGCAGCCCAAGTTGTAGCTAGCTGGGCAGCGCCGTTGTTTGCATTAGGGGGTCAACGCCTTAGCGGCGGCGACCCCTTCTGTTGCGCTTCGAACGCTGCTTGAGTGCCTCGGAAAAGCCCGACGAGCGCCGTGAAGAACGAGACCAAAGCGGTCAGAAGTCTCACGAAATCAATCAAATCGGTCATGGGCATCACCTCCCATCAGATGGAGGGCGCTGCCCGGCACATGGAACTGCCGTCAACAATACCGATTCTACCAGAGCCTAGTTATATATACGAATATATGTTCGTATTCCAAGAACACAGGCCCCGTGCCAAAGGGGCAGTTCTTTTGTCACATTATTCGATGACGGTGCGGGAATTCTGCTTGCGCATGGTGGCGAGCATGTGTTTGGGGACGGCGTGGACCATGCAGCTGCCGATGGTCGCGCTCGCGGCGGCCTTGGCTGCATCGCTTGCGTTTTTGGTCGCGCAGCTGTGGCGGAAACGCTTGAGCATGGCGATATCGTTGCCGCCGTCGCCGTAGACCGCGACCTCGTCCTCGGCAATACCGTAGTAGCCCGCCAGCCAGGCCACGCTCTCGCCCTTGTTGCACGCCACGTCCGTGATCTCGAACATCACCGGATCGAACGGCGCGTTGACCACGCGGTCCGAGCGCTCGGCCAAATACGCCTTAAGGTCGCGCTCCAGCTCGGGCGAGGTCACGCGGCAGTTGATCTTGCACACATCGTGGCGCAGGATGTCGCCGATCGACTGGTCGAAATACTGTTCCTCGTGATACCCGCCGCGCGCACGCATGCCGCGCATCACAATACGCTTGATGGGGCTGTCCTTTTTAAAGCCCGCCTGGTGCATCTCGAACGACCCACTCGAGAACATGCCATCGGGCGTGGAGCAATCAAAGCAAATGTCCGGGAACGCCTTGAGCAGCTCCTCGGTGACCTGTGGGTCGATGGTCCAGGTCTTGAGCACCTCGCCATGGCTGTCGCGCACGATGGACCCATTGGAGCAGCAGGCGTCAAGCGCCAGGTCCGTAAAACCATGCTCGCCAATCGGCAGCGTCGAGCGTCCGGTCGCGGGAACCACATGCAAGCCAGCCTCGGTCAGCTCGCGAATGGCACGGCGGATGGTCCCATCCGCCTCGTGTAGGGCGTTCAGCAGCGTTCCGTCTAAGTCACTCGCAAACATCTTGATCATGGGCGCGCCTCTCCTTCGTCTGCACGATATTGTAGACGAGAACGGGCGCGCCCAAACAATGGCGTCCCTGCGCGGCGGGACAATGCTTCCGCAAATCCACGGTGCCCCAGCGCGTTAAGGCAATCGCCACAAGCGATTTTTCAGCCGATAAAACAGCGCCGTCGTCAACGTCAGCACCGCCAACATGCCTGCGAATACAATCGCCGGTGTCCATCGATCATATGCGAGCCCGTAAACCAATTGGCCAATAGGCGTTGCACAGGAAAGCATCATATAAACGAGTGCCAGCACTTTTCCGCAGAGTTCCTTTGGCGCTGACCGCTGAACAAATGAAACGATTTCGACCGATGCAATGCTTGCCCACGCCATGACCCATGCCGAGCCGGCCGCAAGCGCGGCAAACGCAAATTCATCAGGACCGCTCAGTAGCGTGACAATAATCGGTACGACTCCAAAACAGATCATCGCAACATATCGACATATGCCATTGAAAGAAAAGCGATGCGGCCAAATGCCGACCAAGCCACTGCCGGCAAGACCACCCAAGCCCATAGCAACCTCAACTATCCCAACGCAGGACGATTGCATGCCGAGATGCTTTGTAACAATGATGGGAGCGCCAATCGTTAGCCCAACCAACGCAAGGTTCAAAACGGCCGCAAGCAAAATCACAGCGGCCAATGATGCATTTTTCAACAGATACCGAATCGACTCCCGAAAATCGTTTCGGCATGTCGTACGAGTCGCGCCGTCTCCCATCGTTTCAGATGAGGCATTTTGCTTGAGCGCGCTCCCAAACAAGAGAGCTGAAATCGCAAACGCCACCGACGCGGTTGTGCAAAGAGTATCGATGCCAAAGCACCCATAGACGGCCGTCCCGACCACAGGGCCCAAGATATTGCTCACCATGGTCATCTGCGAAACCAATGCAGTGGCCCGCTCAACCTTCTCTTCACCCGCCATGCGCACCGTCTCAATTTGGAGCATTGGCTTCAGCAGCGATTGAACACCATATTGAACACAAAGTATCGCTACTACGACGACCGCAAGAGGCAACGAGCGCTTCATGGGGATAGACAGCAGCGATGCAGTCATCAGAGCAATGCCGAGGGCCACGAGGACCTCGCGATGTCTTCCCCTATCCGCCAAGATTCCGCCAGCCGGAGTCGCAAGCACGCCCGGCACGAACGCTATCGCCGCGACGGTGCCATATAACGTTGCCGAGCCGCTGCAATCGAACAAGTAGAGCGGACACGCAAAGCACAGTGCCGACAGCATCGAATACGCACACAGCTGTGCAACCAGAAGCTCCGTGAGTCTAATTGACCACACTGTTTTTGATTCCAACGAGGCACTGACGCCTCTCAGACCAGCCATAAGTCCGCCCCCTATACATACCGCTAGTATGTATTTAATGACTTGAAAAGGGCAGCCGTGGCTACCCTCACAAATCAATTACATACCGTTGGTATCTATATTACCACCCGGCGCGGTCCCATACGTCCCAAATCTGCGCCGTTGTCTGAAGCACTTCATCACCCAAATCGAGTCCCACCGCGGCAGCCATCTGCGCCAAACATTGAGCGCGAGCGAGCATTCGATCCTTGGGCTCAAGCGGACGAAACAGTGGCAGCAACCAGAGATTCGCCAGCAACGATACGGCCTCTGCCGCTTCGCGCGGGCATTCGCACGCAATGGATCCGTCGGCGATGCCCTCCTCGATCACCGGCAAGAGATAGCCATCGGCCGACTCGTCAAATGAGCCCTGGTACTGCATCGCCAGTAGACGCGAGCTTTTTACCGGATCTGCTGCAGGACGCATACGTGCCCATAGCTCAATTTGCGGAACAACGGACTCGGGAGCGTAAAGCCTTTTTAGCTTTTGGGCGCCGGTCATATTACCGACGCCAAGCGTCGAGCGACGGTGCTCAACAATCGGAGTCATCGCCCGATCAAACGCGGCGTTGAAAATCTCTTCTTTGCTCTTGAAGTGATGATAGACAGCGCCCTTGGTCATGCCGTCGAGACGGTCAACGATATCTTGAATGCTCGTCCCCTCATAACCCTGTGCACAGAATAGCTCCAGTGCCGCGTCGAGAATCTTCGCGACCGTCTCCTCGGGATATTTATTGCGACCCATAATCCGTCCATCCGCAACACAAGCCTTATGCCTCACTGCAGTATTTTAACGTTGCAGATGACAGTCGGTCGGCCCTACACCGCGGCGGGGCCGTGTTCGCCGGTGCGTATGCGGATGACTTCTTCGACCGGCTCGACCCAAATCTTGCCGTCTCCAACGGCACCGGTGCGAGCAGCGTTGCAGATAATCTCGACAATGCCATCGACATGCTCATCGGCACAAATGAGCGTGAACTGCACCTTAGGGATCGTGTTGACAAGCAACTCGTTGCCGCGCACGTATTCCTTCCAGCCATGCTGCGCGCCGCAGCCCTGCACCTGGTTGATAGTCATACCGCGAACATCAGCAGCAAACAGCGCGTCTTTAAGAACCTCAAGCTTCTCGGCACGAACGATCGCCGTAATCTTCTTCATAGTGAATTCCTCTCTTCAAAAAAAGAAATGAATTGTCCCTCACATGGCACGGGTTTTCCAGGTGCCACAGACCAACCTTGTAGATCAGATAAGTGCAACTAACAGGTCTTAGCAGGTTTCCCAAGTGCCGCAGATCGGCCTGAAAGAGGAGTGCCGCGTACTTAAGGTACGCAAACGACGATTGAAGGCCGAGGTGCGGTGCTTGGGGAAGCTGCTAATCGAGTCCCGAGAAGGAGGGGTATGCGCTCTCGCCGTGCTGGCTCGCATCCAGGCCCAGCGCCTCGTCGGCCTCGTCAACGCGCAGGCTGCCGTGGAACAGCGCCTTGACCACCGCGGCGATCACCAAATCGAGCACCAGCACAATAACGACCGTAACCACAATGCCCAAAATCTGCGAGACGAGCAGCGACACATCGCCCGTGTAGAACAGGCCGCCTTTACCGGTCCACGAAAGCTCCGGCACACAGAACAGGCCCGTGAGCACGCCGCCCAAGATGCCGCCGATACCGTGGCAACCGAACGCGTCGAGCGCATCGTCGTAACCGAACTTGGTCTTGAGATGGCTAATGGCCAAGTAGCAGACGGGAGACACGATCAGGCCCATGACCAGCGCCGCCCATGGCTCGACAAAGCCCGCACCCGGCGTGACCACCACAAGCCCCGCAACCAGACCGGTGCTGGCACCCACCAGCGTGGGGCGACCGGTGTGCACGCGCTCGACGGCAAGCCACGAGACCATACCCGCCGCGCTGGCCGTCACGGTGTTGAGGATGGCGAGCGCCGCCACGGCGTCGGCCTTAAACTCGCTGCCGCCGTTAAAGCCAAACCAGCCAAACCAAAGCAGCCCGGCGCCCAGCGCCACAAACGGCACGTTATGCGGGCGATAGCTCACCATGCCAAAGCCGCGACGACGGCCGAGCATTAAGCAGAGAATCAGGCCCGTAAGACCGGACGAAATGTGCACTACGTCGCCGCCCGCAAAGTCGAGCGCGCCGATGATGTCGCCGATGAAGGAGCCCTCGCCGCCCCAAACCATGTGGGCAAGCGGCGCATAGACCACGAGCAGCCAAATGCCCAGGAAAGCCATCATGGCACCAAACTTAACGCGGCCGGCCAGGCTGCCCGTGACGATAGCGGCCGTGATCATGGCAAACGCCATCTGGAAGGCGATGTTGATGATCTGAGGGTAGACGGCACCGTCCGCAGCATTGCCCTCGGCCGCCTGCAGCACCTGGTTGAGCACCGGCAGGCACAGCAGCTGGTCAAGGCCTCCAATAAACGGGCTGGAGCCGTCGCCGCCGTAGGCCAGCGACCAGCCGGCAACAATCCACAACACACCGACCAGGCCAATGGCGCCAAAGCACATAAGCATGGTGTTGATGACATTTTTGCGCCTGGACAGGCCGCCATAGAAAAACGCCAGACCCGGTGTCATTAAAAACACGAGCATGGTGCAGACGAGCATAAACGTTGTCGATCCCGTATCGTACATTCGCTCCCCCTTGGTCGCATGAACGTTGTCAGCGCCCATAATGTGGCCGAGGAGCAACTGGTGTAGACCAGATACGGCGTTGTTAAACGCTGCGTTGTCGAATGGAAACGGTGCCGCAATCTTGGAAACGGCGCGGCAACGGGCGCGAAACGAACGGGAAATACGCGAGCGAGAAGGGCGCGTTTGGCCCCGCTCTGGCTAGCGCCGGAACAGCTCGCGAGCTCGGTCGCGGAGATTAGTTGCTCGAATGACACCTTCGTAGCGATTGATGCGCAGGCGCGGGAAGGCGTTAAAGAAGCGTAGGTCGCGACGGCTGAGTGACACGCTCGGCACCGGACGGCTCATGCGCTTGCCGGCAAGGCGGCGACCGAGCGACGGACGAGGCATGCTCGGCGCGGCATCGGCCACGCGGCGGGCAGCGAGCGCAAGGCCGCGAGCACCATCCGCGATAAACGTCGGCATCGAAGCCTTCTCACGAAGGGCATCGAGCGTCGCGTCGCCCAGCTCGGCCAGCCACGCGTTAACGGCACGACTGCGGATATGCGTCTGTGTCACCGAGTCGATCGCCGAATCAGGAATACGTTCGAGCATTGAGTCCGAGGCATCGGCAAGCGACTCGTTGATGCGGTCGGCAAGGTCGGCGCGCACACACTCCAGCTGATCTGACAGGCGGCGCCAGCTCGCCAACGAGCACACCGCGTCGACCATCATCGCGACCGCGACGATAAAGGCGGACAGCCGCACAATCAGCACCGGCAGATGGCCAAGCAGCCCCAGCAATGCCGGCTCCACTAAACGACAAATGCACAGCGCACCCAGGCCAAACGCGCAGGCCCAGTACAGACAGATGCGTCCGTGCAGGTTAAACGGCAGGTGCGAATAGTCCCAAAAGCGCGCGCCCGTTGTTTTTTCCAGCAGCATGCCTACGCTGTACTCAATCACGCTGCATACAAGCGCTGCAGCGACAAACTGGCTCGAGGCATCCGGAATCCCGCGCAACAGCAGCCAGCAGGCAATGCCGCCCGCGCCATAGATAGGGCAGCACGGCCCCAACAAAAAGCCACTGTTGGCAAATCGTCCGTGATTGAGCATGGCGCAGACTGTCGATTCCCATGCCCAGCCGCAAAACCCGTAAAAGGCAAACGAGAGCACCAGTGCCGAGAGTGGGCAGGTGGCAAGCGTCGCGCCGCCAAATGCCATGTCGATCGCGGTCCCCACCGTCTACCCCCTCCTCTTCTCGCTCGATTCGCTGCTCACGCCATCGTCTGCCTCGTCCTTGCGCCGCAGACGGCCGGCGACCGTCTCATGCAGCGCGCACCATTTATCCGCCAGACACACAATCCAAGCCTCACGACACGTCGGCGGCACCGGTACCAGCGGAAACATATGGCGCGCGATAATATTCCGCTCGCGCGGCGTCAGCTCAAAATCTTCCTCCGCACGCGCCAGGGCAAAAAACGGGTGGCGAAAGCCATGCAGTCGATGGCTCGGGTCGGGGTCGTGCCAATCGTAGAGAAAGTAATCGTGCAGCAGGGCCCCGCGCAGCAGCGAGCCGCGGTCGACGGAGATACCGACGCGGCCCAGGCGCTCGGCAAAGGACAGACTTGCCCGCGCCACTGAGGTCACATGCGTATACACCGTCACATCGCCATGCTGGATAAACTCGCGCGTCAGGTCCAGACGACCCGCCTGTGCCAGTTGACGGGCAGCATGGTCCACTTCGCACGCGATTTTCTCGGCACGAACGACATCGGACATGCTGCCTCCTTCCAGCGACTCACGGCGACAAGCCACGGCCTGTGCACAATCGATAAAAACATCATGGAACACATCAGTATGGCATCGGACAAAACGTTTTGCCCCACCAGTTGGCGAATTACCGCGCCGCCGTCACATATCAAACGCCAAAATGTGCGAGACTGTTTTGTGCAATTGTGCCGGCCGAGGGAGCGCCGGTGCTCGATTCGCATGGAGTAACCCACAACGATGCTGCTTACGCAAACGACAACGCCCGAGGACGTCAAGGCTCTCGACCGCGCCGAGCTTCCGCTGCTCTGCGGCGAGATCCGCCAGGCAATCCTCGAGAGCTCCGCCGCCGTCGGCGGGCACGTTGCCCCCAACTTGGGCGTCGTTGAGCTTACGGTTGCGCTTCATCGCGTGTTCAACTCCCCCATCGACAAGATTGTCTTTGACGTTTCGCACCAGACCTACGCCCACAAGGCGCTGACCGGACGCGCGTACACCTATATCGATCCGGAGCGTTATGGTGAGGCTTCTGGCTTTGCCAATCCCAACGAGTCCGAGCACGACTTGTTCGCCATGGGTCACACCTCGACCTCGGTGAGCCTGGGCTGCGGCCTGGCGCACGCTCGTGACCTGGCGGGCGATACGTATAACGTCATCACCATCATTGGCGACGGCTCGCTTTCGGGCGGCCTGGCGTTTGAGGGCTTTAACAATGCCGCCGAGCTCGACAGCAACCTGATCATCGTCGTCAATGACAACGACCAGTCCATCGCCGAAAACCACGGTGGCCTGTATCGCAATCTGGCCGAGCTGCGCGCCAGCAACGGCACCTGTGAACGCAACGTTTTCCGCGCGATGGGGCTCGATTACCGCTATCTGGACGCCGGTAACGATGTGTTGGCCCTGGTCGACGCGCTGCAGGGACTGCGCAATATCGATCATCCCATCGTGCTGCACGTCTCCACCGCCAAGGGCAAGGGCTTTGAGCCGGCCCAGAGCGACCCCGAGCGCTGGCATCACGTTGGTCCGTTTGACATGGCGACTGGGCGCAAGCTCTGCCCGGGCCATCCAAGCGAGCCTGCGCCGCGCACCTATGCCGACATTACGGGCGAGGCGCTCAGCGCCGCCATCGAGCGCGATCCGCAGGTCGTGGGCATCACGGCCGCCACGCCCTACATCATGGGCTTTACACCCGAGCTTCGCGCTGCCGCCGGCAAACAGTTCGTCGATGTGGGCATTGCCGAAGAGCACGCCGTCACTTTTGCCACCGCGCTTGCACGCTCGGGCGCCAAGCCGGTCTTTGGCGTGTACGGTACGTTTTTGCAGCGTGCCTACGACGAGCTGTGGCACGACCTGTGTCTCAACGATGCCCCGGCGACGATCCTGGTGTTTGGCGCATCAATCTTTGGCACTACGTCCGAGACGCATCTCTCGTTCTTTGATATTTCCATGCTGGGCGCCCTTCCCAATATGCGCTACCTAGCGCCGGCCTGCATGGAGGAATATCTGTCCATGCTGAGCTGGTCGCTCGACCATCGCGAGCATCCCGTGGCGATTCGCGTACCGGGCATTGGCCTGGTTAGCCGCCCCGATTTGGCGCCCGCCGAGGACACCGACTACAGCGCCGTTCGCTACAACGTGGTGCGTCAGGGCCGCGACGTTGCCGTGCTCGCGCTTGGCGATTTCTTTGAGCTGGGCGAGCGTGTGGCAAACCGCTTGGCCGCCGAGTACGGTATCGAGGCCACGCTCGTCAACCCGCGCTTTGCAACCGAGCTCGACCGCAAGTTCCTCGACAGCCTTGCCGCCGAGCATCGCGTTGTCGTCACCCTCGAGGACGGCATCTTGGACGGCGGCTGGGGCGAGCGCGTGGCGTGCTACCTGGCCTGCATGCCCGTGCGCACGCGCACCTTTGGCATCGCCAAGGGCTTCCCCGACCGCTACGACCCCAACGAGCTGCTCGCCCAGAACGGCATGACGGTCGAGAGCATGGCCGCCGAAGCCGTGAGGCTACTCAACGAGTAAGAAAACCTCCGCAAGGGGAGCACCCCTGCGGAGGTTTTTAATTTCGCGACGCGATTATCTCAATCTGTAACATCTAGGGCCCGAATTCCCGTCCAACTGTTACAGATCTAGATAAGACGTCTTAGTCCCAGACCTTTGTCTCAATCTGTAACAGATAGTGACCTTTTGTCCGTCCAGATGTTACAGATCGAGATAAAACAGTAAAGCATACCACTGCATCGGCCAGAACCACCACGAAGGTGCCTGTCCCTTTTTGGTAGATACAATAACCCATAAGGCAAGTATGTTTCTGAGTTATTTCGCGTTGACCCATTTGAGCGCGATAGGGTATAACTCTACTCAACCGCTAGGGATTTTATTGAGAAAGGTGTTCTACCATGAGCAAGAACCTCTCCCAGCAGGTCGTTCTCGACCGCCGCGGCTTCGTTGCCGCCACCTTCGCAACCGTCGCCGGCCTTGGTCTTGCCGGCTGCTCCGACACCAGCGCCGAGGCCGACAAGGGTTCCGCCGCCGGTTCCTCCAAGAGCTCCGAGGATACCGAGGCTTCCACCACGCTCGACGCTAAGGCATTCGACAAGCTCGTCGACAACGGCCCCAAGGCCGATGACGACGCCATCGCCGCCAGCACCTGGGCGACGGCCGTCAAGGACGCCGGCGTCTTTAAGATCGGTGGCGTTCAGACCTCCACGCTCTTCTCCCTCCTCAACGAGAAGGACGGCAAGACCCGTGGCTTCGACGCCGGCATCGCGCAGCTCCTGTCCAACTACATTCTGGGCGAGAACAAGGTCGAGATCACCCAGGTGACCTCGGACACGCGCGAGTCCGTCCTGCAGAACGGCCAGGTCGACGCCGTCTTTGCCACCTACACCATCACCGATGAGCGCAAGAAGCTTGTCTCCTTCGCCGGCCCCTACTACTACACCCAGCAGGCCATCCTGGTGCTCGCCGACAACGACGACATCAAGAGCGTCGACGACCTGGCCGACAAGAACGTCGCCGTCCAGTCCGGCTCCAACGGCCCCGCCATCCTGGAGGAGTTCGCTCCCAAGGCCAGCCAGCAGGAGTTCAAGACCGACGAGGAGGCCCGTCAGGCACTCCAGCAGGGCCGCGTTGACGCCTACGTCATCGATAACAACATGCAGCAGAGCGCCCTGGTCCGCGAGCCCGGTAAGTACAAGATTGCCGGCAAGCCCTTCGGCAGCAAGGAGCCCTATGGCATCGGTCTGCCGCTCGATTCCGACGGTGTCGCCTTTGTCAACGACTTCCTTAAGAAGATTGAGGACGATGGCACTTGGACCAAGCTGTGGCAGATCTGCATCGGCGACCGTACGGGCGACACCAATGTTCCCGAGCTGCCCGAGATCGGCGCCTAGGCAGTGAGCCTGGTAACGGCCGCAACGAAACCATACGGAAACGCATGATGCGCTTTATTGCGGTAAACTGTTTCCTCACTGAGTTGTCGGGGCTTCCGTACACACGGGAGCCCCTTTCCTTATCGGCGGGAGGTCCGCATGAGTCTCTCCGAACTCTGGTCGCTCTATGGCCAGAACTATATCGACGCGCTGCTCGCAACCTGGGGCATGACGCTTGAGTCGTTTGCCATCGCCATGATGCTGACCGTCGCCGTCACCGTGATGCGCGTGTCGCCGCTCAAGCCGCTGCGCGTCTTTGGCGACCTGTATGTGCAGGTCTTCCGTAACATCCCCGGCATCGCGCTGCTTATCATCGTCGTCTACGCGCTGCCGCCGCTCAAGGTCGTCCTGCCCTACCGCACCTGCGTTATCGTCGCCACGGTCCTTTTGGGCTCGGCCTTTGGCTCCGAGAACTTCATGAGTGGCATCAACACCGTTGGCGTCGGTCAGGTCGAAGCCGCCCGTTCGCTCGGCATGAACTTCAGCCGTATCCTCGCCAAGATCGTGATTCCGCAGGCACTGCGCTCAAGCGTATTGCCCATGACGAACCTCTTTATCGCCGTCATGCTCACCACCGCGCTCGGCAGTCAGGTGCCGCTTAAACCGCAGGAGCTCACCGGCGTGGTGAGCTACATCAATACCCGCTCGCTCGGCGGCGTCGCCGCGTTCTTTATCTCGGCGCTCGGCTACCTGGGCACGGCCTTTGTGGTGAGCCACATTGGCAACTACATCGATAAGAAGGTGAGGATCCTCCGATGAGCAAGCACTCCTCCCCCGCGCTCACCATGCGCGATGCGCTCTACGAGGCTCCCGGCCCCAAGATGCGCGCCAAGATTCGCATCGGCACCGCCATCTCGCTTGTTGCCGTGGCCGCACTCGCCGTCCTGGTACTGCAGCGCTTTTATGTGACCGGCCAGCTTTCGGTCCACTATTGGTATTTCTTTACGCACCTCACCACCTGGAAATTCTTGCTTGCAGGCTTTGAGGGCACCGTTAAAGTCGCACTCACTGCCGGCGCCATCGCGCTGGTGCTGGGCCTGGCCCTTATGCTCGGCCGCACCAGCGACATTAAGCCGCTGCAGTTGGTCTGCCGCGTGCTCACCGATTTCTTCCGCGGCGTGCCGAGCCTGCTGTTCATCTATTTCTTCTTTTTGGTGCTACCCCAGTACAAGATTGCGCTGCCATCGTTTTGGATGCTCACGCTTCCCGTTGCGCTCGCCGCCGCCGGCGTACTGGCCGAGATCTTCCGCGCCGGCGTCAACGCCGTGCCGCGCGGCCAGGTCGAGGCCGCCCAGGCACTTGGTCTCTCCAAAGCTAAAATCACCTTTAAAATCGTGTTGCCGCAGGCGATTCGGTTTATCATTCCGTCGTTGATTTCGCAGCTTGTGGTCGTAGTCAAAGACACCACCGTCGCCTACGTGGTGAGCTACCCCGACCTGATGCAAAATGCCCGCGTGCTCATTACCAACTACGACGCTCTCGTGTCGGTCTACCTGGTAATCGCGGTCATCTACATCCTCATCAACGTCGCGATCAATAAGGCCGCTGTCTACGTTTCGCACAAGACCGGCGCGACCATCATCCGCTAACGCTTTACCATTTCGAGTCATAAGGAGCCGAGCACCATGGCACAGAGCACTTCTTCCACCGGCAATCAGCCGCTGATCGAGCTCAAGCACGTCGATAAGCACTATGGCGACCTGCACGTCCTCAACGACATCAATCTCTCAGTCGACCGCGGCGAGGTCGTCGTGGTGATTGGCCCCTCGGGCTCGGGCAAGTCGACCATGTGCCGCACCATCAACCGCCTGGAAACCATCGACTCGGGCGAGATCCTCATCGAGGGCGAGCCCCTGCCGCAGGAAGGCAAGGATCTTGCCCGCATGCGTGCCGAACTGGGCATGGTGTTCCAACAGTTCAACCTGTTTGCACATATGACCGTACTGCAGAACGTCATGCTGGGGCCGGTCGACGTGCTGGGCGTGTCCAAGGAGGAGGCTCGCGAGCGCGCCATGGACCTGCTGAGCCGCGTGGGCGTTGCCGAGCAGGCCGATAAGGTGCCCGCACAGCTCTCGGGCGGCCAGCAACAGCGCGTAGCCATCGCCCGCTCGCTTGCCATGCAACCCAAGGCCATGCTCTTTGACGAGCCCACGAGCGCCCTTGACCCCGAGATGATCAACGAGGTGCTCGAGGTCATGGTCCGTCTGGCCCAGCAGGGTATGACGATGATCGTCATCACGCACGAGATGAACTTTGCCCGTCGCGTGGCCGACCGCGTCGTCTTTATGGCCGACGGCCAGATCGTGGAAACCGGCACGCCCGACGAGTTCTTCGACCATCCCCAGACCAAGCGCGCCCAGGACTTCCTCAACTCCATTAAGGGCCACTAACCCAATTGCCACGCGGGCAAATTCATCACCAGCGTTTGTCCCGCGCACCCCTGTGCCATGTCCACCCGGATTCGAAAGCAACACCTATGATCGGAACTCGCACTTCATCGTCATACACCCCGCACGTCGACGTCGCCCCCGCCGACCGTCCGCTCATCCTCGTCGCGCCGCGCTGGGAAGAGGCAGAGCCGTTTTTAACCGAGATGCTCTCCCCCAACGAGGAAATCGCAAGCGTCTTTGTCGATGCCATCCTTGCCGCCGGCGGCCTGCCGCTGCAGATGTCCATCACCGAGGACATTGAGGTCATCCGTCATTACGTCGATATCGCCGACGGCATCGCCATTCCCGGCGGCCCCGATGTTAATCCCAAACGTTGGGGCGATGATCGACCCTACGATCCCACCCTCTGCTGCGAGATCCGCGATAGCTTTGAGTTTAAGCTGGTCGACGAGGTACTCCACGCCAAAAAGCCGCTCTTTACCACCTGCCGCGGCACGCAGTTGCTCAATGTCGCCACTGGCGGCACCCTGTGCATGGACGTGCCGAGCCTAGGCGCTCGCGAGGGCCGCACGCAGTGGCGCCATACCCACGTGCTCAACGACCCCGTGCATCCCGTCGAGGTCGTGCCGGGCTCGTTGCTCGACCGCGCGGTTGGCGGGCACAGGCTGATCCAGACCAACTCGGCGCATCACTGCTGCGTCGATCGTCTGGGTAAAAGCACGCGCTTGGTCGCCAAGGCAACCGACGGCGTTCCCGAGTGCATCGAGGTCGAAGGTCAGCCTTTCTGTCTAGGCGTGCAATGGCACCCTGAGTACACGTGGAAGACGCTCGAGACCGACTTTAACCTGTGGAAGTCGTTTGTCGAGGCAGCGGCCAAGGTTAAGCAGGCCCGTTAGTTCACGGACAGCACAACACAAAAGGGCGCCCCGCCGGCCACATGGTCCGGCCGGGCGCCCTTTTACCTATATGTGGCCGGCACGCAGCCCAAGGCTCGCAAGCTCTTATTCAGCCGCCTCGCGCAGGGCTGACATCGTGGCCGCATATTGCTGCTGCAGCGCATGCATTCCCTCGCGAGCGCCGTCAACGGCATCGGCGCCGCGCAGCGCTTCGGTCACCACGACCGCCGGCTCGTACAGATTATCGAATCCCAGATTCTGACTCACGCCCTTGAGCGTGTGCGCTGCCATAAACGCACTCTCGGCGTCTCCTGCCGCCATGGCAGCCTCCAGCTTGTCCATGCTCTCGTCATCCAAAAACTTGAGGGCAAAGCGGGCAAGCATTTCCTCGCCCATCAGCCGAGCGCACGCGTCATCATAATTTGCGCCGATCTTCTCATACGCCTCACGCATGGAAATCATGGGTTAAAACTCCTTTGGTCATACTAAATCGTGGGAAACGCAACGACGTCAGCAGGGCGTGCCAACGTCTCGGCAATTTGGTCTTGCACCTCGAGCAGGCAATCGAGCAGCAGCGGGTTAAAGGTACCGCACCTACCGTCCAGAATCATCTGGATCGCTTCCTCGTGCGGGATAGCGTCCTTGTACACGCGCACGCTCGTCAGGGCATCGTACACGTCAGCCACCGAAACCACCTGCGCGGCAATGGGAATTTCGTCGCCCTTAAGGCCATCGGGATAACCCTTGCCGTCCCAGCGCTCGTGATGCCAACGCGCAATCTGGTACGCATATTCCATAAGCGCATTGCCGGCGTGATGGCTACCCAGCTCACGCAGCATGTCGGCGCCGATCGTGGTATGCGTCTTCATAATCTCGAACTCCTCGGGCGTAAGGCGTCCGGGCTTGTTGAGAATCGCATCGTCAATCGACATCTTGCCGATATCGTGCAGCGCCGAAGCCAGGGCGATCGTGGAGCGTTCCTCATTGTCGAGGGAGATCGTGCCGCTACGCTGGACCAGACAGCCAAGCAGCAGCTCGGTCAGCTTCTCGATGTTCGTAACGTGTCTGCCGCTCTCGCCGTTGCGAAGCTCCATGACGCCGGCCATGATGTCGATGAGCATGCGACTGTTCTTGACGCGCTCGTTGTACTGCTGGGACAGCAGGCTCGTCAGGCGGCGCTGTTTGGCGTATAGGCGGATGGTGTTGCTTACACGGCGGCGCACGACACGGGAGTCAAACGGGCGGTTGATATAGTCCGAGGCGCCCAGCTCGTACGCGCGCAGAACCATATCATCGGAATCTTCGCTCGAAATCATGATGAAAGGCAGATTGTCGATACCCGATCGGCGCGACAGATCGGCCAGCACCTCAAAGCCGCTTATGCCCGGCATGACAATATCCAGCAGCACGAGCGACAACTCATCGCCATAGCGGTCGACCATGTCGAGCGCCGTACGACCGTTGTCGGCCTCGAGGATGCAATACTCGTCCTTGAGCATCTCGTTGAGAATGGCTCGGTTCATCTCGGAGTCATCGACAATAAGCACCAAAGGCTTTTCGCTTTGGAAGGCTTCGATGGAATCGGCGTCGGTCACGACCGTACCGGCTTTTGCCTTAGCGCGGCTCAATAACTGGACAGCGCGGCCAACTCCCTCATCGACCGTCTCGCCATGAATGCGAACACCGCCAACACATGCCGTCAAGCTCACGTACTCATGGCCCGGAACAATCGTGGCATGAACGGCATCGGACACCTGATGCAGGCGACGGGTGAAGTCATCGGAGGGAATATTGGGCATGACGACCACAAACTTGTCGCAGCCATAGCGTACAAGCTCGTCAGTCGAACGAATTCCGCTGCGTATGGCTGTCGCCACAGCACCGAGCGCAAGGTCGCCGGCATGACGGCCACACGTATCGTTGAAGACCCTAAAATCATCAAGGTCGATCACCGCAACGCCGGCATTCATGCGGGCGTTGCGGAGCTTTTCCTCGTAATATCGGCGATTGCGCACACTCGTCAGCACGTCGGTGTAGACGAGGTCCTCTTCTGCAGCCTCTTGCTCATCGATCGGACGCACCATCAGCAGGACGTGAGGCTCGCCCTCGACCTTCAGAGGGCGCAGGCGAGCGCGGTACTCGGTACCATCATTGAGCAGCTGCTCCGATACATCATCGGAACCTGCCAAGGCCTCAAGACTTGACTGGCGCAGACAAGGGCACCGATTGCCGGCGAGCAGGCAGTTAGGCTCGCTCTTAATCTGATCGGCCGACAGCAAACGCACCACGGGGTAGGTCTTCGCGACGCGGGCGACCTCGGCGGCAGCCTCCTCGTCGGTTAGATTGACCTCGTGATTATTGAGCATATGGGGCCCTTTCTATCGTTACGCACGGCAACGGTGCATATCAATTGGTACAAGGGTAACATCTAACAGCTGGAGGCAAACGCGCGATTATCGTTGCATTTTTATGACCTGGCAAACGGCGGTAATGGAGCCGCAGGCGCGCGGTTATGGGCGCATTCGTTAACAATGACGAAACGCTAACAGCCCCTCTCCCCGCAGGTCATCGAGCGTGCTAACGCTCCAAGACATCGCGAACGGCGTTTGCCGCCGTAACGGGGCGATCGCGCAGACCGTTATGCGCACCCGGGATCGTCACAAGGGGGCAATCGAGATATTCGGCAGCCGCTCGCGTACCAGCCTCGCGGGGTGTATCGACCGAAAGCTCGCCCAAAAACACGGCCGACACTGCCTTTGACGCGCGGGCGCGCTCCCAGTCGGGAGCATATGTCATATTTGTTCCATATTCGTTCGCCATAAAGCAACGACCATTGCGCAGGGCATGTTTAACTTCCGCTTCGGTCGTCCCAGGAGCCTCGGGGTCCAAGTCGCCGAGGGCTCCCAAGAAAAGCCGGAGCGCCCTTGAAACCTTTCCAGCCGCAATCATATCGAGCAAAACCGGAGCTGCGCCCATACCGACGCCTTCGGCCGACACAGCCGGCTCATGCAGAATCGCACGGGCGACGAGATGGGGTTCGGTGCGAAGAAGCTCCAGCGCCACCAACGTACCGGCGCTATGCGCAAGCACATTTGCCGGAGCGTCAACGTGTTCGATCACGGCTTGCAGGTCGGCGGCCTGAGCGGCAAGATCATAGCTGTCGTCTGCCGCATCGCTGCTGTCACCGCAGCCGCGGCGGTCGTAAGCAATTACGCGGTAGTTGCGACTGAGCTCACAAGCGATACCGTCAAAAAATGTGCCGTCGACACAAGCGCCGTGCACGCACACCAAGGCAGGAGTATCAGGCGACACATCCGGGCCGGCATATTCGCGACAGGCAATCGTGGTGCCCGCATTCTCGACCGTAAAATCCATGTTGTGCCCCCATCATCAATGCTCATCCAGTTGCACGTCAGTGCGGTTGGATGGACCCGCATTGCCTTACGCCTTGTTAACAGATTAACTGTACCCGACCCGAGGCTTTTCATGGCGCGGCATAATGAGCGACGTGAAAAAACGAAACTTGTAAAGCAAGAGCCCGCACCTTGCTTTGGAGCCGATGCTATGCTTAGGCACAATTGTCTTGAGGAGCATATGCCTATGTCTACGTTTTTGAATGCCAGCCCCATCTTTGGGCCCGTTCGCAGCCGTCGCCTTGGTCTCTCGCTCGGCGTCAACATGATGCCGGCCAGCGGCAAAATCTGCACGTTCGACTGCATTTACTGCGAAAACGGCCTCAACGCCGAGCGCCCCTGCCATGAGCCGTACAACACAGCTGCCGTGGTACTCGACGCGCTCGAGGCAAAGCTGCGCGAGATGGCAGCCGAGGGCGAGCTCCCCGATGTGATCACCTTCGCAGGCAACGGCGAGCCCACCGCCGCACCGGAGTTTCCGCAGGCCATCGCCGGCGCCGTCGCGCTGCGCGACGAGCTTGCCCCAAACTCCAAAATCGCCGTGCTCTCCAACGGTACGCGCGCCGACCGCCCCGAGGTGCACGACGCGCTCATGATGGTCGACGACAACATTCTTAAGCTCGATACCGTCGACCCGGCGTTTATCCAGCTGCTCGACCAGCCTGTTGGCCCCTACGACGTCGAGCACCAGATTGAGACGTTCGCAAGCTTTGACGGTCACGTTATTATCCAGACGATCTTTTTGACCGGTGAGTATCTGGGCAAGCCCATCGACAACACCGGCGAGGAGTACGTTGCCCCCTGGCTCGCGGCGCTTGAGCGCATTCGCCCACAAGAAGCAACCATCTACACGGTAGCGCGCGAGACACCGGTCGCCGGCCTTGCCAAGGCAGCACCCGAGGTGCTCGACGCCATTGCCGCGCGCGTGCGCGCCCTCGGCATCCCCTGCCAGGTGAGCTACTAGCAAAACCACGCAGCAGCCAGTGCCCGCCATCCCGCTCCATCAGTTGCGGTGATATAGTTCCTATTTATGCTGTTAAACCGCTTAAATCGGAACTATATCACCGCAACTTTTATGGACGCGTGAGTGGGCTATACTAGCTGCGGATGAAAGGAAGTTAGCCATGTATGACAAAGGACCCGTGCCTGGCCGCAACGATGCTTGCTGGTGCGGCAGCGGTAAGAAATACAAGAAATGCCATAGCGCCTTTGATGAGCGCCTCGAGCGCTTGTGGGAAGAGGGCTGGGAGGTTCTGCCCCGCACGCTCTACAAGACGCCCGCCGATATCGAGGGCATTAAGCGCTCGGCCGCCATCAACGTGGGCGTGCTCGATTATGTGGGCGAGCATATCGCCGCAGGCATGACCACCAACCAGATCGACCAGATGATCTATGACTACACCGTCGAGCACGGCGGCACGCCGGCCGATCTCAACTACGAGGGCTATCCCAAGAGTGTGTGCACCTCGATCAACGACGTCGTCTGCCACGGCATTCCCTGCGATACGGATGTGCTGCACGATGGCGACATCATCAACGTGGACTGTTCCACGATCCTGGACGGCTACTTTAGCGACTCGAGCCGCATGTTCTGCATCGGCGAGGTCTCGGCCGAGCGCCAGCGCCTGGTCGACGTCACCCGCGCCAGCGTGGAGGCGGGTCTGGCGGTCGTCAAGCCATGGCTGCCGCTGTCCGTTATGGCCGAGGCCGTGCAAAAGACCGTCGAGGACGCCGGCTTTAGCGTGGTGCGCGAGTACGGCGGACACGGCATCGGTAAGGAGTTCCACGAGGACCCGTTTGTGGGCTTTACCACCGAGGCGCCCGATGTGGACACCATCATGGCCCCGGGCATGGTCTTTACCATCGAGCCCATGGTCAATGCCGGAGCGCCCGACATCAAGATTAGCAAGGGTGACGGTTGGTGCGTGCGCACCAAGGACGGCAGCGATTCGGCCCAGTGCGAGGTTCAGCTCGTGGTGACCGAGGACGGCTACGAGCTGCTGAGCTGGTAGCTGTAGATGCGCCGGATGCTGACGGGTACGCTCGTCTTGCATCCGGCGTTTTTATTTGAACGTTTTGCCTGATAAAACCTGCCAAAATAAACCTGTCCCTTTTTGGTAGGTCAAGCGGAGAGGACTGCTTGTGAACATCCTGGTTTTGCTGCCCGTCAACGACCGTCATCGCGTAATTCTTGAGTCGAGCGCTCCGGGCGAGGACTTTATCTACACGAGCGCCGACGCCGCCACGCGCGAGCAGGTCGCCGATGCCGACGTGATCCTGGGCAACATCGACCCTGACATGCTCACGGCATGCGAGCATCTCCAGCTGTTGCAATTGCAGACCGCCGGCTATGACGACTACCTTGCCGCCGGCACCGTGCCGGCTGACGCCAAGCTGTCTTGCTCGATCGGCGCCTACGGTCAGGCCGTAAGCGAGCACATGTTTGCCATGGTGCTGTCAATGATGAAGCGCCTGCCCGGCTACCAGGACCTGCAGCGCGAGCATCGCTGGGAGGACTTGGGCCCGGTCACCTCGCTCAAAAATGCCAACGTGTTGGTGCTGGGCGCGGGCGATATCGGCGGCCACTTTGCCACGCTCTGCCGCGGCATGGGCGCGCACGTCCGTGGCATCAAGCGCCATCCGCTCGTCTACCCCATTGTGTTTGAGGACATGGACGGCATGGATGCCCTGTCTGAACGCCTGGCGGAGGCCGACGTCGTCGCATCCTTTATGCCGAGCACGCCCGAGACCCGCGGCCTGGCGAACGCCGAGTTCTTCGCCGCGATGAAGCCGGGCGCCTTCTTTGCCAACGGCGGCCGTGGCGACCTTGTGATCGCCGACGACTTGGTTACCGCTCTGGAGTCCGGGCACCTCGCCGGCGCCGCGGTCGACGTCACCGACCCCGAGCCGCTACCCGCCACAAGCCCGCTGTGGGATGCACCCAACATGCTCATCACGCCGCACATCTCCGGCTGGTTCCACCTGGCCGCCACGCTCAACAACGTCGTCGACATCGCCGCGGAGAATCTGCGTCACCTGCAGGCCGGCGAGACGCTCCGCTGCTGGATCGAACACTAAGAATTACGCCGTTTTACAAACGGCGTAATGAGCCGACGCTGCGAGCCCGCCGTTTGGCCAATCTGCCGTTCAATTTCAAAGGCGCGACCAGAAGGTCAGCGCCTTTTCATTTCACGGCACCTTGGCTCAAACGGCGGGCTCTCGCTGACTTTTGCTCTACCTGCGGCGTTTTAGGGCTCTATCGGCTTGCAATGCCACTGGCATTTGCCCAGATAAAACCTGCCAAAATTAACATCCCTTTTTGGCAGGTTTTAGAGCTCCACGCTTTCGGCTCCGTTGATGGTTAGGTTGCGCTCGTAGAAAGCGGTGAGAGCGCGGATGGCGTACATCACGTCGCGCACGCCGCCGGTCTCGTAGCTCGAGTGCATGGCAAGCTGCGGCAGGCCCACGTCCACAGCATGCATGCTCGCCTGCATATTGGACAGATTGCCGAGCGTGGAGCCGCCGGCCATATCGCTCTTGTTGGCGAAGGCCTGCGTGGGTACGTCGGCGTCATCGCAGATGGCCTGGAACACCGCGCGGCTAAAGGCATCGGTGCAGTAGTGCTGGTTGGCGGCTTCCTTGATGACGATACCGCCGTTGAGCACGACCTGGTTGCGAGCATCGCACTTCTCGGCGTGGTTGGGGTGCACGGCATGCGCGTTGTCGCAGCTCACAAGCATCGATGCGGCAAGGGCGCGATGGTACGACTCGTCGTCAAAGCCCAGCGAGCCGTTAATGCGGCGCAGTGCATCGGCCAAGAACGTCGACATGGCGCCCTGCTTGGTCTCGGAGCCAACCTCCTCGTTATCGAAGCAGCAGAAGGCCGAGACGTCGTGCGCGTTCTCGGCGCCCAAAAATGCCTGCAGCGAGGTATAGGCGCAGGCCAGGTCGTCGAGCTTGGGCGTCGAGATGAACTCGTCGGCCCAGCCCCAGATGCGCGCATCCTGACGATTGACCAGGAACAGATCGCGGCCCAGGATCTGCTCGGGCTCAACGTCCAGCTCGTCGGCGATCAGGGCGTCAAAATCTCCCTGCTTAAGGTCACCGGCGCTGATGAGCGGACACAGATCAATGGCTCGGTTGGGAGCAAAGCCCTCGTTAACGCCACGATTCATATGGATGGCAAGGCTCGGGATAATAGCGACCTCGCGCTCGGTGGCAAGCAGGCGGCTCTCAATACGGTCGCCCTCGCGCACCAGCACGCGGCCCGCAAGCGCCAGCGGGCGATCGAACCAGGTGTAGTCGATCATGCCGCCGTAGGCCTCGGTGTTCAGGCGCAGCGTCTCGCCTGCGCCGTCGAGCTCGGGCACGGCCTTGACCTTAAACGTCGGCGAATCGCTGTGCGACGCCGTGAGCTGAAAATGATAGTCACCGGCAACGCCGTCCTCGCCCCACGTCGCGGCCAGGTCCTCGCCCACCTTAAAGGCGATAACGCTCGAGGTGTTGCGCTGCGTGTAATAGCGACCGCCCGGCTCGATATCCCACGCCGCATTCTCGGGCAGGTAGGTAAAGCCCGCCTCGTCGAGTTCGGCCATAATGGTCGCCGCCGTATGGAACATGCTGGGGCATGCCTCGATAAAGTCAATGAGGTCGTTGGCGGCCTCGATATCGTCGGCCGTCACGTGCGCGCGCTCGGGCGTTTCCTGATCCGTCATGCTCTCCCCTTTCGCTGGGTTGATAGTCCCTTCCAGCATACCCCGCCACGCCAGCACCGCACTCTTCATTCCATGTTTAATCCCGCGCCGCTCACCAAGTTGAGCCATCATGCCCGCGTTCCTTTTGCGACAATTGCGCTAACAGGACGAGAGGAGCAGTCATGAAGCCACGTAACATTGCCATCGCCTGCGGTGTCGCGGGGGTCGCGGTCGGCCTTGCCGCTGTCGCCGGTATCGTTTACCGCAAGCAAATCAAGTCCGCCGCGTCGCTCAAACGCTTGACCGGCTATGCGGATGGCTATGACCTGTACGCAATCGACATCGCCTACGACTACGATCTTGATCGCATCATCGCCGCTGGCGTGCGCGACGACCAGGCCTACATCGATGCCGTGGTGGCGCAGGTGCTGCCCGGTGTGCCGGCACATGTCCAGGCACCCCAGTTTGCCTGCAGCGCTTTTGTCGCCGTAGATGCCGAAAGCCGCGTGCGCACCGGTCGCAATTACGACTTTAAGGACGACACCTCGGCGCTGCTGGTGCGCAATCACCCACGAGGCGGCTATGCCTCCATCGGGTTTGCCGCCCTTAACAACCTGGGCGATAACACTCCGCTTGACTCCGTCGGCGGACGTGCCGCCGCACTCATGGGCCCGTTTGCCCAGCTCGACGGTGTTAACGAATGTGGCGTGTCCATTGCCGTACTCACCCTGGATTCCAAACCCTGTGACCAGGACACGCAGCGTCCCGTCATCAATACCTCGCTCGCCATCCGTCTGGTGCTCGACCGTGCCGCCACCACGCAGGAGGCCGTAGACCTGCTTTCTGCCTACGACATGCACGCCATGGCAGGACGCGATTACCACTTCTTTATCAACGACGCCGCCGGTGACGCGCGCGTAGTAGAGTGGGATCCGCATGATTCGGACCGCACTTTCAAAGCGACTCCTGTACGCCAGGTTACGAACTTCTACGCCTGCTATGGCGACGAAGTGCTGCCCAACCAAAAGAATGGCGAGCTGGGCCATGGTAAAGAACGCGCCCTCGCAATCGCCGATGTCCTTGACGCCCATGTCGGCGCCCAGGACGAGGCAGTCGCTTGGAAGGCCCTGCGCGCCGCAGCGCAAGAGCCTAATCCGGAAGACATCACCAGCAATACGCAATGGTCGGTCGTCTTTGACAATACCGAACCCGCCGCCGCTATTACGCTGCGCCGCCACTGGGGCGACGTCGACGCCTTCGCACTGTAAGGAGCCGGGCCCGTCGACCTTACGCTCGCCTGACGTTGCTTACATTTCTATACGCTTGAGCTAACACGTTTTACCCCCGTATCAACAATGTGCGGGGGTAAACTTATGCGCATGTTATAACTTGCCCGGAAGGATTCATCATGCTTAGGATCGGTCTTCTTACCAGTGGCGGCGACTGTCAGGCGCTCAACGCCACCATGCGCGGCATTGTCAAAACGCTTATGACCAATAGCGAAGAACCTATCGAGATCTATGGTTTTGAGGACGGCTACCAGGGCCTTATCTACAGCAGGTTCCGTGTCATGACGCCCGCCGATTTTAGCGGCATCCTTACCCGTGGCGGCACTATTCTGGGCACAAGCCGTACGCCGTTCAAGCGCCTGGATATTCCCGAGGCCGACGGCGTCGAGAAGGTGCCGGCAATGGTCCACACCTATCATAAGCTGCAGCTCGACTGCCTGTTTATGCTGGGCGGCAACGGCTCCACCAAGACCGCCAACCGTCTGCGCGAAGAGGGCCTCAACGTTATCGCCCTGCCTAAGACCATCGATAACGACACCTGGGGCACCGAGTTGACGTTTGGCTTTACGAGCGCCATCGACGTCGCCACCAAGTGCATCGACGACATCCACACCACCGCCTCGAGTCACGGCCGCGTGTTCGTTATCGAGATCATGGGTCACAAGGTTGGCTGGATTCCGCTGTACGCCGGCGTCGCGGGCGGCGCGGACGTCATTCTGATTCCCGAGATCCCCTACGACATGGATAACGTCATCAAGACCATCGAGCATCGCATGGAGACCGGCAGTCGCTTTACCATCGTGGCCGTCGCCGAGGGCGCCATCTCCAAGGAGGACGCGGCGCTGCCCAAGAAGGAGTACAAGAAGAAGCTCGCCGAGCGCACGAGCCCGTCGATTGTCTACGACATCGCCAAGGAGATCGAGGCCAAGACCGGTCGCGAGACCCGCGTCGCCATCCCCGGCCACACGCAGCGCGGTGGCCAGCCCGACGCCCAGGACCGCATCTTTGCGACCCAGTGCGGCGTCGAGGCGGCACTGGGGTGCCTACGCGGCGAGTTTGGCTACATGATTGCCCTGCGTGACGGCAAGATGTGCCACATGCCGCTCGAGAAGGTCGCCGGCAAGCTCAAGTATGTCGATCCCCAGAGCGATCTGGTGCGCGAGGCCAAAGCGTTGGGCATCAGCTTCGGCGACGAATAGCCTCGGCTGGAACCGCCCCATCGGAGGCCCCAGGGCTTACCTCCCAAATCGTCCTCGGACATGTCAGGACCCCGCCGTGCGCTTCGCGCGGCGGGGTCCTTCCGTCCTGCGGAAAGATTTGGGAGGTAAGCCCTGGGGCCTCCTGCGGCAACTGGGGAGGCCGAGGTTATTCGTCTTCTTGCTGCGGGTGCGTGGTCTGAAATTAAGTTGCGGTGGAATAGTTCCTGCTTGGCCCGCAAATGGCTG
The DNA here is from genome assembly GCA_902465265.1 of uncultured Collinsella sp. Lineage (GTDB taxonomy): Bacteria > Actinomycetota > Coriobacteriia > Coriobacteriales > Coriobacteriaceae > Collinsella. Next base: position 25,393 of record CABQMF010000001.1, on the reverse strand, counting down.
AATCTAGGAACTATTCCACCGCAACTTACGAATGATCGGAGCGGCTACAGCACAAGCGTCGGCGTTCGTTTGATGGTCCGCCACGAAAAGGGGCCATCTACTACGTTTAACTCGATGGGGCCAACCATGACCGCCTTTTTCGAAAATCGACAGGCCTTCTACCTGCGGTTTTATTTTTCGTTTTCCCGGCATGGTTGACGGTATCCAATTAAACGTAGTAGATAGGCCCATTTTGTGGCATACGACCCATTCAAACTCAATCTCGAAGGCTGAAGAAAGCCCTCCATCCACGCCTGCGGGCAAAAGATAGCAAAGCAACAAACGCCGGGCCACATAATGGTTGTCCGGCGTTTGCCCAGATAAAACCTGCCAAAATAAACCTGTCCCTTTTTGGCAGGTCACTCGGCACTCTTGAGGGCACCAACCATGTCGATCTTGTTGAGGGTACGATTGGTGGCGAGGTTGACGATAAATGTAAAGCCAAAGGAAAGCACCACGGCAAGCACGTAGCTTAGCGGCTCGACTTCGACGTCAAAGTACAGCGACGGCATCTGCAAAATGTAGGTAAAGCTCTCGGCCAGCAAGCCGCCTAGCGGTACGCCCAGCGCGGCGCCAATCGCCGTGAGAATCAGCGTTTCCTTGTTGACGTAATGGTGCACCTCGCCGCGACGGAAGCCCAGCACCTTGATAGTCGCCAGCTCGCGTTCGCGCTCCGAAATATTCGTATTAGACAGCGTAAACACCACGACAAACGACAGGCACGCTGCCATAAAAGTCACGAGCACCACCACAGAGTTGATAATCGTAAAGTTGGCCTCGTAGTTCTCCCAATGTTCGGCCGTGCTCGAGATGGTGAGCCAACCGTCGCTCTTAAGCTTCTTGCTAAACGCAATTTGATCTGCTGACGAACCCTTGAGCAGCGCAAAGATGCCGTTAAGACGCGCGCTTCGGCCGAACGTGCGCTCATAGGTGCCCTGCGTCATGTAAAGCGTGTTGCCCAGATAGTTAAGCGAGATGTCGCTGACTTTGACCTTGGCAACTTTGAGCGACGAATCCTGGACGTGAGCCGTATCGCCCGGCTGAATCCCCAGCACCAGCTGCGAGCTCTTGCTTAAATACACGTCCCCGTCACGCAGGGCGAACGGGTCTTTGGACTCATCCTCCAGGCGCACGTAATCGCCCAAGTCACCCGTGCGGTCGTCAGGAATCACGATGAGCTGCACGGTCTCGCTTTTGCCGCCAAACGTAAAGGTGACGTTGTCGATCATAATCGGTAGCGTCGAGGTCACGGTCACGTTGGAATCATTGGCCGCGCTGCGCTCATCCAATGCCGCGCACGTCTGCGAAAAATCGTCGGGATTGGCGACCGCCAGCAGGTCGTAGCGCGTGATATGCCCGTACTGTTTGGGCGACAGCGCCACCGACGTATCGCGGATGCCCATGCCGCAGATCACGAGCGCCGTGCAGCCGGCGATACCGAAGATGGTCATAAAGGCACGCTTTTTGTAGCGGAACAGGTTACGCGCTGCCACCTTGTTCAAAAAGCCCATGCGGCGCCAGATAAAGCCGATGCGCTCGAGCAAGATGCGCGAGCCGGCACGCGGGGCCTTGGGGCGCATGAGCGAAGCAGGCGTCTCGGCCATCTCGTGGCGGCAGGCGATAATCGTGGCGCCCACTACGCCCACGGCAAACAGCGCAACCGACACGAGCGACGACACGATGTCGTACGAAAGCAGCATCTGGGGCAGAGAGTACATGTCATCGAACACCGTAAACAGGAACAGCGGCAGCCCCACAAAGCCGATGATGTTGCCGAGCACGCCGCCGATCAGACATGCCCACAGCGCATAGTCCACGTATTTGGACAGGATGCGCTCGCGTGAATAGCCAAGCGCCTTATACAGGCCAATAAGCGTGCGCTCCTCCTCAACCATACGCGTGGCGGTGGTGAGGCTGATGAGCACGGCGACGATAAAGAAGATAAACGGGAACACCGTGGCGATGGCCTCAATTGACGAGCTATCGCTTTCCACGCTCGAGTAGCTTGCGATATTGCCGCGGTCCTGGATGTACCACATACATTCGCCTAGATCGGAAAGCTCGGCGCGGGCATCGGCAAAATGCTGGTCAGCGGCGGCGCGGCGCTGGTCCAGGTCAGCTTGCGCCTGTGCACGTTCGTCGCTGCCCTCGGCCATACGGTCGATGTTGCCCTGTTCAATCCCAAAGAGCATATTCGCCTGGCGCTCGGCCGCATCCAAGCTTGCCGGCGTGTCAACCGTCAACTCCTGAGCACGTGCCTTCTCACGCTCCTTGCGGATCTTCTCGATATTGCCCTTGACCTCGTTGATCTTTGTCGTGTAGGCATCCGAATAGGAGTTGAGGCTCTTGGCTCCCTCGACGATCACGTGGACCGAGGAGTAGGAAGAAGATGTCGCGGCGTCCTCGTTCACATAGAACTTATAGTCCGCAGCCGAAGCAGCACGAAAGGCGTTGACTGTCGAGTCGGAGCTCACGTCGGTGGGATCGAGAACCTCGGCCGTGATGGTGTAATCGCCCGCGGCAAACTGGTCCTTGGCGCTTTGGTTCGACGAGCTCGCGTCATTGGCAGCAAAACTCACCGTATCGCCGAGCCTTTTGCCCGAAGCCTTCAGGAACTTCGAAGTCACCGCGACCTCACCGGCGCTCTCGGGCAAATCGCCGCTCACCAGCACCGGTTGATCGATATTCTCCTTGGAAAGACTCTGCACGACCACGCGCTCGCGCGTTGTGCCCACGGCGGTGTAGGCGGTCTCGGTGTAGATACCCTCGGCCGTCTCGACGCCGTCGACCTCTTGGATAGCCGCAAGATCGTCGCGCGTGAGGCCATAGGTCGACTGCACGTTAATGTCATAGACATTCTGCTGGTCAAAATAGGCGTCGACCGAATCGCGCAAATCTTCGCAGCCTGCCTTAAGACCGCACATCACGCTCACGCCAAGCGCGGTGATGACCACGATAGATAAGAAGCGCTTAAGACTGCCGCGGATTGTGCGGTAGATGCCGCGGCGAAAAACCGTCGGCACCATATCGTTTGAGCTCTGAGCGGTACGGTATGTCGCGAACTCCTGGTCACGACCCGCGTGCTCCGTATCGTGGTTTTGGCTGTTTTGGCGGTCCTGATTCATGGGCGCTACCACTCGATCGTCTCGATAGGCACGGGATTTTGCTGGACCGTTTCACTCTCCACGCGCCCGCTCTTAAAGCGGATCAGGCGATCGGCCATGGGCGCCAGCGCGGAGTTGTGCGTGATGATGATGACCGTAATGCCCTGCTTGCGGCAGGTATCCTGCAGCAGCTGCAGGATCTGCTTGCCGGTTTTATAGTCGAGCGCGCCCGTGGGCTCGTCGCACAAAAGCAGCTTGGGGTTCTTGGCCAGTGCACGTGCAATGGACACGCGCTGCTGCTCGCCGCCCGAAAGCTGCGCCGGAAAGTTGGCGAGGCGCCCGCCCAGGCCAACCTGGCGAAGCGTCTGTTCGGCATCGAGCGAATCGGGGCAGATTTGCGCCGCGAGCTCAACGTTTTCGAGCGCCGTCAGGTTGGGGACCAGATTGTAGAACTGGAAGACAAAGCCGACGTCGGCACGGCGGTATTCCACGAGCTGCGCCTCGTTGGCGGAGCTCACGTCGCGCCCGTCCACCGTCACGGTGCCGGAGGTTACCGTATCCATGCCGCCCAGGATGTTGAGCGCCGTGGTCTTGCCGGCACCCGAGGCGCCCAGGATAATGGCAAGCTCACCGCGCTCAACGGTAAAGCTCGCGCCGTCGAGCGCGTGAATGCGGGCATCGCCCTCTCCGTACGCCTTGATGACGTCTTTGAATTCGATATAAGCCATCGATTAATTCCCATCTGGTCGGATAACTCTTTAGTATTACCCATTTCACGCCGACCAAAAAGGGACAGGTTCATTTTGGCAGGTTTTATATGGGGAAACGGGGAGCGCAGGCAAGCGCCGGGAAGGCAGAGAAATCATCGACGGGGTCAGGCCGACCGCCAAACACAACGCACGCATCTCTATCTGTCAGCAAAATCATTCGAACAGCTGTTCGTTTCTATGATATGATTCCGTTATCTAAGCAGGCCAATACGCAGAAAGGCGGCCAACATGGCGTTCGACTTTAAGAAGGAATGCAAGGAGCTCTACAAACCTGCAAGCAAGCCGAGCATCGTAACTGTCCCGCCTATGAGCTACGTTGCCGTTCGCGGAAAGGGCGACCCAAATACCGAAGGTGGCGAGTATCAAAACGCCCTGCCGCTGCTTTACGGCATCGCCTATACCGTCAAGATGTCGAAGAAAGGCTCAAGGAGTATCAAGGGCTATTTCGACTTTGTGGTACCGCCGCTCGAGGGTTTCTGGTGGCAAGACTCCCCGAGCGGCGACATCGATTATGTACGCAAGGACGATTTCAACTTTATCTCGTGCATTCGCCTGCCCGATTTCGTCACCCGAGATGACTTTGACTGGGCAGTCGCGGAAGCCACGACCAAAAAGAAACTTGACTTTTCTGCCGTCGAGCTGCTTAAAGTTGACGAGGGCCTCTGCGTTCAATGCATGCACACCGGGCCCTACGACAACGAACCGGCGACCGTAGGCGCTATGAATGAATACACGACCGAGCAGGGCTATGTCCCCGACTTCTCAGACACCCGTTTCCATCACGAAATCTATCTCTCCGATCCACGCAAATGTGCACCGGAGAAACTTAAGACTGTGGTTCGTCATCCTATCAAGCGCGCTGAATAGCGTGGGGCGCCGTCCCGCGCATCAGGTTTTAGGCCAGGCAATCAGCCGCTCCAAGGTCATCTGGCAGCTTCCTTGACGCAGGTCATCGTATCTTATAATTTTATGTCTCTAAAGCTGGAAAGCCTCTCAACGATGCGCAACTCCAGCTCTTTTTATTTCAAGAGGCTTAATGAAATACCAGAAGTCGTGGATATCCATCAACGAACAGATAGCACTATTGACAGAAAACAAGGGTCTTAAGTGCTCTGATCAAAGCGAACTCGAGCGAGCTTTGGTCGAAGTCGGCTACTACAGGCAAAGTACTCGAGCGTCACTCCTCATACGCGCCCTCAAGTCGAAGCAGCCACTCCTTGCGGTCAAGCCCGCCGGCATATCCGTTGAGCGATCCGTCGGCCGCCACCACGCGATGGCACGGCACAATAATCGAAATGGGATTACGCGCGACCGCAGCCCCCACCGCACGAGGAGACACAACGGGCGCCTCGTTTCCCGGCACCCGATGGCGGGCGGCGACACGCTGGGCGATCTCACCATACGTAGCGACCTCACCACGCGGAATAGAAAGCAGCTCAAACCAAACCTCGCGCTGAAACGCTGTGCCGATCATATGCAACGGCGGCGTAAACTGAGGTTCCTGCCCTGCAAAAAAAGCATTCAGCCAAGCCCAGGAACACTCAAGCACCGAAGAGGCCGCACCATTTGCCGGACTCACCGAAGACATCCCACTGGTACCAGAAACCGCATCGGCACCTTCAACGTGCTCCGCATCTTCTTTGAGCAGCGTAGAGCCAAAGTGCTCCTGCCCCTCAAACCAAAGCCCCGTCAGACCGCGGCCATCAGCGGCAAGTAGGATTTCGCCCAAAGGCGAAGCAAACGTCGTCGTGACCACCAGCGGCTCCTTTCAAAACTCCGCACCATGATACCGCGAATTGTGCAGACAACCCCACAGATACGTCCGAGCGGGCTCGCAATTGCTTAAGCGAGGCTGTTTTCCGCTCAATTTCGGCCAATGTAGAACTGTAACAACCAAAACTCTGCCCGGAGAAAATGAAGGTGAATGGTTTTCCGAGAAGTGAACGAGTAAAACTAGGGCCCCGAACCATCCGTATTTTTTAATTGCAAAACAGCAGGATTCATGCGATAAAACCGCAGGAAATGGCGGCCAAAATATGCCGATGCTTCAAGGGTCCAAAATAGGTCGTTCACTTCCCGAGAAACCATTCACCTTCGATTCGCACCAGCCCCTAAGCCTTCACAAGCAACAAACGCAGGCGCGCCAAAGTTACCGCCTCAACCCCAAAGTCCCCGCAGGCAGCAGGCGCTAACGCGCCGTAGCTGCCGGCCGCGCCCCACAGCCCCCAAAGGCGGCAGGCGCGAAGCGCCGAGGCCGCCGCCGGGACCAGAGCCCGCAACGGCCACGTGCCCCCACATCAGCCCAGCGGCCCCAACCAACAACGGCCCCATCGCAGGCCGCTCGCAACAGCGTCACCGCAGGCGGGGGCCGGGCTTAGTTTTCAGAACACTCCGCAGACCAGTGTGGCGCCTTGTCCGCGGCTCCGAAGGAGCAGGACAAGGCGCCACACATGGTCGAGGACGTTCTGAAAACTAAGCCCGGCCCCCGCCGGACAGGTCACACTACTCGCAGAGCAGCTTAGCGATCTGGACGGCGTTGGTTGCCGCGCCCTTACGGATTTGGTCGCCGCAGCACCAGAAGGTGATGCCACGCGCAGCCTCGGGGTTCGAGATGTCGCGACGCACGCGACCGACCCAGATCAGGTCCTGGTCGGACGTATCCATCGGCATGGGGAAGCGATCGTGCGCATCCTCGGCGCTCATGTCGTCAACCAGCTTCACGCCCGGAGCGGCAGCCAGCGCAGCACGGGCCTCTTCCACCGTGATGTCGCGCTCGAACTCGAGCGTAATGCTCTCGGAGTGCGAGCGCAGCACAGGCACGCGCACGCAGGTGCAGTTCACGCGCAGCTCGGGCAGGTGCATGATCTTACGGCCCTCGTTTTGCAGCTTCATCTCCTCGGAGGTAAAGCCCTCCTCCTTGACACCGCCGATCTGCGGAATCAGGTTGCTCGCCAGCTGGGCGGCAAATGCGCGCGGCTCGGGAATCTCCTCGCCACGGCCCAGGGCGGTCAGCTGAGCCTCGAGCTCGGCCATACCGGGAGCGCCGGCACCCGAAGCCGCCTGATACGTCGAGACGATCATGCGCTTCACGCCGGCGAGCTGGTGCAGCGGCCAGGTGGGAACCAGGCCGATGATGGTCGCGCAGTTGGGGTTGGCGATAAGGCCGTGATGCCACTTGATATCGTCGGCATTGATCTCGGGCACGACCAGCGGCACCTCGGGATCCATGCGGAAGGCATGGCTGTTGTCGACCACGACGGCGCCGCGCTTGACGGCCTCGGGCAGCAGCTCCTTGGCGATATCGTCGCCGGCAGCACCGAGTACGATGTCGCAGCCCTCAAAGGCCTCGGGGCAAGCCTCTTCGATCACGATTTGCTCGCCGCGGAACTCAACGGTCTTGCCCGCGGAGCGTGCACTTGCCAGCAGCTTGAGCTTGCCAACCGGGAACTCCTGCTCGTTGAGGCATTCGAGCATCTGGGTGCCCACGGCTCCCGTCGCGCCCAAAATAGCAACCGTGTACTGTTTCATGCTTCCCCCTTTAAAGGTTGTGGCTTTTGCCCGCACGCCGAGCAGGCCGATTATTGTTGCCAGTGTATACAAGAACGGGGCGGGCACGAAACCCGCCCCGTCGAAACGAAACCGAAACGAAACGCCCCGCCGTAGATTTTTGAGACATGACCCAAAAATCTACCGAGCAGTCGCTACTTTTTGAGCGCGGCCAGAGCGGGATCGACCGGCGCAGGAGCCTCCAGATCGGAAACCTTCACAATGCCGTTTTCGTCGGAGAAGGCACGGTAAATGGTCTGAATCGCTAGGTCGAAGTCCTTCTCCTCGACACCGATAATGATGTTGATCTCGTCACAGCTCTGCGAGATCATGCGCACACTCACGCCGGCCTGGCCAAGCATACCAAACAGATGGCCCGAGATACCTGCGCGGCCGCGCAGGTTACGGCCGACGGTCGCGATAAGCGCCAGGCCCTCGACAACCTCGATCTCGAGCGGCTCTACCTCCTGTTGAATGTCGCCCACAAGCGAGTACAGCGAATCGTGCACATCCTTCTCCTGCACCACGGCGCCAAAGCGGTCGACACCGGTGGGCATGTGCTCGACGGAAACGTCATAGCGCTCGAAGACCGAAAGTGCGCGGCGCATAAAGCCGACGCGAGGCTTGGTGCGGTCGCGGGCGACGTTGATGGCGACAAAGCCGCGCTTGCCGGTCACGCCGGTAATGATGGGCTCTGCCTCGCCCTCGTCAGCCGTCTCGCTAATGATGGTGCCGGGGTCCTGCGGCGCATTGGTGTTCTTGATGACCAGCGGAATACCCGCCTCACGCACGGGGAATACGGCTTCCTCGTGCAGGACGCTTGCACCCATGTACGAAAGTTCGCGCAGCTCCTCGTAGGTAACGCGCGCAATGGGCTGAGCCTCGGGCACAATGCGAGGATCGGCAGAATAGAAGCCCGAGACGTCGGTCCAGTTCTCGTACAGGTCGGCACCCAGGCACTTGGCCAGGATCGAGCCGGAAATATCGCCGCCACCACGGTCGAGCAGCTTGATCTGGCCCTCACGCGTCGCGCCGTAGAAACCGGGCATAACAAAGCCGCCCTGCTGGCCGTACTCCTGCACCAGCTCGGAGGTGCGATTCATGCTGAGCGTACCGTCATGATGGAACGCCACAACCGTCGCGGCGTCCAGGAACGGCAGGCCCAGGTACTCCGCCATCAGGCGAGCGGTGAAGTACTCGCCACGGCTCACGAGCTCCTCGGTAGAGTAGCCGCCCGAGCGGGCGCGCTCGGCAAAGGCCGCGAACTCCTCGCGGATGGGATAGGTGAGCTCCAACTCGTCAGCGATATCAAAATAGCGCTGGCCAATGTCCTCGAGCAGCTCCTCACACGACACGTGATACTTAACATGCGCGTTAACCAGGTAGAGCAGGTCGGTCACCTTGGTGTCGCCCTTAAAGCGGCGGCCGCAGGCGGAAACCACCACAAAACGGCGGGCAGGGTCGGCATCGACGATGGCCTTGATCTTCTTGAAGTGTTCGGCGTCGGCGACCGACGAGCCGCCAAACTTGGCAATCTTAATCATGGGCTTGAGGTTACCTTTCTAAAAGCCTCTGCAAACCTGTTTTGCGCGCTCTGATACCATGGTTTCACCGATTGGGACCAAGGCATCCGAGGAGCAGTGTTATATGGGAACTTATCATAGTACACGAGGACGCACTTTATCGTGCTCAAGTAAGGTGGCAATCCGTACCGGCATCGCTCCCGACGGGGGTTTGTTTGTCTCGGACGAGCTCGGCACCCAGCAGGTCGATATCAGCTCGCTTGCAGATAAATCGTACTTTGAAATCGCTCAAGATGTGTTGGGAATGTTACTGAATGATTACACGGCCGAAGAAATTTCGGCGTGTGTCGACGAGGCATACCGCGGCACGTTCGCGAGTGAAGAGGTCACGCCGCTCGTCAAACTCGACGCTGCGCCGGGCGCCGACGCTCCTCAGACCTATGTGATGGAGCTCTTTGGCGGCCCCACAAGCGCCTTCAAGGACGTCGCCCTTCAGATGCTCCCCCGCCTCATGGCCCGCACTTCCGCCAGGGACGGCGGCGCCGAGCGCATCATGATCGTCACCGCCACGTCGGGCGACACGGGCAAGGCCGCGCTCGCCGGTTTTGCCGACGCTCCGGGCACGGGCATCACCGTCTTTTATCCCGAGGGCAAGGTCAGCCGCGTCCAGAACCTGCAGATGTCCACGCAGGAGGGCGACAACGTCGCCGTCTGCGGTATCCGCGGCAACTTTGACGACGCTCAGAGCGCCGTCAAGCGCATCTTTGCCGATAAGGAGCTTGCCGAGCGTCTGGAGGCCGCCGGCACGGTGCTTTCGAGCGCCAACTCCATCAATGTCGGTCGCCTGGTACCGCAGGTCGTCTACTACTTTGCCGCCTATGCGCAGCTGCTGCGCGCCGGCGCCATCGAGGCCGGCGACGCCGTGGAGTTCTGCGTACCGACCGGCAACTTTGGCGATATCTTGGCCGGCTACTACGCCAAGCGCATGGGTCTGCCCGTCGCCAAGCTCGTCGTGGCGAGCGACAAGAACAACGTGCTTGCCGACTTCCTGACCACCGGTGTTTACGACCGTAACCGCCCGTTCTTCACGACTATCTCGCCGTCGATGGACATCCTTATTAGCTCCAACCTGGAGCGCATGCTCTACTTCCTGTCCGATGGCGACTGCGAACTCGTTGCCGGCCTTATGGAGCAGCTGGCACAGACTGGTCGCTACGAGGTTCCCACTGACCTGCTGGCAAAGATTCAGAGCGTCTTTGGCTGCGGTTGGGCCAACGAGGACGAGGTCCGCGCTGCCATTAAGAGTTGCTGGGATGCGAACGACTACGTGATCGACCCGCACACCGCCTGCGGCTATCACGTCTTCGAAAAGGTCGCCCCCGCCAAGGGCGCCAAGGCCCGCGTGCTGCTTTCGACCGCAAGCCCCTACAAGTTCCCGCGCGCCTGCTGCGACGCCCTGGGCCTCGACGTTCCCGAGGATGATTTTGAGGCCATGCGCGTGCTCGAGCAGGCCACCAATACGGTCGCCCCGGCGCAGCTCGCCGAACTCGAGTCCAAGCCCGTCCGCTTCGAAGACGTCTGCGACGTAGCCGACATGGCCAACTACGTAGAGTCTGCAGCAAAAAAGATGGCTTCCAACTAAAACCCCTTATAAGGCGCCGGCGAAAGCCGGCGCACTTTCTTTCATCAGATAACCCCCGGGATGATGACGAACGCGCACAGCGTGCCTGGCTGTTTAGTTCGTCGCGAGTTCCGCACGCAAAGGAAAGCACTTAATGTGCTTTCCGTCTTGCGCAGGACTGCCCGAGCAGCGAACTAAACAGCCAGGCACGCCAGGAGGACTCACATGATCAAAATCACCGTCCCAGCAACGAGCGCCAACTTGGGCATCGGCTACGATACCCTCGGCATGGCCGTCAGCCTCTACTCGCACTTCACCTTCGAGCGCGCCGACAAGCTCACCATCACGGGCTGCCCCGAGGAGTTCCAAAACGAGAATAACCTGGTCTATGTGAGCTTTGTCGATGCTCTGGCCGCGTGGGGCGAGCCGGCTTTTCCCGTTGCTATCGACATTCAGACCGACGTGCCCGTCGCCCGCGGCCTGGGTTCCAGCTCCACCTGCGTCGTCGCCGGCATCATGGCTGCCGCCGCGCTGACGGGCCACACCGTCGACCGCGCCGAGCTCGTCCGCATCGCCACCGAGGTCGAGGGCCATCCCGATAACGTCGCCCCCGCCATCCTGGGCGGCGCCGTCTGCTCCTTTACGCCGACCGACTCGCTGCCCCAGTGCCTGCGCTACGAGGTGAGCGATCGCTTGCGTTTTATTACCGTGATTCCGCCCTACGAGGTGCATACGAGCGAGGCGCGCAAGGTTGTGCCGCAAGAGATTCCACTCTCCACCGCCGTATGGCAAATGGGCCGCATCGCCGGCATGACGCGCGGCCTGGAGACCGGCGACCTTGACCTGATTGCCGCCGCCAACGACGACCGCATCCAGGAGCCCTATCGCCGCCGCCTCATCCCCGACTACAACGCCGTGCGCGACACCTGCCTTAACGGAGGCGCCAAGACCATCTGGATCAGTGGCTCCGGCTCGACCCTCATGGCCGTGACTGACGACACCATCGTGGCGAAGTTCCTGCAGGTCAAGCTGCGCGAGCAGTTCCCCAAGTGTGATACGCATATTCTGACGTGCGACACCGAGGGCGCTCAAATCGAGTACCTGTAGACATCCTCCCCATATACCTGTCCGGGACGGTCGGGATGTTCCCTCAAAATCGTCCTCGCGCATGAAGGCCCCTTGTCCTGCTCCTACGAAGCGATGGACAAGGGGCCTTCGCGCTGCGGAATGATTTTGAGGGAACATCCCGACCGTCCCTGCGCTTACCTTGCTGAGGATGTCTACAGGGACCCACGCTTTGAAGGGGCGCCGGGCTGATAGCCTGCCTTTTATTGATAGGGGCGCTTATTAGAGGCAGGCCTCGGCGATGCGCTTTTTGAGTTCGTCGATGCCGGTACCGGTCTGGGAGCTTGTGATGATCACGTTCTCGGCCGGGACGTTGAGCTGCTTTTTGATGGCTGCTGCCTGGCGGGCCTGCTGGGTGCGGCTAAGCTTGTCGGCCTTGGTGAGGCAGACGATAAAGTTGAACTCGTTGCCCTGCAGGTAGTCGATCATGTCATGGTCGAGCTTGCTCGGGTCGTGACGAATATCCACCAGCGACACGACCAGGTTAAAGCTGCGCTCCGAGTCGAAGAAGTCGCCGATAAGTTCTGCCCAACGGTCGCGCTCGGCCTTGGAACGACGGGCGAAACCATAGCCCGGCAGGTCGACGAAGTGCACGTCGTCAGCCTCAAAGAAGTTGATGTTGCTCGTCTTTCCCGGCGTGCTCGAAACCTTGACGAGATTCTTGCGGCCAAAAAGCTTGTTCATGATCGACGACTTGCCCACGTTGGAGCGGCCGACGAAGCTCACCTCGGGGCAGGTGGACTCGGGAATCTGCGAAACCTTGCCATAGCTGGCAACGAACTTGGCAAGCTGGTAGTTAATGGAATCGGCCATGGACACTCCTTGGTCGTAGGTTCTTACAAAAGAGCGCGCTAATAAATAGCAGCGATACGGCGAACGATATCGAGCGTAATGCCACTCGCGGTACGGGCATACTCGAACAGGTCGAACTCGCGGTCGCAAATCGCATCGTACGCCTCGTCACAATTATCGCTGATAGCGCGCAACACCAGGCAATCGACACCATTTTTAGTTGCGACATGGGCAATCGCCGCGCCCTCCATGCCGACACAATCGGCGTGCGTCGCCCCGATAGCGTCGTTGCGCATGGCGGCGCCCGTCACAAAACGGTTGCCCGTGGCAATCGTGCCGACCAGGAACTGCTTTGCGCCCTCGTTCGAGGCGGCTGCATCTGTCGAAGCGTTGACAAAGCCACGCTCAGAAAGCACATCGGCAGCGATATCGACCAGCGCAGGCGTCGAGCCAAACTCCTCGAGCCCCGGTGCAGACTCGGCGATAAGCGCGGTATCGGTATCCAGATAGCGCAGGCGTTTGCCGATGACCACGTCGTCGATATGGAGCTTGGGGTTCAAACCGCCCGCGATACCCGAAAGCACAACTGCCTGCGGAGCATACTTGCTAATGAGGTGCTGTGTTGCGGCGGCAGCGTTTACCGTGCCCATGCCCGCCGTCGTGGCGACAATCGACAGACCATCGAGCCCGCCGGTCACAACGTTCAAGCCCGCCTCCTGTACCATGCAAACGTTACTCAGCTCTTCCTTAATCTGCATGATCTCTTTTTCGAGCGCACCGATAATCGCAATGGTAGCCATGCCATTCCCCAAACCTATACGAAATTCTCAACCACGGTATGGTACCAGCATTTTGTTTGACCTCGTCAAACGAACACGCTAGGCCAGCGCAGCTCGCGTATCAAACAGAGCCTTTGCAATCGCAGCCGTAACCTCGCTCGAGCGGTCGCTCCACGGCATCGATGTCATGATGCTCATGACATAGGTACGGCCATCGATGTCGATAAGGCCCGCATCACATGTCGAATAGCAACCGTCCTCGCTAATCCAGCCCGCCTTGTTGCGCACCAAGGCTTGGTCGTCCGCAATGCCATCACGAATAAACGATCGGGCCGTAGAGGCCAGAAGGCCCGACAGCCATTGTGACGTCTCGGTATCATGGCTCAGATACTCGCTCATCTCGCACCACAACTTGGCCGAGGTGCGCGGACAATAAGTGGGAAAATCACTCATCGGATCGAGTGCGACCTCGTCTTCGACGCCGAGTGCGGCAATCCAATCCTCGTAACCGACACGGTCAAACGCCGCACGCAACGCGATAAACGAATCGTTGTCCGAATTAACGACCGCGGCCTCGATCAGGTCGCGCACCGTCTGCCAGCCCATGTTGTAGCCGCCATAGGTGCCAAGGGAATCATCGAGTGAGACCTGGCCCGTCTCGACCAGAGATTCGCAGATGTACAACGCATAAAGTGCCTTGTAGCTACTCGCACCGTACACCTCGGCGTCCGCATTATACGTCACGCCCTTGCCGCTCGATAGGTCGTAGAACACTACGCCCACATCGCCCAGCTCCTGCGCCTGACTCAGGACATCTTGGAGCGCGGCGAGGCTCTCATCCTCCAGGGCGGGGATCTGGTCATCAACCAGTGAGAAGGTCTGCACGGTATCGCCTGAGGGAATATCGTTAAAGTCCGCCTTCGAAAGCCTCGTCTTGAGGCTCGCTGTCGACAGGGTTTGACTTGCGGTGGCTTTAGATTCAGAGACCTTCTCGTTTTGCAGCTGTACCGTTGACGCATCTGAGTGTGCCATTCGCTCCGAGGCGTAGGTTTTGGCGGTAATTCCGAGGATAATAACCGCCAACGTCAGCATCCCAATGGCGGCAATCTTCGTCACGCGGATGCGAGCGTCAGCAAGGCCACGCGAAGACGTGCCCTTCGTCTCATATCTGCTGCTATGCTGCGGCACATACTCGTCCCGCGATGCGTTGTTTCGCACGTGGTCTCCTGACTGCTACCGTTTATATACGAGCAGCATAATACCGAGCAGGCATTTCTTTCCAAAGATATTCAGCGGCGTTTAAGGTGTCTTTAAAGAAACCACAAGCGTATTTATCCAAATGGCACGATTCTGTTGCGCATCTCCGTCCAAAACGCAGTTGCGGTGGAATAGTTCCTGTTTGGGCGGCATAAGCCGAAAAACAAGAACTATTCCACCGCAACTTGACGGGGCTCTTTAGCAATCAACTAGGTGCCCGGGGGCACTCATTTAAGTCTGTCCCCAATGAGTGCTTGGGGGCGAAAATGGCTCGCTAGCCGATGGCGTTTTTGAGTTCCGCGCGGCGCTTTTTCATACCCGTCATGACGGCGTTGCGCAGCTCGGGCATGCGCGCGGTATCCATCTGTGGAACGCCCTCGAGCTTATAGGGAATGCCCAATTGCTCGTACTTGACGACACCCATCGTGTGATACGGCAGCATTTCCAGGCCCACCACGTTATGCCACGGGGCAATCAGACGACCGAGTGCCTCGCACTCCTCCACTGTGTCGGTAATGCCCGGCACCACCACGTGACGAATAACAACCTTGATCTTGCGACGCGCGAGCTCATCACCAAACGCCAGAATGCGTGCGGGATCGCAACCGGTCAGCTTTTTATGCTCGACGGGATCGGCGTGTTTAATGTCGAGCAGCACCATATCGGTCTCGTTTAGTACGGCATCGAACTTCTCGGGATGCGCGGGATCGAACGCATAGCCGCAGCTATCCAAGCAGGTATGCACGCGACCATCGGGGTTGTTGTGCATTGCACGGAACAGGTCGGCCAAAAACTCAGGCTGCAGGAGCGGCTCGCCGCCGGACACCGTAATACCACCGCTGCGGTAAAACTCATGGTTGCTCTGGAACTCGTCCATCAGGTGCTCGACGGTCACCATGGTGCCGCCGTTAACCGACCAGGTGTCGGGGTTGTGGCAATACGCACAGCGCATGGGACAGCCCTGAACAAACACCACAAAGCGGATGCCGGGTCCATCGACCGTTCCCATCGTCTCAATCGAATGCACGCGGCCCAGGGCAAACGCAGAGTCCTCGGGACGAGCGTCCACACCCTCGAGCGTCATCTCAGCCATTCCCGCTACCTTGCCTCTCATTGGTTTTAGCTACATAAATGTCAGAGTCATTCTAGCCCATATGCATGATGGCGAAACGGTTTAGCGGTCAATTGGGCTGTTCTATTTGGCCCCACGCAAGAACGGCGGGAAGGCTGTCGCAACCCGCCCGCCGCCGAGGCAATAGAAATCGATAGACGCCAGGCCTTACGCCTTGAGCGTGAGCACCGCGCCGAAGGCGGTCGGGCCGCAATGGCTCGAGATGACGCCGCCGACCTGAGTCCAGGTAATGTCCTTAAAGCCCAGGTCGTGCGCATAGACTTCCATGTCGTCGCGCAGCTCCTGGGAAAGGCCTACCGAATACGCCAGGCCAATGTGCGAGTAGTCAATCTCGCCCTTCGCAACCATGTGGTCAATAAAGGCGCGGGCGCACTTGAGCATAGAGCCGCGGAACTTCTTGGTTGCCACGAACTTGCCGCCCGTCACCTCAATGCAGGGCTTAATCTTGAGCAGGTGGGCGCCAAGGAATGCCACGTTGGACAGACGACCGCCCGCCTTAAGGAAGGCTAGGTCGGTAGGAACAAAGCCCAGCAACACACGGTCCATGACGGAATTCGTAAAAGCAAAGATCTCGTCGACGGTGGCATCGGGGTGAGCCTCGATGTATTTGGCGGTCTCGACGACAACGAGCGACTGGCCCACCGAGACAAAACGCGTGTCCATGGAGAACACGTAGTCGCGCCCCTGGGCCGCAATCTTGGAGGACTGATGCGAACAAGTCGTGGCCTCAGAATACGCAAGATGCAAAATGGTCGCGTCAGGCTGCTCAGCGTGAATGCGGTCGTACACGTGAGCAAAATCCGCAGGCGCGCAGCCACTCGTCTTAGGCATAACACCGAGCTCGTTGCAGCGCGAGTAAATCTCGAGCGGATCGATTGAACCATCTTCAACGGTCTCGTCGCCAACTGTGACGTGCATGGGCACGCGCACGATGCCGTAGCGCTCGCAGAGCTCCGGCGTCACATCCGACCCAGACTCAACCACGATTACGTACTTGCCCATTATTATCACGACCCATCTCGACATTGGCTTTTCAATACATGGCACGCGCCGCCGCACTGTTGCACAACGGCGGCAGAGCGCCAAAGAGACGCCGCCCCTTGCACACAACAAAGGACAGCGTCTCCCTGGAAAACTCCGTGCTTACCTGAGATTTTACACGGTTTATTAATAGGTGTTACTTACTCCGCAAACGGTAGCTATACGCGATAAACGGTAGTTCGCTGCGGCAACTACGACACATTCCGCCCAGCAAGTCCAATCGTGTTCCACGCACGGTTAATGCGCGAGACGGTAGAAATCCATCGACGCCGCACCCTCGGCATGCAACCCCATCGCCGAAACCGCCGGCGAATAGGTACGGCTCGTAAGTGCTGCCTCGCCGCCGTTGGCAAAAATCTCGACCATCGTAGTGTCCGAAAGCACGCGCAGGTCGCGAAGCTCGCTGAGCTCAATCGACCTCCGGTCTCGCCCATAGCCTTCATTACCCATATCGAGGGTAAGCATCCCCTCCGCATAACGCACAAAGACACCCTTGCGGATTTCGAGCTCGATCATCTTGGCGCCCTCACAGGAAACCACGACATCAAACAGGCGTCCCGGCTCCTCGACGGTCTCTTCGCCTACAGCACGAACGCAGCCGCCGCGCATCCTCTCAATCTCGTGCGCCGGCTGCTGGCAGAGCTTACCATCGCGCATGCTCAGCTCTCGCGGCACCGTCAACGCGCACTGCCACCCGCGCGCCACCGTCGGGTTTTCTGCTGTCGCGTCGGGGCAACCCGACCATCCGATCATCAAACGCCGGCCTGCAGCATCCTCAAAGGACTGCGGAGCATAGAAATCAAAACCGGCATCGACCATCGGGGGCATGCCCTGCCTGACGATTTTAAAGCTCGGCGCCTCCCAATCGGCCTCGATAGGGAACCACACGCACTGATGCGGATTGCGGTAACGCCAACCATCGGCAGGCACACCCTGCGGACAGCAAACGAGAATAAGCTCGCCATCGAGCTCAAACAGATCGGGGCACTCCCACATAAAGCCAAAGTTCTCGTCCAGCTCAATGCGCGTCGCATAGCCCCAGACCTCTAGATCGCGCGAGGTATAGACAAGCACGCAGCCACGGTCGTCTTTCGTACGAGCGCCCAGAACCATGTAGTAGATACCATCGTGCTCAAGGATCTTGGGGTCGCGCACGTGCGTACCGATATCGTCGGGGTAATCGACTGGTCCAACAGCCATGCGCTTCTCGCCCAATTCGTCGGGATTCTCGGCAACCATATGAATCTGGTTTTGCTCACGGCCCGTCAACACGTAGTCGTAATCATCGCGGTCAAAATGCTTGACGTTGCCGGTATAGAAGTAGTGAATCTTGCCATCACGTACAAAGGCAGAACCAGAATACGCTCCGCTCGAATCCAAATCGGAATCGGGGAACAGCACGGGGCCGTGATTCTCGTACGTCACAAAATCCTTTGTCGTCAGATGGTTCCAAAGCACTGGACCGCCATGCGCAGCATCGAAAGGATCGTATTGATGATAGATGTGATACGTATCACCAATCTGAACCAAACCGTTGGGGTCGTTGAGCCAGCCAAGCTCAGGCTCCACATGGAACAGAAGCCTATCGGGGTCGGACGCGATGCGAGCCGCCGTCTCATCCTGTCCGGCACGCCACTGCTCATAGTCCGCGCGTGTCACCTTGTTTTTTTGATTTAACATCGCCGTTGACTTTCTCGTCTATGGGGAAGGACGCTCGACTCACACGAGTCGAACGCCCTTCCTCAAATGGACTTATCCTCAGATTACACTGAACGGCTCAACTAGAAGCTAACGTCGAAGCCAGCGCCAGCGCCCTCTTCATCGGTGGTCGGCACGCCCTTTGCCTTGTTGTAGGCAAAGATCAAGACGATCGGCACGATAAAGGCGATGAGATTGCCAGCCACATACCACACGAGGGTCTCGGGCGTGACGATGAGCAGGCCAAGCACGCCGGTCAGACCCTGACCGATAGCGCGCACCTCAAAGAGCTTGACGAAGGCACCGCCGCAGCCTGCACCGATGCATGCGCAGATGAACGGAATGATCGAATAGCGCATGTTTGCAGCAAAGATAGCGGGCTCGGAGATTCCGACCAGCGTCGGGATAAAGGACGACATGCAGATGTTGCGCTCTTTGGAGTGCTTCTTGTGAATGAGGTACATACCGATGGCGCCGCCGCCCTGGGCGATGATGGAAACCGACCAGATGGCCTGGATGTAGTTGAAGCCAGTCGTGGCAACAAGGTTTGCCTCGATACCCTGGATGAACTGATGCGTACCGGTAACGACGAGCGGCTGCAGGAACGCGGCGAAGACAAAGGCACCAAAGACGCCCATCCTGTTGTACAGGATATCGATTACGCCGGCGAGGACGTCACCGATCAGGTTACCGAGCGGGCCGAACACGGTGAACAGGGCGACGTTAGCAAGAATCAGGGTAACGGTCGGGACAAAGACGAACGAAACGACCTCGGGGATGTACTTCTGGGCAATCTTTTCGACCTTGGCCATAAACCAGGCGGTCAGAATTGCAGGGAACACGCCGCCCTGGAAAGCAACCATGGGAATGGAGAGCGGACCAAAGTTCCAGTACTCAGCACCCGTCGGGTCCATAACGAACGTGTTGCGGTTCATAAGGCTCGGGTGAACCATGACGATACCGACGAGGATGCCCAGGATCGGGTTACCGCCAAAACGCTTGACTGCGCTGTACATAACCAGGACAGGCAGGTAGTCGAACGTGGTGGCGATAATGGCAAAGAAGCTTGCGAGGTTCTTGAGGAACTCGCTGTGATCGGCGAGGCTGCCCTCCATGCCAAAGAGGCCGTTGGCAACGATCAGCGACTTAAGGCCGATGATGATTGCAGCGCCGACGAAGGCGGGAATGATGGGGATAAAGATGTCCGAGAATACCTTGAGGACCGAGAAGAACTTGCCCTTCTTGTCCGCCTCGGCGCCCTTGACCTCGGAAGCGCTGATCTCCTTAACGCCCGTCAGAGCCATAAACTCATCGTAAACCTTGTTGACGGTACCGGTACCGAAGATGATCATGAGCTGGCCGCTGTTGTACAGCACGCCCTTGACGCCATCGATGTTCTCGAGCTCGGCCTTGTTGTATTTGCTCGTATCCTTCAGCACCAGACGCAGACGGGTCACGCAATGCGTGGCGCCCTCGATGTTCTCCAGTCCGCCGACGTTGTCGACGACTTGCTGGGACACTGCCTTGTAGTCCATGTTCCTCTCCATTCCTTTTCTAAATCATAAAACGGTTCGTTGCCGCTACAGAGACGCGATCGTTGCGTTTGCGCACTTGAGCGCACCGTCGGTGACGGTAAGCGCCACACCCTGGCCCTGCTTGTTGCAGAAGCGAGCGTTGAGCGCAACGTCATCGACAAAGATGGTCGCGATGTCGTCGTCGACGACCAGACGCACATGGTGAGTGCCCTCGCCCTTAAAGAACAACGGACGCTCGAGGCCCATGTTGTTGACCTGGAACCACGGGTACTGGGGAGCCGGCGTGAACTCGAGCTTGCCCTCGCGCAGGTTGGCGCGGAACTCATAGGCAAGACCGGTCTCGGCGTCCTCGGCGAACTTGACCGAGAAGCCGGCAGCGTTACCGCTGAGCTCAATGTCGGCATCGAGCAAGTAGGTGGAGCCGGCATCTGCGGCGAGCACCTGCTCGACCTTGCCCGACTCGCAGGAAAGCTCAAAGGTCTCGACTGCCTTAGCCTCGCCAAAGGCGCCAAGCATGCTGTCGGGGAGCTTGGTGCCGAGCGTTCCGTCGGCACGCTGAACGATCTCGAGGGGCATAAAGGTGCCACCCCATAGGTAAGAGCTGGGGTCGCCGCCCTCGTCACGCGTAGGAACCCAACCAAAGAGAACGCGACGCTCGCCATCGAATGCGGTGCGAGCGGCGTAGTACGCGCGGCCGTCGAAGGAGTCGTCAGCAGGGGTAATCCAGGGACCGTTGATGGACTTGGACATGCGGTAACGGGTCTTGTTGCCGTCGCTGTACTCGGAAAAGACGAGGTACCACCAGTCGCCCATCTTAAAGAGATCAGGCATCTCAAACATGGTGTACAGGCCCGGGTTCCACCAGTCGCCCTGGAACTCCCAGTTGGTCAGATCCTTGGAGGTGAACTTGACCAGGCGGCCGGTCATCAGACGCTTGTCCTCGCCCACACGCGTGCCGAGGATGAGCATGTACTCTTCGTTCTCCTCATCCCAAAGCACAAAGGGATCGCGCCAGTTGCGGTCATCGTAACCCTCCTGGGGCGGAAGCAGCGTCTCGGCGATGTTCTTCTCCCACTTGACGGCGTCGTCGCTCGTTGCATGAAGAAGAACCTGCTTCATCAAACGTGCGCGGACCTTATCGCGATTGCAACCAGTGTAGAGCGCATGGTACTTGTCGCCCACCTTAAACACCGTGCCGGCATAAATGTACTGGTCGACTTCCTCGTCGCCGCCGCGCTCAAGGCTCTCGCCAAAGTCCTTGTAGTTGACGAAATCCTTGGTCGTAGCGAGTGACCAGCCAAACGGCTCTCCGAAAGGTTCGGGGTTACGCGTGTCACGCTGATGATAGAGATAGAACGTGCCGTCCTCGCCGTACGGCATGATGTCGCCTACCCAAATTCCCTCAGGCTGGTAATACACCTTGTGCATCCGAGACTTCCTTTCCACGACATACTAACTCGGTACAATGGCAAGATATGTCAATCGTTTTCATATGTCAAACGTTTTCTCACCAATACGTCTTTTCGCAGTTCCAGTCGTCGGCAAACGGTTGACATATGCCGGTGAACGGTCATCAGAGGCGTTTGAGGAATTCTTTTGGCACGGGATGAACTATGCGGTTTTGCCCTCAATGAGTTCAACGGGGAGCTTGATATTCGATTCGGGATTATCGCCGTTAATAAGAGCGATGATGGATTGCGCCGCGAGCTCTCCGATGCGATCGATATCTTGACGTACGGTTGTTAAGTCAGGCATAAACGTCATTGTTCGGCGGGCACCATCCGCGCCCACGACCTTAATATCGTCTGGAGCGCTCAAGCCGCGCTGCTTCATCACGTTGAGACAGATGGCCGCCATCGTATCGTCTCCCGCAAAGATGCCGTCAATATCGGGGTTCTCATCGAGGATCTTCGCAACGACCGCGCCCTTTTCGTCGTCGGGCTTAACGAACTCAACCTCACGGACAAGCGCGGACAAACCGGCCTGCTCAACAACATCGAGGTAGGCATCGGTACGCTTATTGGCAGGCATGCGCATGCGGCTATTGCTGCGCAGGCACAGGATACGCCTGCAGCCGTCATCAATCAGACGGCGCGTGGCGAGCTCGCCAATGCCATAGCTGTCACTTGCAATCTGGACAGAGCCCTCGCCAAGATCGCAGTCGATGCCAACCAGGCTCAAGCCCATCTCGGCATATGCCTCGGCACCGATATTGAGGGAGTTGACGATGACGCCGTCGACCATATTGCGGCGGAGCATGTCAATATAGGAACGCTCAAGATCGGGTCGATTGGCGCTGTTGCACAGCAACATCTTAAAGCCGTTTTCCGCTAACGTGCGCTCGACCGCCTGCACAACCTGAGCATGGAACGGGCTGCTCACAAAGGGAACGATCATACCGATAAGGTTCAGGCGACCGTTGAGCATGGCACGGGCGATATCGTTGGGCGTATAGTTGATGCGCTCCATCGCGGCATGGACCTTATCGCGGGTCTCTTGGCTAATATAGCCGCGATTATTAAGCACGCGAGATACCGTAGTAGGCGAAACCCCCGCCACCGCTGCAACTTCCTTGATGCCAGGCTTAGCAGAATCCTTAGAACGAGCGCCCTCGCGAGCCATAGCACCCTCCCCCATCAACATGTCAAACGTTTACATACGAACAAAGCATACCCCAACAACAGCGGGAAGACGGTAACAGCACAAGTAAGTAAACGACTCATCCAAATAATTAGGAGAGTTCCGCCTAAAGGGTGACTACACAGGACCCCCGCCGGGCCGCTTTGGGTTACTTTCCAAAACATTTCCGCAGGACGCAAAGGGCTCCGCCGCGCGAAGCGCGCAGCGGAGCCCTTTGCATGTCCGAGGACGTTTTGGAAAGTAACCCAAAGCGGCCCGGCGATCCTGCGGGAGTTAAACCCCTTTAGAACTTGTCGTGGAAGGTACGCGAAATGACCTCGTCCTGCTGCTCCTTGGTGAGCGTGTGGAAGTTCACGGCATAGCCGGAAACGCGGATGGTCAGCTGCGGGTACTTCTCGGGGTGAGCCTGAGCATCGAGCAACGTCTCACGGTTGAAGACGTTGATGTTCAGGTGATGGCCACCCTTCTCGGCGTAAGCGTCGAGCATGTGGACCAGGTTATCGGCCTGAGTCTCGGAAACTTCAGAAACCTTCATAATGTGTCTCCTTCGATCGATAGGCGCCGGCCGAAACCGGCGCGCTAATCAGTAATCGTTATTGTTAGTATAGCACTAACAATAGTTACTCGCCCAGCTGATCAAGGTCGATATCGCCAAAGAACACCTGGTCCTCCTTGCCGAGCGCACCCGGGATGATGGAGAAGGTGTTGGAGATGCCGTCCTGAGCATCGCGGAACGGGAGCTTGGAAACCGAAGACAGCGAAGCGATGGCGCCGTGGCTATCACGCTTGTGCATGGGGTTAGCACCCGGGGCGAACGGCTGGCCAGCCTTGCGGCCGTCGGGCGTGGAGCCGGTCTTCTTACCGTACACGACGTTGGAGGTAATGGTCAGAACCGAGGTCGTGGGCACGGAGTTGCGGTAGGTGTCGTTCATGCGGATGTACTCCATGAACTGGTGCACAACGTCGTGAGCGATCTGGTCGACGCGGTCGTCGTCGTTACCGTACTTGGGGAACTCGCCCTCGGTCTCGAAGTCGACGATGATGCCGTTCTCATCACGGACGGGGTGGACCTTAGCGTACTTGATGGCAGACAGGGAGTCAGCCACGACGGAAAGGCCAGCGATGCCCGTAGCGAACCAGCGGTGCACGTGCTTGTCGTGCAGAGCCATCTGGATGCGCTCGTAGCAATACTTGTCGTGCATGTAGTGAATGATGTTCAGCGAGTTGACGTACACGCCAGCAAGCCACTTCATCATGTCGTTGTACTTGGCCACAACGTCATCGTAATCGAGCGTATCGCCCTCGACGGCGCGGTACTTGGGGCCGACCTGCTTCTTGGAGACCTCGTCAACACCGCCGTTGAGTGCGTACAGCAGGCACTTGGCCAGGTTGGCGCGGGCGCCGAAGAACTGCATCTCCTTGCCGATGCGCATGGAGGACACGCAGCAGGCGATGCCGTAGTCGTCGCCATGGTAAACGCGCATGAGGTCGTCGTTCTCGTACTGGATCGAAGAGCTGGCGACAGAAGTCTTGGCGCAGAACTTCTTGAAGTTCTCGGGCAGACGGGTCGACCACAGAACGGTCATGTTGGGCTCGGGGCTGGTACCCATGTTCTCGAGCGTGTGCAGGTAGCGGTAGCTCATCTTGGTAACGAGCGTACGGCCGTCAACACCCATGCCGCCGATGGACTCGGTGACCCACTGCGGATCACCGGTGAACAGGGCCTGGTACTCGGGGGTACGGGCAAACTTGACCATGCGGAGCTTCATGATGAAGTGATCCACGAACTCCTGGATCTGCTCCTCCGTGAAGGTACCGTTGGCAAGGTCGCGCTCAGCGTAGATGTCGATGAACGTAGAGGTACGGCCGATGGACATAGCGGCGCCATTCTGCTCCTTGACGGCAGCGAGGTAGGCGAAGTACATCCACTGGATGGCCTCCTGCGTGTTGGTAGCAGGGTTGGAAATATCGAAACCATAGGTCTCGGCCATCATCTTGAGCTCGCCGAGGGCGCGGATCTGCTCCTGCAGCTCCTCGCGATCGCGGATGTTGTCGGCGGTCATGACCGTCGGGGTGGAAGCCTTCTGGGCCTCCTTGTCCTTGATCAGGTAGTCGACGCCGTACAGGGCAACACGACGGTAGTCGCCGATGATGCGGCCGCGGCCATAGCCATCGGGCAGACCGGTGATGATGTGGGCCGAGCGGCAAGCACGCATCTCGGGGGTGTAGACATCGAAGACGCCGGCGTTGTGGGTCTTGCGCTCGAAGGTGTAGCGCTCGACAACGTTCTCGTCGACCTTGTAGCCGTGCTGGCTGGCAGCCTGGCAAGCGATGCGGATACCACCGTTGACGTGCAGCGCGCGCTTGAGCGGCTTGTCGGTCTGGAGGCCGACGATGGTCTCCTTCTCGCGGTGGGCGTTATCGATGTAGCCAGCGGGGTGGCTCACGATACCCGTGACAGTCTTGGTGTCCATATCGAGGACGCCGCCCTGCTCGCGCTCCTTGAGCAGCAGGTCGAGAACCTCGCCCCACAGCTCCTTGGTACGCTCGGTCGGGCCGGCGAGGAACGACTCGTCGCCCTCGTAAGGGGTGTAGTTCTTCTGGATGAAGTCTCGGACGTCAACCTCTCCCGTCCAGATGCCTTCCTTGAAGCCTTCCCATGCCTCCTGCATTGTGTAACCACGCTCCTAGTTACGTGTAATGCGGCGCTCTCTCACACCGCTGCTTATTGAATTCTTGAATTATCGGCTTGCACTACCGGCTTCTTCCGTTCTTCACCGCACGTTGGTAC